>JBJOHD010000304.1:0-5606 GCA_046047875.1 Pseudomonadota bacterium | reverse complement strand
CGGAAGGGGGGCTAAGACGTTGCGCTCAATCGTCACGTTAGCGATCGCCCGGACGTTCACGTCGCCCCGAGCGGCGAGGACCTTGAGGAGCCACAAGACATCTTTATCAGGCAGCTGCTCCCGGCGCTGAATAACGTCATCCCCATACAGCATCGATAACCCTTCGTACGCGAGGATCAGTGCGAGCGCCGAGTGCTCACCCGCATCTTTCCATCCCGCGGCATCCCCGACGAGCTGCGCCAGCACCGGTTGGTAGTCCTCGAAAGAGCCGGAATCGAGCGCCAACGCAGCTCCCAGCTTCAAAACCATCCGTGGCTCCGATGCATACGCCTGCCGCAGCAGCGTTTTCCGAGCCTCAATCGGCAAGGTGGTATCGAGGGAGCGGAGCACCGGCTCGTACACCGAAGGGAGATCTCCCTCTTTCAATCCCCGGAGCCATTGCCGCACCTGCTCTGAACTGCGCATGAGGCCGAGTCGTCGAGCTCGATCAATTATCGCCTTTTCACTCAAGGCCCGCATCTGCTGAGACTTTGCGTCTTTTGCACTCGTCACCAGGATCTGATGGGCGATCGGATCATCGGAGTTCGCTATCTTTTCGAGCTGGTTCGCCTGCTCGAAAAGCTCACTGTTACTTTCTCCGATGATATCGATAGCCTCGCGCAGGTCCTGACTATTGACCGCCTGGGCGTGCACCGATAACTCATCGCGCAAACTTGCCTCCCGGGCACGCCGCTGCTGCACATACCACTGCGCGGTAAATACGCTGACCACAACGATGAGACCGCACAACACCGCCACCCGAATCGGGGCGCTCCGCGGGCTCCCACCGTCCTCTGGGATCGCTTCCATCTGGACCGGGGGATGATTCTCCGCCTGCATAGGCGGAGCCGAGACGTCTCTCGGCCCCCCCACCAGCGATCCCTCCCGGCGAACATTCATCGGGGCGCTTTCACGCGATTGCGCCCGCCGCGCCACCTCGCCGATCGCGTCCTTAACGGCACCGGCGTTCGGATACCGTTGAGTGGAATCAGGGTCGAGGCACCGCCGAATGACCTCTTCGGCCCATACCGGCGGGGCACCGATGAAACGCCCTAACGGCTCCACTGAATTGATGTCGAACCCGGTCACCAGACTCGCCGGGCCAGCGCCGTAGGGGTATCTCCCGGTAAACAGGAAATAACCGAGCACACCGAGGGCGAATACATCGCTCGACGCGTCGACGCCCGCCGCCGAGCGCTGCTCCGGGGAGAGAAACGGGATCGTTTCCGCGGGGGGAAGCATCGCTGTCGCCGCCGCCTCACTATCGA
This sequence comes from Pseudomonadota bacterium, assembly GCA_046047875.1. Classification (GTDB taxonomy): domain Bacteria; phylum Bdellovibrionota_C; class UBA2361; order UBA2361; family UBA2361; genus JBILDU01. Next base: position 4,299 of record JBJOHD010000304.1, on the reverse strand, counting down.
AGGAGCCCATCAATCCGATAAATCGGATGTCACCGTTTCGATCGACCCAAAAAGAGCTCCCGCAGAGATCGCCGCATACTATACCGGCGCGGTGTAAGCGATCGACAAGCCGTACACACGAGATGAAACGGCGCTCGGCTTCCTGAATCTCGACGTTTCCAGAAAGCACCGGATGACCATCCAGCGCCGGCACAACGCAAAAAGCCATACCCGAAGCATCGATCCCGTGCCGAACCACCTCGATAATCGGGGGCTCGATCGCGGCAATCTTCTCCACTCGATCAGCGAACCGCCTCACCGCGGCCGAACGCTTCGCCAGGGGATGTCGCAGCATCCAGATGCACAAAGAAACACCACGGATCCGCTCAAGTGCTCGATACGCATCAGCCGAACGGGTCGAGAGTAGATGACTCTCGACCAGGTAATGGTCGGCGAGCTGGGCGCCTAAATCGAATGCCTCTGTCTGTTGTCCGATAGTCACCTCTCCCCCCGTCTTACATCAGTTGAATTTCATCTCTGGCTCTACCACACACGCCGCGACCTCGCTGAGGCTAGGCGGCTCCCCACACCCCTACCGGTTCGATACCGATGGCAGGGTCGAGCTCCTCAAACGTTACCACCTTTACCCTCCGATTCGATGTCCGCATAAAACTGAGCACCTTGTGGCGCAGCTCCCGCGAGCACAACACAGCGATCGGCAGCAATCCCCGCTGCCGGACGGGCCCAACCAGCGCGTCGAGCTCTGCAGCAAACCGCTCCAGCGCATCCGGCTCGATCGCCAACGGCAGCTCCGGTGCGTCGACCGCCGCACTCTCGAGAAGCCGCTCGAGTCGACCATCCAGGGTAACAACTCGGAGCGTCCGCCGGGGGGAGAGGAGCAGGGAAACGAATTGCCGTCGGCGAGCCACACGGACGAACGCCACAACCTCGTGGAGATCGAATTCATCCTCCTCCAGGGAGCTGTAGCGGGAGCAGTACGTGGCGATCGCCTCGATAATCTGGCGGTACTCCCGAACATTGACCCCCTCGCGTACGAGCTCCTGAAATATCTCAGTAAATCTCGCAACATTAACGAAGTTCCGTTTGAACACATCGGCGAGGAGACCCGGATGACGCCCCTCAACCATCTTCAGAAGGGCATGCATCTCGGTGAGGGTGAATATTTCCTCGGGATTTTGCTGGAGAAACGCCGCGGTCCGGAGCGCAAGAAACCCGAAAAAGTCCACGAACCGGAGGTTCGCGGCATCAGCTATCGCTTTCGTCGCTCCGGTCTGACGAGCCCAAAATACCCTCTGCCCGGTCAGCGGATGCTCGACCTCCTCGACGACCTCAAGCCCCAGAACATCGGCGCTATCCGGGGAGACTTCGATGAGCACCACATCGAGTGGAATCACCCCCTCCTCTACCGTCGTGCCGTTCACGACTATCCGATATCCGCCCGCGATCATCCGCTCGTCGGCAGAGACTACCAACTCCGGAAGGCGGATTCCGACGTCAGCATAGAAGTCAGCTTGCAGCTCTCTCCACCACCCGGTACAGCGTTCGGCGGCGCCCCGATAGAGACGAGAGAGAACCGCCCCATCGAGCACCATCAAGATTCGGCCCTCGTCTGGACCCTCGAGTTCAGCGATAGCACCCCGCCCCCCGACGAGAGCAAGGGGCGTTGAATCGCTTGCAGCACTCGATACACCCCCTCCTACCCCATTATTCCGCCGCGCAAGCACAAAGGCCGCAGCCACGAACGACAAGCCGACGAGCAGGAAAGGCAAGGTTGGGACACCTGGAAGAGCGGCGATTACGAACAAAACCGCTCCGGAGAAAAGAACGGTCCCGGGGCGGGTAAACAGCTGCGACCCGACATCAGTACCGAGGGTCGTATTCTCTCCCGACGAGACGCGGGTAACAACGATACCGGCGCAGATCGAGATGAGCAGCGCCGGGATCTGCGTTACCAACCCATCGCCGACCGTGAGAACGGTGTATGTCTGAACCGCATCGGAGAATCCCATCCCCCCTGACATGCCGAGATAGAGACCACCGACGATGTTCGTTAAAATGATAAAAAACCCCGCAACAACGTCGCCCTGAACGAACTTCATCGCTCCATCCATCGCCCCGTAGAGCTGCGACTCTTTCCGTAGGTCCTCGCGCCGCCGCTGCGCCTCTTCCGGACGAAGAAGTCCCGCTCGAAGGTCCGAATCGATCGCCATCTGCTTACCTGGGAGCGCATCGAGCGCGAATCGCGCGGCGACCTCCGACACGCGGCTTGCTCCGCGGGCGATGACGATAAAATTTACCACGGTGATAATTGTAAAGATGATGACCCCGACAACGACCTCGCCCCGAATAAGAAATGTCCCGAACGCCTCGATTACCCGCCCTGCATCCCCCTGACTCAAGATAAGACGGGTCGATGCGACATTGAGAGCGAGGCGAAACAACGTCGTCAAGAGCAGTAACGACGGAAAGGCGAGAAGCGCCAAAGCATTGGGCATGTAAAGACCCACAAGGAGCAAGAGCAATGCGAAGGAGATATTCGCTGCGAGAAGCACATCGAGCAGCGGGGTCGGCAGCGGCACCAAGAGCATCGCGGTGATTGCGACGACGAAGAGCGCCAAAATCAGGTCGCTGCGTCGGGTTCTCGGTACGATGACGGGAGCGATCCCTTGTACGACGGGCATATGCGAGTCCTACATGAACGCCGACTTAATCTGAATACCGAAACCGATGACGAGAATGATCAAGAATCCCACGAACACGAGCGCCACCGGCCCAGTCGCCGCGAGCTCCAGCTTCTTAATCTTCGCCTCGATCTTTGTCTCACGCTGACCCGCAACCGCATCGGCGAGCTCCTGGAGCTGACGGGTGATCTCTCCACCGTGCTTCGCCACCTGCGACAGCGACATGAAGGCGTGCTTTAACTCGGTATGCCCCGAGAGCTTGCCAACCTCAATCAAGGCATCTTCGAGCGAGGCTCCCGACTTCACGTAAAAGTGAACGTGTCGGAGGAGCTCAGTTACGCAGTTGTGACTATCCCGCTCATCCGCCATCGATACCACCCGCTGCAAACACGGACCGACATCGAGCGAGCTGCTGACACCGATCGCGATCTGCTCAATAACGAGCGGCAGAAAAAATAGGATCTCCTCGCTTCGTGCGCGCATCCGTCGGTCGAGGAGCATAAACGGGAGCCGCATGCCGATAAGAACGCCGAGGACCCCACCGCACATCATCAGAACGGTGTCGATACTGCTCATCAGGAACAGAATGAATCCTCCGCAAATGAGCGGGGCGAGGAGGCGCTGCCGCTGGAAATCAGCTTTCTCCTCATCTGAGAAGATTCCTGCTTGAAAGAATTTCTCATCGAGCGTTACCGCCCCGCTTCGCGCCGCGACCTTTGAGCGGGTGTGCTGCTTGAGCTTTTCAAGCTGCTCCCCCGTCTGATCGTTTTTAATCCGCTCACGCACCTCACTGGGCTTGCCAAGTCCCGCAGCTTCCCCCGATCCCATGAGAGAGCGCATATCGACTTGCTGCCGCGGAAAGAGGAAGTAGGCCGCGATTCCACCCGCCGAAACCACGGCAAACACGATCGCGATGATTCCGATAACGATGTTCGTCTCCATCTCTACGTCCTAATCTTCGTAACCTGACGAACCCAAAAGAGCCCCAGAAGAATCAACAAGATTCCGGTCTGCCATACCTGCCACCCGATCTCATCCTTCCACGCTCCGGTGATCGCATCCGGATACACCATATAGAGGTAAATCTCGATAAACCCGAGGATTGCGATGATGAACCAGATCGACCCGCGCTGCATACTTACCGCGGCGTTGGCTGAAGCTCTAAAAAACTGACGTTTACGCACCTGCTTGGCGAGACGATCAAGGGTATCGGATAACGTACCACCAACTCGTCGACTGAGCAGAAGCGCCTGAACGAAAAGCTCGATCTCTGGATGATAGATGTCTTCGCCAAACGATCCGATCGACTTATCCTCCGAAACACCGAAACGGAGCCGCTCAACCATCAGCTCAACCTCAAGTTTGACGAGCGATCCGTCCTCGAGTCCCTGGGCCGCCGCTTCAATCGCCCCCATCACGTTCATTCCGGTCTTTAAGAGTCCGACAAGGGAGAGAAGGAAAGACGGATAGTCCTGATCAAACGCTTTAAACCGCTTGTCGATGGCTCGATTGAGGTACCACCGCATGAAGAGCGGCCCGGTCAACAACGTCAGAAGCTGAATCACGACGTTGAACGAGGAGACGACGATGGCGAAGGCGATGAGGCTCACGCCAAGCT
>JBJOHD010000303.1:0-7322 GCA_046047875.1 Pseudomonadota bacterium | reverse complement strand
CAGGGAGAGATGTGTATATTGAGTGGCTCAAGCTTTTTAATTTCAGAAATCTTGAGAATTCGACCCGCTATTTCTCACCGGGTCTCAACATAATTTGCGGTAGAAACGGGCAGGGAAAGACGAACCTTATCGAGGCGATTAACCTGCTGTGCACCGGTCGATCATTTCGAACCCAGTCCATCTCCGATCTCGTGCGATGGAACGAAAGCGGCGCGTCGGTTTTTGCCTCGGTCAAAGCGGTGTTGGGTGATGAGGAACTCGGTGTCTCCATCGAAAACGGGGCGCGCGCGGCGTTTGTAAACGGAAACAAGGTTCGTTCCCTCACCGAGTTTGTTGGCAGACTGTTGTGCGTTACGTTCTCGCCAACCGACCTTGCTATCGTAAAGGGTGGTCCGCAGATTAGGCGCAAGTTTATCGATCGCCATATCGTTGACTTTGAGCCGGTGCTGATGTCCGCTCTCCTCGAGTATCAGCGGGCGCTCAAAAGCAAAGCAGCGCTTCTGAAGGGTGGAGACGTTGATTCGGCATCGCTTGAGCCATGGAATCGAATTATGGCCAATTCGGCGGCGCAGATATTACGCTCGCGTCGAGCGCTTATCAGTGATCTTGAAGTGGAGGCGGATAGATACTATCGGGTGCTCGCTCATCACGAGGGGCGGGTTCGCCTCATGCTTGAGAGCGATATAACCGGTGAGTCGCCCTCTCCCGATGAGATATTTGACCAGTTGATGAGCGTGCAGTCGCGCGAACGGCGGTATCGCTCCCCGGTGCTGGGACCCCACCGGGATGATATAGCGATAACGCTCGATGGACACGATGCGCGGGCATTTGCCTCTCAGGGACAGTCACGTAGTATCGTTTTGGCGTTGAAGCTTGGGGTGATAGCGCTCCTTGAGGCGCGACGTAAGGAGGCGCCCATCGTTCTTCTTGACGATGTTGATTCAGAGCTTGATCAAGCGCGGTGCGATGCGTTGTTTGAGCTTATCCATCAAACTGAGCGACAGGTATTCGTTACCGGAACAGACCGCGATCGGGCGGCTCGTCGTCGACCGGGGGAGTGCTCGGAATGGGAGATATCGGGGGGTGAGATCGCGGTCGCTTTAGAGCGATGATTGGAGCCTCAAAGTCATTTTTAAACGACTTTAACCCTCCCAAGTGTCGGTCTATCGAGGGGCGTGTCGAAAACAAACCCAACATATTGAATATATTGGGGAAAATAACACAAAAACACGCATTTCGTAGCTTTACGTAATAAAGCTAACAGTCCTATAATACAAGGAAATATTATCGTGATGGCGGCCCTCCTCGTTGGCTTCGTAAAAACCGTGTTTTTGACGGGCCCAAAAAGGGCGGGTAGGCGCTAAATTTTAAGCTCTCCAATAACCTTGTCGGGGGCTGCAGAGCTTCTCCAAAGCGCTGCAAACCCCTCAGAGCGCGGTTTGCCAAGAGGATTCGACTCCTAGGACTTATGTTTATGAACAACGCTCCAGCTGAAGCCACAACTCAGGCATACGACGCCGATGCGATTAAGGTTCTTGAGGGCCTCGATGCGGTGCGGCGGCGCCCCGGCATGTATATCGGGGACACCTACGACCGGGGCTATCACCATCTCGTATACGAGGTCCTCGACAATTCGGTTGATGAGGCGCTCGCGGGCTATTGCTCATCGATCACCCTTACCCTGCACCTCGATGGTTCGGCATCGATCGAGGATAACGGCCGCGGAATTCCGACGAACATGCATCCGACGGAAGGGGTGAGCGCGGTTGAAGTAGTGATGACGAAACTTCACGCGGGGGGAAAGTTTGAAAAAGATGCGTATAAGATCTCCGGTGGTCTTCACGGGGTCGGCGTCTCGGTCGTCAACGCGCTCTCCGAGTGGCTGAAGGTTGAGGTGCGCCAGAACGGGAAGCTCTTTGCGATGGAGTTTCGCCGGGGTGAGCCCCTCGCGCCCCTCAAAGAGATGGGCCCTGCTGAGGGACGGGGAACGAAGGTCACCTTTTATCCCGACCACACGATCTTCACCCAGACCAAAGCGTTTAGCCTTGAGACCCTCATCCACCGCATTCGTGAGCTCGCGTTCCTCAATGCGGGGCTCCGTTTTGTCGTTATCGATGAGCGGGTCGACAAAAAACAGGAGTTTTTCTACGAAGGAGGCATCAAGAGCTTCGTTCAACACGTCAACAAGTCGAAGAACCCACTCTTTCCCGAGCCGGTATTTTTCCGCGACGAAAAAGACCACATCATCGTCGAGGTCGCGCTCCAATATAATCAAGAGTACCAAGAAAACATCTTCACATACGTCAACAACATCAACACCTCTGAGGGCGGAACTCACCTCGCAGGATTTAAGTCAGCGCTCACCCGAACGCTGAACGGCTACGCTACCAAGAACGGGCTCTTAAAGGGGAGCGATGAGGCTATACAGGGAGACGATACCCGGGAAGGCCTTACCGCGGTCATTAGCGTTAAAATCCCTGAGCCGCAGTTCGAGGGGCAGACCAAAACAAAGCTTGGAAACCATGAGGTGAAAGGTTTCGTCGAAGCTATCGTGAATGAGAACCTCACCCGCTTCTTGGAGGAGAACCCCTCAGTTGCGAAGTCGGTAGTTGGCAAATCGCTTGAGGCGGCGCGCGCTCGTGAAGCGGCGCGTAAAGCGCGTGAACTGGTGCGGCGAAAGGGGGCCCTCGATTCGGCGGCGCTTCCCGGAAAACTTGCTGATTGCCAGAACGAGAATCCCGAAGAGTGTGAGCTATTCCTCGTTGAGGGAGATTCCGCCGGCGGTTCGGCGAAGCAGGGGCGAGACAAGAAAAACCAAGCGATCCTCCCCCTCAAAGGTAAAATTCTCAACGTCGAAAAGGCGCGGTTCGATAAGATGCTCGCGTTCGAAGAGATCCGCACCATGATCACCGCGCTCGGCACCGGTATCGGCTCGGATGATTTCGATGTGGCGAAGCTTCGCTACCACAAGATCGTCATCATGACCGACGCCGACGTCGACGGGAGTCATATCCGGACGCTGCTGCTCACGTTCTTCTATCGCCAGATGAACGAACTCGTCGCCCGCGGCCACCTCTATATCGCTCAGCCGCCGCTCTATAAGATTAAACGGGGCAAGGCGGAGAAATATCTGAAAGATGAAACCGATTTCGCTGATGTGATCGTTTCAGGGGGTGTGAGCAGCTTGGAGGTTCGGTCAGCCGACGGGGTGGTGACAAGCGGAGAGGCGTTGAAGCCCCATATCATGAGCCTTCGGGAAGTACCGGCAGCGCTCGAGCAGTTTACCGGTGACCGTTTTGATAAGCGGGTCGTGGCTGCATTTGCAAAGAGCGGTACCAAGTCGGCAGATGTTTTCAATACCCGAGAATCGGCGGAGGCGCTCGCGCGCAGCATCGAAGCCGCGCTTGAAAAGGCGCACTTCGGGGATCGTTCGGTGTTTGTCGTTGAGGAGCAGCTTGAGGGTAAGGTTGATTTCGTCGTACGGGTAAAAACCCGGCTGAAGGGCGTTCAGAAGGTCACCGATCTCTCGAAGAGGCTGTGGGCGAGGAGCGACTTCGCTCGGCTGGTGCGAACCTATACCGAGGTGGCGAAGCTTGGAGCACGCCCGTTTACCGCAAACGATCTCGAGGCACGGAAGGATCTCGGTGAGTTCTCTGATTATGAGGATATTGCGACCCTCGTCGATGAGCGGGGCCGAAAGGGGATGACGATAACCCGGTATAAAGGACTCGGGGAGATGAACCCTGAGCAGCTCTGGGAGACGACCCTCGACCCAACTCACCGGATGCTCCTCCAGGTGCGGATCGAGGACGCAATTGAGGCTGATGGAATTTTCACCGTCCTGATGGGTGACGAGGTGGAGCCCCGGCGCCGTTTCATCGAGGAGAACGCTCTCCAGACGAGGAACCTCGACATCTAGGGGCAGCTCCAGCTGAGAGACGGTCGAGTAAAAGAGTCGAGTAAAAGATCGTACTGACTCAGCCGTGGGTGCGAAAGCGCCTTCCCGCTTCCGCGCGGCGCTCTATCGGTTCCATCCCTAGAGCTTGACTCTCGCTGGCAGGGGAGCTGCGCAGGTAATCGGGGAGATGAGTACGTAACTCGTCTTGCAACTGCACCCCGGGATGCTCCCGCTCCCGGAAATCACTCCAGGCTTGTTGTCAGCAGGGTTGGGTGGATAAGCGGTGACGCTCGCACCGACTTGTTTGCAGAGCTCCATTATTCCGCCGCACGTCGGGGGTACGCTCGGCTTAGTGTATTCGCAAGTTTTTATCCAGAAGGCGTGCCAATCACATCCATGCGCACTGGCCACCGAGGTTCCAATTCCCTCATGACTCAGACACGCCTCCTCCGATTCTTGGTAAAAGAAGTCGAGCTCCTCGCGGATTATGGCATTGGAGCTTTTGCACAAGCCGAAAAAACTCCGATATCGGCGAATGGGAGTAGAATTTTCGGTATATTTTTTTCGATCGCTGCGCAGATCTGCTCGGTAGGGGCGGTACCACCCTCAAGGGATAGGCCGATGAGGTTTGCAAGCTCGTTGAACTCTTGTTGGGGCATTTGAGTGGAGGAGATAGACAGGGTTCCATCGTGGGAAGTATGGACGGGGATGCCTTATACATTGATCTCGGTCTGCGCGGCAGCTTTTTTGGAGGCGCTGCAGAGCACACCTGACCCTCTGCCGGAAACGGCGCCGATTATCTCAGCGCTCAGGAGCCGTGGGAGGCGGTAGGAGGGTGAGAGACTATCGGGCGCGCTCCACCCATACAGGGTCACCCCCGCCAATCTCCAGCGGCCCGTACCGAGAAGGTGTACCCGAAGCGGAGGGAGAATTCGCAGGCGATGCTAACGACCTCGGGGTGTGATTCGCCCCGCTTCACCGCCTCCCGCTTCAACTGAAACTTTATTCGGGGGAGAAGCCCCGCCTTTTTAGGAAGTAGGGGGAGCTCCGAAAACAAAAGATCGGTCTCACCGTCACGGCGACATATCCCGATAGCGATGTGGGCGTGGTCAAAGATGGTCGGCCCCCCGCTGTGTATAGCTTGTGGGAGAAGCGGCCAGATACCGAGCGGTTCGAGGTGGTCTCGGTAAAAGACCGCGACGAACGGCTCGTTCAGCGGCGACACCGCGAGCTCCAGCGATAATCCGAGCCGAGAAGATCTTATGACCCGGTGGAGTGTGGCGCCCTCGAAGCGGCTATCGTAGGGAACGAACGCGCGAGGAGGTGGGAGAGAAAAAGCTAAATTCGGCGAGTCCTCCTCCCCCGGCGAGTTATCAACTTTGCGAAACGTACCGCGGAGTTCATTGGCTCGGCGGTCGGCGGTTCGGGAATCAAATGTGTCCATCGTGGAAGGTCGTTAGGGCAGCTAAGGCGAGGGTATTCCGAGGCGAGTCGGGCGGAAATGATGATTCGTGCTTGGGCCGGTCGTATCGATGTTTGGGGACCCCTTCTACCCCCGATTTGACCGAGTTTCCTGGATAAGATAACCTCCCCCCTTATAAGCTTTCATCGAAAGGTGTTTTATGGCTTCACCAACAAAAGTAACTGAGACCCGCCGCGCTCATAAGCGCTCGAAATTACTCGCAAAGCGCAACAAAGAGGTGCGTCGCCGTTTGGCGAAGGAAGCCAAGGCGAACAAGTAGTCTCGCTTTGAAAAAACCGGTGGGGTTCGTTAGTGATAGCGAAGCCTCAGCGGCTTTAAAAGCAGCGTTATTGGCTCCCTTCAGGAGCCATTTTTTTTGAGCATCGATCGTTCGAGAGACCTCCATGCCCCGAGAGAGAGCTTTCTGAGCTTCCCTGCAGTCTCAACGACCGACCCCGAACTCTCGCAGCGAGAGATCTTTCGCACCTGGTTTCCCCTCTGGATAAGCTGGTTTGCGATGGCGCTCGAGGTGCCGGTAATAACGAGTGGTATCTCACGGCTTCCGGAGCCGGAGGTGAACCTCGCCGCCCTCGGTGGAATACTTATCCCGATAAGCTTTATCATCGAAGCTCCGATATTGATGCTGCTCTCGGCCGGGACCGCGTTGTGTCGGGATCGGGGGGCGTATCGATTTCTCTTTCGGACGATGATGGTGATGGGGGGGGGCCTCACCGGCATGCACCTGTTGGTTGCGCTCACCCCCCTCTATGATCTGATTACCCGCGATCTCCTGGGCTGCCCCGATGCCGTAAGGGAGGCTGGGCGGGCAGGATTCCTGATCATGACCCCGTGGACCTGGTCGATCGCGTATCGAAGGTTTCTCCAAGGAGTTGTCATCCGGTTGGGGCGGCCCCGACTTGTGGGAATCGGCACGGGTGTTCGGCTCGTATCGAATATCGTCACGGTGCTTCTTTGCTTTCACCTTTTCAATGCGACGGGTGCGGTCACTGCGGCTGCGGCGCTGACCACCGGTGTTATGATAGAGGCGCTCTTTATCGGCATCGTTTCAAGGCGAGTGGTGAGGGAACGGCTTCAGGCTCCGGATCCGTCGATAGCACCTCTCACCCTCCCCCGGTTCACGCGATTTTACATACCGTTGGCGCTCACCGCTTTTCTCGATTTCCTCATTCAACCCCTCTCCAGTGGGGCGATCAGTCGTATGCCCCAACCGATCGAAGGGCTCGCCTTGATGCCGGTGATCGGAGGGCTCATGTTTCTCCTGAGGGGCCCGGGATTCGCATTTAACGAGGTAGTGATAGCGCTCAGCGGGAGGAGAGATGGGCGGCTCGCCCTCGCAAAGTTTAGCGGTATTCTCACCGCGCTGTGCGCTGGTGGGGGGGTGCTTTTTATGGCGACCCCGCTCGGCACCGTGTGGTTCGGTGGTATCGTGAAGCTTCCCCTCGAAATGGTTGAGCTCGCACGGGGAGCACTATGGTTCACCTTGCCGACCCTGGTCCTCGCAGCGGTAAAGAGTCTCTACAGTGGGACGTTGGTCCATTACCACCGAACGCGGGGGATCACCGAAGGCACTGTGGTCTATATGGCGACGTATGGTTCGGTCGCGCTATTCGGTATCGCCGATGGCCGATTCTCGGGGATCTCGGTGGTACTCATCGGCATGTCGCTGGCGGCGGTGACCCAGGCTCTCTGGCTGCGCCACCGATCCGCTGGGTCGGCGATAGAGGCGCCTTGAGTTGATATCGACGACGGAAGCTATTTCTTCTCAGCGAGCTCCCGTTTGCGTTTCGACCACCCCACCTTTGCAACCTGGGGCGCACGGGTGACTGCAAGACTATCCTGTTCCACGGTTTTGGTGATGACCGAGCCTGCACCAACCGTCGCACCGTCCTCGATAGTGACCGGGGCGACGAGTGCGGAGTTGCTCCCGATAAACACCCCACG
>JBJOHD010000302.1:0-11474 GCA_046047875.1 Pseudomonadota bacterium | reverse complement strand
TCGATGGGAGTGGTCGCTCCCGTCGAACCCCGTCACGTCAACGTGCGGGTGCGGGTGATAAAGGCAACCGAGCCGGTGGGGGAGGCAGAGGGGCTCGCGCAGCAGCTCGAGCCGGCGATCGCGGATCTCGCTCCTAAACTTGAAAAGTTGGAGTTCAAACAGTTTCGGCTGCTCACAGCGGTGCGCGAGGATGTGGGGCTTAAACGGAAAGCTACGTTGCCCCTCTCCGATGGCCACTCACTCGTTGTGCGGCCGCTGTACGTCGAGGACCGGCGCACCGGGTTGTGGCTCAAGTGGCTCGACCGAGGCGGCGCGCAGATCCTCGATACCCGGATGCATTTCGAGTGTGGCGAGAGCCTCCTCGCCGGAACAGATCATCAGACCGATGCGGGGCTTATCCTCGCGATCGATGTAAATCCAGGCAGATAAGGGGAGCGTACCGCGCTTCTTGACGGTGGTGTCGGGAATCTTTTTCCCCACCGTCAAAGCGGTGACGGGCACACCGGAATGGGGTGCGTCACCCGAGGTGTAACAAATTAAGATCACTAGTTAAAACGCTTTTCTACTCAAGCGTACGAAGAATTCCGACGATATCTTTTCTTGGCCCGTTTTGTGCTCTCTTTCGTAGCGGTGAGAGCAGTGGTGGTTTTACAAAATTTTTAAACCGATCATGGCAAAGCAGCACAAAGAAGATCTTCCTCTGCAACCCGCTGTTACCTCAGAAAAAGAGGCGCTCGAGATCATCGAGGTAGCTTCAGATGAACTCGACCTTCTTGCGCGCGCGTTTAACCTCATCGCTGAGGTTTGCGCCGGTGAGGATGAAGGCGAGGACGAGAGCGCTGATCCGCTCGTCCACTAATAAAAATATTCCGCCGCCGATCGATCTCGGGATGTTGGGGTGACGCTGCTCTGTCGAGCGACACCCAAAGATGTTCGCGCGGCCCGGTCTCGCCGGGGGTGTTCGCTACCGTCGCACCGCTTCGAGGTGAATATGATCGAAGCGGGGGTCAACCGCATTGATGCGGAGATCCACCGTGTCGCCAGGAGCCACCGGGAAGGGAATCCGCGCGAGGAACGGTACGAAGATCTCATCAACTTCCACGAGCGGCGTTTTAAGATCGGTGCGGAGCACGGTAGCTTTGATCGTGCGTTCAGCGCGAGCGACGTCGAGCATATAGCGCAGCGCCCAAAATCGCCGCGTCTCTTTCGTAATGGCTTGCGCCCGCGAGAGCGGCGCATCGAGTTTTTCAAGGAGTTCAAGCAGCGACGCACGTGTATACGGAAGGGGGCGTCCGGTAAGGTGGCTTAAGATCTGCCGTTGATTCAACAGGTCGGCGTAACGCCGAATCGGCGAGGTCGCTTGAACGTACGCATCGAGCGCGAGGCTCGCGTGACGCTCCGGTTGGAGCGAGGTTGTCGACTTCTTGAGCCGCGCCCGCTCGGCATAATCGGCCGCAGGGCCCGGAGGAACGGAGCGGCTCCGCCCGTTATCGGGGTCGGGCTGGGGTTGGCCCCGAAAGATGCAGGGGATCCCATTTTTCGCGGCGTACGAAGCGAGGAGGCTGTTCGCAAGCACCATCATCTCGCCGATGAGGGCTCTGGAGGGGGCGTTCTCATCGATCTCGGTAAGCTTCAGCCCCCCATCCTCCCGCGGGGTAATAAGGATGTCCCGTTTGTGTACTTTAATCGCGCCTTTTTCGATTCTCGCTGCTTCGAGGGTAGAGGCGATGTTGTAAAGATCGTTCAGCAGCTGGTCCCCGTTTTCCAGTCGAGCATCGACCTCATCGTACGTAAGCCGTTCGGTCACAGTAATGAGGGTGGGGACGACCTCCGCGTGGGTAACGTGGAAGTTTCGATCGATCGAAAAGATGCAGCTGAGCGCCGCCCGAGGCTGTCCGGCGACGAGGCTGCACGCATCGGCCGCGATGCCGTCGGGGAACATGTGGATCGTACGTTCGGGGCAGTAGATCGAGGTAGCGCGACGGAGGCCCTCGAGATCGAGGGGAGACTCGCGATCGATTATTGAGGCGACATCGCTGATATGAATACCGAGCTCGAAACCCTCCCCGGAGCGTTCGAGCGAGATCGCGTCGTCCATGTCGCGGGTCGAGATGTCATCGATCGTGATCGTGTGCAAGCCGCCGAGGTCGCGGCGGGTGCATCCACCGGTCGTTATAGTGTGAGGCCCAACGGCGTCCGCTGTGCGAGTCGCCTCGGGGGAGAATTCCTCTGGGGGGCGATGCCGAATAAGGGCGAGGTTGGTGTTCTCGGTGAGGTGCCCGATGATCTCGAGGAGCTGAAGGGTGCGTTGCTCGCGGGTGCCGCCGAGCTCAAGGTGGAGCCGTTCAGCCACGAGGTTCACAAGGTCCTTCGCCTCCTTGTGGCGGTTGTTATCGATGTGCTGAGCCCCGGCGGCGATATCCTCAAGAAGCTCGAGGATCGGGGCGGCGCTTCGGTCGAACGGCACGGCAGGATCGTCAAGTCGTTTGGCGCAGATCGCCACGAAGCTCTCCTGAGCGGCGTATTTCTTCTGGCGGCTCTCCTCCCCCTTTTTAAGCTCCGCGACCGTCTCAGGCGCGCGAGCCGCGAACTCCTCGTCTTTGCGCTTAAAGAAGATCTTATCCGCGATGAGAGCGAGTCGTAGCGTCAGATGCTTTTCAAGATCTTCGGCCCCGTGATACGTGAGGCAAATTTTGGTGGTCGAGAGATCCCCCGGTTCATCGTGCACAAAGCTCCAGATCTCCTCGAGGTTCAGGGTGAGCGACTCGGTATGGCACTTTTCATAGAGCCCACTCAAAAATTTCGTTTTCGCCTCCAGGGTGGCGGCTTCACCGGGGAGTTTCTCGGGGAGACGATAGAGGCGGATCGGTTGGAGCTCGATCTCCCGCCCTCGGTTGTTGAGTACCTGATACTTTTGCTTCTTATAGCCGAGGACTACCCCGATGAGGGGGGTGCCATCGTTCTCGTACATGACAAGCGAGCCGGGGGCGAAGCCGGTGTCGGACGCAGCAAGGGGAGATGATTTGGGGATGAGCTTCATACGGGCGAACCTTTATAAGACCACGGAAAGATTCGGTGAGTCAAACGAAGGGCAGAGGTGAGAAACTAAAGACCAAAAACGTTCGGGGCCGGTGATCGAGGGGTAAGCTCGATCACCGGCCCAAAACCAGCGGCGTTGCCGATCACTTGGTGTTCGGGGGAAGGACGACGGTGATGAGGTCGCCGTTCCAACACACGTTCCCACCGAGGAGCTCCGCGAACGCCTGAATGCGGTTCGCCTGCGATTCCTTCACCGCGACGCGGGTGACCGTGCTCTCCTTGATGACGGAGAGACGAAGTTCACCTGCTTCAATCGGGTCGCCGAACGTGATCGGACGGGTGCCATCGAACGCCTGGATGAATGCGAGTCCATCCATAGGGACGCTCCTTTCTCAAAAAAACCTCGAGACAAAGGGATGTGTTTGTTCTGAAAACCACGAGTCTTCAGCTCCTCCCTCTCCTCGGGCGATTATCTTCTGGGCGCACGGGGAGAGGGGAGCGGGAGGAACGACTACCGAGGGGAGGGATGAGAAAGGAGCTCTAAAGGGGTTTGGTATAGTCCTCTCATCTGCGGATGTAAAGGGGACGCGGTCATTCCCTGAGGGCTGCGGCGATAGCCTGGTTCGTTTGGGTTGCTTTAGCGGTGAGCTCGGCGGTGAGAGCCTCGCGGGAGAGGGTGCGACTTGAGAACGAAGAAAGGAGTCCCCGGGAGAGATTAATGAGCGCTCCGTGGGGCTTGCCGGTGTTATCCGTGCCGAACCCCGCTACCGCATCGGCGGCGGTGCCGCCTTGAGCCCCCATGCCGGGGATTAGGAAGAAGCTGTGGGGCATCAATCCCCGCAGTCGCTTCGCTTCGGCGGGGTACGGCGCGCCAACAACCGCACCGAGGCTCGAGAATCCCGATTCACCGAGGATCTTCCGACCCTCTTTGTCGAGCCATTGGGCGATCGTGGCGCTAACATCGAGATCTGACCCCCGTGGGTGGAGCCCTTGGATATCTCCAGATCCGGGGTTCGAGGTTTTTACCAGAAGAAAGAGCCCTTTCTCGTGGGTGAGGCAATCCTCAATGAACGGCGCGACGGTATCGAATCCGAGAAACGGGTTGACCGTAACCGAGTCGACGTCCCAGGTCGCGATCGCGCGGCCTCCGACTGAAACCTTCCCGAGAAACGCGCGGCTGTACGCCTGGGCGGTGGAGCCGATGTCCCCCCGCTTCGCGTCGGCGATGACCGGTAGGCCGTGATCGCGCGCTGCGCTGCATACGGCGCCGAAAGCCCGGATCCCCCCGATTCCGTACTGCTCGAAAAATGCGATGTTTGGCTTCACCGCGGCGACGCACGGGGTAAGGGCTTCGAGCGCGAGTGAATAGAAGGAGGTCAGGGCGGCGTAGACAAACTCCTCGTCGGTCTTCGTCGCGCGCTCAGCTCCCTGAAGGATCGTGTCGGGAAACGTCTCAAGTTGGGGGTCGAACCCCGCCACGATAAAGCTTTGAGCGCGGTCGATCGAGCGAACGAGACGGTCGGCGAAGTTCATCGATGGGGTTCCTTACGAAGCAGCGATTTCCTTTAAGAGCGCGAACGGATCAAGCGACCCGTCACCCTCG
This sequence comes from Pseudomonadota bacterium, assembly GCA_046047875.1. Classification (GTDB taxonomy): domain Bacteria; phylum Bdellovibrionota_C; class UBA2361; order UBA2361; family UBA2361; genus JBILDU01. The sequence goes on along the minus strand of JBJOHD010000302.1, from coordinate 6,832 downwards.
ATGCGGACCTTTATCTCACGGATCTTGTCGAGGAATCTACGCCAATCCCCCTCTGAGCGTTCGAAAAGGGCGGCGAAGTCGGGGAGGGCGGTGAGGTAGAGCTTCAGCTGGATAATCTCCGCGTTGTTGATCGACTTGAGAATCCTGAGCCCCGGATATCTGGACCGTACAGGGGAGATCTCTCGTTCGAATATCTCGGCGCGCTGGGCGAGCTTCGCGGCCTCAGGGAGCTCACTTTTGTACAGGTCGTCGAGCACGGCGTAGAGTCGCGTCACCGCATCTCCGATCTCAAGCTCACGCGCGAATCCGGTTTCCGCTGCGGAGATCCGCTCGGGGCTCGCCGGGGCGAGCGATCGAGCGAAGTCGACGTTGCCGCGAAAGCCGATGAAGTTGGCGAGACTCTCGTTGAAATCCACATGATTTGGGATCCACACCGTGGAGTGCACCGACTCGTGGATAACGGTATTGGCGATCGAGGTGTGGTCGTGGCGCAGCGTGGTCGAAAGCACCGGATCGTTAAACCACCCCAAGGTGCTAAACGCCTCGGTGCCCCGCACCCAAGTTTCGAACCCCTTTCCCTCGAGCCGCTTCGCCTCGGCCTCGGCGTCCGGGCGATCGAAATATCCCTTATACGGAACGGTGCCCACGATCGGGAACCACCAGGTGTGGAGTTCGAACTCGGTGGGTTTAGCGCCGGCGACGATCCACGCCAGCACCTCGCCGTCAACCCGGGAGTACTGGGTAAAAGAGTTTCCAGGATCGAGCCCGATATCCCCCGCGAAGCGGCGCGCGGCGAGCACCGTCTCGAGCTTTGCGCGCTCCTCTGCGGGGGTCTGGGGATCGGCGATTACCCCCTCGATACGCTCCCGCCCGAGGAGGATCTTTGAGTGGGTGTAGGCCGCCTCGACGACGTAAGCGGGGCTGCAGCCCGAAACCAACGTGGCGAGGAATGCGAGGGAGAGAAGCGGAGATAGTTTGCGCATAGTTCTACGGAGTATAGAGCTGTACCCCGTACAATACGGCGGCGGCGAGCCCCCCCGCAACGAGGTCGTCGGCCATGACACCCCACGCACCGGGAAGCCGCTCCGCGGCGCTTACCGGCCACGGCTTTGCTATATCGAACAACCTAAAGAGCGCGAACGCACCCACCCACGAGAGGGGGGTCTCGGGGGCAGCGAGCGCGAGCGGGATCAGGAGTCCCGCCCATTCGTCGATGACGATGAATTGAGGGTCGGCCTTCCGGGTCTCTGCGGCGGGGAGGTCGTCAAGGCACCGCTGGGTGGCCCAGAGCCCGAGCGCAGCCGCTCCCAGGATGAGCGCCGCGTCGCACTCCGGGGTAAGGCACATGCCGAGCGCGGCTCCGAGGAGCCAGGCGACGAGACACATCGCGGAGCCTACGGTGCCGGGCGCCCTCGAAAAACACCCCGACAGGAGTCCTGAGGCGACGATAAAATGGAGGGTGCGGCGGTGTGGTGCGGGAGGTTCTATCATGCCTCGCTAGTGTACCAGTCTCGCGGCGGCCCGGCGCAATAATGTTTGTTGACGCTCGCCGCGCCGTTTTGCTATAAGTCACTTAAACTAATTCGAGTCCTTATAAGTGCCCGATTCGTCGGCGTTCTTTTTCTGAGAGCGGTAAACGTAAAACGGCAGACCTCGAAGTTCTTCGGAGCGGTACATGGACAGCGGTGAGAGCGGCACGATGAACGCGGAGAGCGGAGCATCGCGGGGTGGTGTTGTGACCGCTCGGGGTACCGCTGATGGGTTGATCATCCGTCTCGATGGGCGGGTCGATCACGAGAGCCTCAAAGAGGCGGTGCGTGAATTCATGTCCTCCCGCCGATCGTTCCTGGAGGGGAACGATGTGTCCCTCGAGTGGGTCGGCTCTCGCCCCGAGGAGGAGTTCGTCACCGACCTCTCAGCTGAGATGAGCGCTAATTTCGGGGTGACGGTCAAAGCCTCGAAGCTGCGCGAACGGGAGACTCCGGTCGTGAAGGTTGACGGTGGGCTCGAGCAGCGGGTGCGCAAAGTTGAGACGAAACGGCCGGTCATCGACGTGGAGGAGCCGGCTCGTTCGACGAGTCTCTTTGGTGGGATCGAGGCGCTTGGTCTTGGGGATAGCGCGGAGTTCGGAGAAGGGGGTGAGCCCCGCGCCACGATGTCGGGGGATGCTGCGTTGTGGGACGACCCCGACACTCGGATGATCCACGGGGTCGTGCGCTCCGGCCAGAAGATCGAAACCGAGCATTCGGTGGTCGTTTTCGGAGATGTGAACTCGGGGGGTGAGATAATCGCCGGTGGGGATATCGTGGTACTCGGCTCGCTCCGTGGGGTTGCTCATGCGGGGGCGTACGATGAGACCGGGGGTGGTCGGGTCATCTTCGCGCTCAACCTCCAGCCAACCCAACTCCGGATCGGTGGAGTTATCTCCCGAGGCGGGGGGAGCAGCGCAGCGCAAGCGACCGCCGAGGTGGCGCGGGTTGATGGCAACCTTATTGTAGTCGAGCCATATCAGGCGAGGGCTGCCGGGGTGCGGCGACGCCTCGGAGGCAGATAAGTTTTTATCGAAAAATTTAAGCGGAAGAACGAGGGTGAAGCGATGACTGGAAAGAACGGCACTGCAGGTGGTGGAAAGAAAAACGAGGGGGAGATCGTCGTCGTTACCTCCGGTAAAGGCGGGGTAGGGAAGACGACGACGACCGCGAGTCTCGGCGCGGCGTTGGCGCTCAAAGGCAAGCGGACGTTGGTGGTGGACGCCGATATCGGGCTCAGAAATCTCGATGTGATCATGGGTCTCGAGAATCGGATCGTCTTCAACCTCGTCGATGTGGCGAAAAACGCGTGTAAGCCCTCCCAGGCGATCATCAAGTCGAAGAAATCGAACAACCTCTTCTTGCTGCCGGCATCCCAGACCGACGACAAAGATGTGGTTGATGAGAACGAGATCCGGGCGGCGCTGAACCAGTTTCGGCGGGAGTTCCATTTTATCTTGGTGGATTCTCCAGCCGGTATCGAGCAGGGCTTTAAAAATGCGTGTGCCGCTGCCGATCGCGCGCTGATCGTCACGACCCCCGAGGTATCGGCGATTCGGGACGCCGACCGGGTGGTGGGGCTCCTCACCGCGCGGGGGATCGAACCGTCGCTCATCATCAATCGGATCGATTTCGATATGGTGAAGCGGGGTGATATGCTCTCAGTCGAGGACGTTCAGGATATCCTGGGTATCGACCTCGTCGGCGTCATCGAGCGCGATGAGCAGGTGATCGTCGCGGCGAACACCGGGGAGCCGGTCGTCTATAATCCGAAATCTCGTGCGGGTGATGCGTTTGGTCGTATCGCCAGCCGGCTCTGCGGAGAGTCTGTGCCGTTTCCGAAGTTTGGGGCGCAGAGCTTGTGGGATCGGATCAGTCGTCGGTTGAGCGCGTAGGGGGCGGGTTAAACCAAAGGAGTTCCCGGAAGCGGGGAGCTGAATTTTAGAAAAAAGAGAGGTCCTAGCCGTGTTCGCAGCACTTAAGAAAAAACTCTTCGGATCGGATAGTTCAAGTAAGGGTCTCGCCAAAAGCCGACTCCACTTCGTTCTCGTAAACGATCGCACCGGTCTTACCGGGGATGAGATGGCCCAGTTTAAGCGTGAACTTGTCTCGGTCATCGAGCGGTTCTTTGAGATCAACCCCGATGGGTTCGATGTTTCGTACAAGCGAGATGAGGGGATGACGACGTTGCTCATCAACTCCCCGGTGCTTGTGCGTCGTAAGGAGATCATCGGCTCGCCGAATACGAACAGCTCTGGAAAGAAGAAACGGTCAGCGGAGGAGGATGTTCAGCCAGCCGCTGAGGCTTAGTTTTAGCCCGCTGTTTTAGTTGAGACGCCCGCCTAAGCGGGCGTTTTTTTTGGGGCTGCGAGCGGCTCGCGCGGGGGTGTGGGGAGGCCGTTCGAATCGGGGAGCGGGGGCGTCCCGGTGCGGCATCTTACCTCTGATGGAAAATTCCTTACCCCGATCGTCTCTCCTGTTTCGACTGGTTGTACTTCTCGCGGTATTTTTGTGTGGGGGTGCCCCCGCGTTCGGCGGGGAGCGGGTGCGGTTGTTAGCGGCGAGAAAACAGGTCGCGGTGTCCGGTCTTCGTGGGGCAAACGGCGCGCAGCTCGTTGCGGTGGCCGCGACCGGACGCTCGGCCAGTGTCAAGGTTCGTGGAGGGCGGGCGCGGCTCACCCTTCCCGCGACACGAGCACGGCTCTACATCGTGAAGAAAGGTGAGGTAACGGCGGTGCTCGGCGCGAAAAAACCGAGCGCTTCGCAGAGCTCCCTCGAGATCGCCCTGATCTCCATCGGCACGGTGTTTCGCGAAGCTGCTCGGGTCGTCGGTTCGCGTGCGGTGCAAGGCGTGATCCTTGCTCGGGGTGTTTCCTCCAAAAAGAAATTCACAAAAACGGTTGACTCGAGGGTGCTCGCGGCGCTCGCGAAGGTTCGGGCGGCGCTCGCCTCAAAGGGGCTCGGGAGGCGCTCATCAAGCGCTGCTATCGACGTTTTCGCCTCCACGCAAGGCGATCGAGATAGGGATGGCCTCCACGATGTCGTCGACGTCGATAATGATAACGATGGGGTGACCGATAACTACGATAGCGATAGTAACGATTTAGCCCCGATCACGGCCGGAAGGCTCGGCTTTATCGTTTTCTCGAATCTCAAGATGCCGATCGACTCGAGTCTCAATCTTTTCTCTACAGGATTGGATACGACGCGGATCGATGCGGCGCTTCAAGGCTCACAAACGTTGGCGATCGGCGTTGCCGGCAATCCTCTCAATCCTCTCCGGACCGCAGAACTCGATTGCACCGGACTTTCGTACTGCTCCCCAGGAGGGACCGGTGCGGCGATCGATTCGGGGACTACCCAAAACTTCCCCGATCGAAACGACAAAGACGAGGACGGATATGGGACGATTACACCGGGCTCAACGGGAGATTTTCAGCTCAAGACCGGGGCGAAGTTCTCCGAGATCGCGGCAGGTGATGTCCTCACTCAGATCGTGCCGGCGGGAGGGGGTAAGGAGAGCCGGGTGACCGCACTTCTCAATTTTATCTTTGTGAGTGTTCCGGCGCTGAAGGCGGTGACGACATCGCTCGGTACGACCACGATCGATTACGGGTCAGCGCCCGTCGTGGGGTCCGCTTCGAACTGTATCCCTGTGCCGGCCGCCGGGCCGGTCTCGATAACGATCGAGGGGTATCGACCCCAACGCCCCGGTGTGCGCTCGATCCGTGAGGATGAGTGGGTCGATATCGGTGGGTCACGGGTGATTATCGATGTTCCGAATACGCCGGTGCTTACTCCGGGGAGCGGAGCGGGAACGGGACCGGGGAATTGCCGTGCGGCTGGCTACTCAACGACCGATCCGAACTTGGGACTTGAGCCGTTCGGCTTGCGCGACAAGTTGTCGGATCGAAATGCGAGCCCGACGAACACCTATTCGTTTACGATCGATCTCACCGATTGCCTCGCCGGAAATCCGGGGGGAGCGATCGCGTGGAGCTCCGGGGAGGCGCTTTTTGTCGACCTGCAATTTCGAAGCGAATACGGGGATAACGCGGCGCAGAAATTCTGCGTCCGGCGCCAGTGAGGGTAAAAAAAAGCGCCCGCACAGGCGAGCGCTTTTTCGACTCACGGGAGCCGTTTGTTAGCGGAGCGCTTGCTCGATCGCGGTGTACTTTATCGACACCGCCTTCGAGACGAGCTCGTTCGTGAGGAGCCCGTTGTGGGTGTTGAGCGCGTTACGGAGTGGTTTGCTGCTCTCAAGCGCCGCCAGTCCGCTGTCCGCAAGCTTCATCACATACGGCAGGGTCGCCGCGGTGAGCGCCATCGTTGAGGTCCGGGGGGTCTGCGCCGGCATGTTGCACACGCCGTAGTGGATAACCCCGTCCTCGGTGAATACCGGAGCGTCGAGCGAGGTAGGCTTGATGGTCTCAGCGCACCCACCTTGGTCGATGCTGATGTCGACAAATACCGCACCCTTCTTCATGTTTTTCACCATATCGCGGGTGATGATCTTCGGGGCTGCCGCGCCGGGGACGAGCACCGCGCCGATAAGGAGATCGGCGTTTGCAACCGCACGGGCGAGGGAGCCGGGGGTCGAATGGATCGTCGTGACACCTGCGCCGAACTCGGTGCGGATCCGCTCGAGCTTCGAGTAGTCGATATCCAGGACGGTGACGTGGGCGCCCGAACCGGCAGCCATCTCACAGGCACCCCGGCCGGCGATGCCGGCGCCAACGATGACGACCTCCGCCGGGGGGACACCGACGGTGCCGCCCAGCAGAACACCCCGCCCGTTGTGTTGGGAGAGGAGGTAGTTCGCGCCGTTCAAGACCGAGAGACGTCCTGCGACCTCGCTCATCGGCTCAAGGAGGGGGAGACGACCGTCCGCGAGCTGTACGAGCTCGTAGGCGATACCGGTAACCCCACCCTTCAACATCGCTTCGGTCACATCGGGCATCGAGGCGAGGTGGAGGTAATCGAAGAGGATCAGACCGGGGCGAAAGAACTCGTACTCCGACTCGTGAGGCTCCTTCACCTTCACCACCATGTCAGATTTCGTCCAGATATCCTTGAGCGTCGGAACTATCTGACATCCGACGTCGGTGTAGAGTTTGTCTTCGAAGAACGAGCCGGCACCGGCGTTCTGTTCGATAAGGACTTTGTGACCACGTTTCACCAGGGCGGCAGCGCCATCGGGGGTCAAAGCAACGCGCTTCTCAAGGGTCTTACGTTCGCGGGGTACGCCTACTATCATAAAAGTTCCAAGTTTCTTTACATATATGAGTGGGACGATTAGAGTC
>JBJOHD010000301.1:0-8098 GCA_046047875.1 Pseudomonadota bacterium | reverse complement strand
AGCAGGGCGCGGACGCCGATGCAGTCGTAAAAATCGCCCGTCGATTCGGTGTCCCGGTGGTAGAGGACTCACGGGTCGCTCGGCTCCTCAAGGATCTGCCCGCCGATCAGCCGATTCCTCCCGCGTTGTTCGAAGCTGTTGCGGTCATTCTCCAGCGGATCCCAGCTCTTCTAGCCACGAGACACCGCCCTCGTTAGCCGCCACGAGGTTCTCGCGATTCCCTCGGGGACGGCGTTTTGCCCCCGGGATGCCTCTCTTAATCTTGCCGGAAAGGTCTTTGTGTGTGAGCCTAGGTCGGGACTCTATATTTTCACGTCAGCATGGCAGCATTGGTTTTAGAGGAGCTTCGGACCGAGGGAAAGGTCGAGTTGGGCCGTCTCGAGGAGGGTGAGGTCGTTGTTGGCCGGGAGCCGGCCGAGGGAATAGCGATCGACAACGGGGCGATATCTCGCAACCACGGTGTCTTCGCTCGGATCCGCGATCACTGGTTTTATAAAGATCTGGGCAGCACAAACGGCTCGTGGCACAACGGGACCCAGCTCAAGGGCAATCAATGGCGGCTGGTGCGTTCAGGGGATATCATCCAGGTCGCTGATACCGCCATCCGGGTTTCGACAGAGGATGGCCGCCGAACAGAGACGATGATCGGGCTGCCGAGCATCGGAGGCCGCTCGCTGCTGGTGTTTTCAAAGGGCGATTTCATCGATGAGTTTCCCGTTCCTGAATACGGTCGGGCCCTCGTGGTAGGCGGGTCAAAAGCGGATCTCGCCCTTGAGGCCGATCTCGCCGAACTGCCGAGTCTTGTGGTCGAACGGCGGGGAGATAATATCTGCGCCTTTCGCCTGGCGAAGGAGTCGCGGGTGGTGATAAACGATCGGGAGTTGGGGGATCTCGTAAACCTCACCGATGGCGATGAGATCCGGGTCGGAGACTATCAAATCATGATGAACGACCCCGCAGCGCTCCAGCGCCGAGAGCGCTCGGTTGATCGACTGACAGGGACCGTCGAGCCCCTTGTGGCGGGGGGTGGGCGGCGAGCCGCCCGCGATTGGTCGAGCGACGGCGAGGGGAACGAACTGACCCGAACCCGCAGTACGGTGCGAATTCCGTTCGGGCAGACGAATTTCGGAGAAGAGGCTAACGGGGGTTCGATCGACACTCACGAGCTGGAGGAGGGGGGCTACGATAGGCACCCATCGATGCGTTTCACCCTGGAGGAGCCAAGCAGCTCGGTGTGGAGCACACTTGAAGACAAGGTAATCATCGTGGTGGGGCTGCTCCTCATCGTCGCTCTAATGGTGCTCGCGCTTTGGTGGGTGCTCGCTTAGGCGCTACGGTTGGGCACACCGCTCAGCGGAAGCGAAACGATGTAACTCACCCGAGATCCATCCACGGGGCGCTCTTTCAGGGTGAGGCCGTTCTTTTGTGAGATGCCCCGTGCCGCCTCGAAGTCGATCATCGAGAAGCCGTCCACGGAGCGGTGCGCGGCCCGCTCAGACCACGAACCGTGGAGGAGTCGGCCAATTATATCTCGAGATTGGCTGGCGAGGTGCGCGCCCAATTCCGAACTCACCTGAAGTTCGAGACGGGGGCCGTTTATCGAGGCACTAATCGTCGTTTCTCCGCCAACCCCCGCCCGCGCGACGCTATGGAGTATCAGGTGGCCGGTGAGCTGAAAAACCTCGGCTGCGGGCACCGCAACAACAGCATCGGTAGTGAGATTTACTTTTACCCGCGCCCCCGAATTAAGAGCTGGATCGATGAACTCTAAGAGCGCTGTCACCGTGGCGGCAAGGTGACACTGGGCTGGAGCTTGAGCGAGATAGCCCTCGATTTGAGCGATCACCGAATGCCCCGGGCCGCCGAGTGCGGCGAGAAGCTGCAGTGTTCCTGCACCTGCAAGAAGAGCGAGAGAACGCGTGCGTTGATCTTGCGCCGCGATACTCCCGAGTTGGGCGATTTGGTTTAGATCGGTGAGTGCGACCGCTGCCCCGGACGGAGACTCATCGGCACCGAAGATCGTTTTGATGCGCATCCCGAGAGGGATGGCGCGACCGTCTGCACGGGTAAAGGTGCCCCGTCCCTCGGAGAGCGTTGTCCCGGCGAGCTCCTGGTTAAAGTGTCCATCGAGGTGCGAGACGAACTGAGCGGCATACGAGCCGAGCTCGTGGGGCGGGAGAGCTGGCTCGATTCCGAGGAGTTCGCGGGCGCGCTCGTTGAGGAAGGCGAGTTCCCCGGCGGTATCAAAAACGAGTACCCCCTCGCGCACCGCGTTGAGCGCCTCGTAGATCGAGCGCTTTAACCCAGAGTTCTGCTGCATGGAAGCGAGATGTTCATCCAGGGAGCGACGCTGCCGCCCCAGGGCGAGTACTTGCAGATGGAGCGCCTCAACGTCAACCGGCTGCGACATCACTACGTCCGCCCCCGCCCCGTAGAGCGAGCGGATCACGGCGCTTTCACGGGTGCTCGAAAGCGCCACGATCGGAACGGTCGTAAGAGTTTCATGAGCGCGAATTTGGAGACAGATGTTAACTCCATTCATTCCCCCGAAGATTCGCAGCGGCACTACGATCGCATCGGGAGACGCTCCCGCGCTTTCAGTGATATCGGCGAGGTCCGCGAGGGAGGCTGCAGTGAAAACCTCGCAATTAAACCGTTGCAGATTCGCAGCGAGCGGGAACTCCTCTTTCTCGGCCGTTCGAAAAAGAGCTATGCGGGGGATATGCTCGTTCATCGTATTCTGCGTTGTGAATCTCTCCGTTACCGTCACCTGCGGCGGGATCCCGGTGGAGATAAAGGGAACCGTGCTCCGCAGGGGGAGCCCTTTCTCATCCCAGCGGTCGGGGCACTCTAGTGTTATCGGCAAGTTCCCCCCTTTTCCGAAGTGAAAAGGGCAGCCCCGATTTGCGTTTTTTGAGCGAATCCGCTAATTAATACAGGGTCTTATTGTAAAATTGACGGTATGCATTGTGTCGTAACCGGAGCCGCTGGCTTTGTTGGATCGTCGTTGTGCGACCACCTGCTCGCTGCGGGGCACTCGGTCGTGGGGATCGATGCGTTTGTCGACTACTATCCCCGAGCAGCCAAGGAGCGGAATCTATCCGCTGCCCGCAGGAATTCTCAATTCAAGTTTATTGAGGGGGATCTTCTCTCGACCGACATCGATAGTCTTCTCGGGGGAGCCGACTGGGTCTTTCACCAGGCGGCCCAAGCGGGGGTGCGGGCGAGCTGGGGAGATTATTTTTCGAGCTATACTGCGAATAACGTGCTGGCTACCCAGCGATTGCTCGATGGGGTGCGGCGCACCACGACTATACAGAAAGTCGTCTACGCTTCGAGCTCGTCGATCTACGGGAACGCTGAGTCGTATCCAACTCGGGAGGAGGCGATGCCCCGCCCGGTAAGCCCCTATGGCGTGACAAAGCTTGCGGCTGAGCATCTGATGGTGCTGTACGCGACAGAATTCGGAGTTCCGACCGTTTCACTGAGGTATTTTACGGTCTACGGGCCCCGTCAACGTCCCGACATGGCGTTCCATCGGTTCATAAAGGCGGGGCTGAGGGGTGATGAAATCGTTGTCTACGGCGATGGTGAGCAATCGCGCGATTTTACCTTCATCTCCGATATCGTCGGGGCGAACGTCGCCGCCGCTGAGTTCGGCGCACCTGGCACGGTTTTTAACCTCGGCGGGGGCACGCAGGCGACGGTTAACGATGTTCTTGGAATCGTCGAGAGCCATGTGGGCCCCCTCACGATTAGAAGGGAGGCTCGTCAGGCCGGCGATGCCCGTCATACTCGGGCTGACACAACGAGGGCGCTGCGCGATCTCCGTTTTCGACCGAGCGTGACCCTCGAGGAGGGGATCGGACGAGAGGTCGAGTGGCTCCGCGCCGAATTGACGGCATGAAGATTTTGATAGTTCAGACCTCCTTTCTCGGTGATACCGTTCTTTCGACACCGGTAATCGGGGCCTTACGGGCGCGTTTTCCCGAAGCCGAGCTCTGGTTTCTCGGAACCCCCGGAGGGGTCGAGCTGGTGCGGCGAGATCCCGCCCTCGCGGGAGTAATCACGTTCGATAAGCGGGGTCGAGATAGGGGAGTGCGAGGTTTATGGCGGCTGTCGCGACGACTTCGCTCCGAGCGTTTTGATCGGGTGTACGCCCTCCAGCGATCCGCTCGGACGACGCTCCTCGTGTGGCTCGCAGGGATTCCTCTTCGGGTCGGGTTTCGTTCTGCTCGGCTGAGTTGGCTGTATCATCGGCGCGAAGAACGTCCGGTGGACCTGCACGATGTTGAGCGCAATCTCGCTCTCCTCGGCGATGACGGTGGCGCGGGGAGCGATCGAGGCGAGCTTCGCCTTTTTCCCCCGCCAGCCGAGGAGCTTTCTGTGCAGGTGCGGACAACGCTGCCCCCTGCGGGCCGCTATGTAGTTCTTGCACCGGGGAGCGTCTGGGCGACGAAACGGTGGAGTGCGGCGGAGTATCGACGGGTAGCGCTCCACTATCGGAGCATCGAGATTCCGGTTGTTGTTGTCGGTGGCCCAGAGGAGGTTCCCGTGTGCGCCGAGGTCAGTCAGGCGAGCGGAGCTACGAATCTCGCTGGGTGCACAACCATTGGGGAATTTGCGGCGATCATCGGCGGTGCGAAGCTCCTCGTGTGTAACGATAGCGTTGCGCTGCACGTGGGGTCCGCGTTGAAGGTTCCCACCGTCGCGGTTTTTTGTGCGACGTCCCCCCGTTTTGGGTTCGGTCCGTGGCGCAATCGGGCGACGGTCGTCGAGCACTCCGAGCTGTCCTGTAAGCCGTGTCGGCGGCACGGAAGCCCGCGGTGTCCCACCGGCACCGAGGCGTGCATGCGTGACGTGAAGGCGGAGCGGGTCCTCGCTGCGGCGAGTGGACTCCTTGAGGCGCAGGGGAGAGCGGAATGGAGAGCGTGAGCGGGTATCGGATTCATACGGCGACCCCGTGGAGCGATCGGGCGAAGGAGCAGCTCCTCACCGTATTAGCGCGGGGTCGGCGTAAGGGGAGCGGCGGCTTAAGCGGTCGTGCTCAGGTCGTTCGCGTTGAGCTCGAGGGGATCGGGCCGGTAGTCGTCAAGCAATACACCCGCGGCGGCATATTTCGGTATCTCGTCGCCGATCGGTATTTTCGGTGGGGGCCGAGCCGTGCAGAGGCAGAGTTTGCGATATTGACGGGGGTGCGCGGCCTCGGTGGGATGGCGCCCGAACCGCTGGCGTGGATCGATCGGGGGAGCCCGTTCTATCGAGCCTGGCTCGTCACCCGGGAGATCGAACACAACTCGACCCTTGCGGAGCTGAGCCGGACCGACGAGGAGCGGGTGCGCCACCTCCTCGATGAGGTCATCCGGCAGATCTCGATCCTTATCGAACAGGGGATACTGCACGTCGACCTTCACCCAGGGAACGTGGTTATCGATCGAACGAATACGGTCTACCTGCTCGATTTTGATCGGGCTCACTACTTTAGCGGCAACCGGAATTCGCTGCGGGATCGGTATCTGCATCGGTGGCGACGCGCGGTTATCAAGCACGGTCTTTCCGATCTCCTCGCCGAATATGTCTGCCTCGGGTTACGAAGAAATTTTGTAGAGTCGGCGGCGCCGGGGGGTACGGTGTGAAAACATTGCCGCCCAATGCTCGTGTCCTCGTAGTTCTGATGGGCTCCATCGGCGATGTCGTCCGGGGGCTCGGGATCGTGCGCCCACTTCGGGGGGCGCTCGGCGATGGACATCTTGCCTGGCTCGTGGAGCCGACGTGCGCGCCGCTCGTGCGACTCGTGCCGGGGATCGATGAAGTGATTGTTTTTGATCGATCGCGCGGAGTGGCGGGAATTCCAGCGCTCCGGCGGGAGCTGCGTCACTTCGGGGCTGATATCGCGCTTGATTTACAGCGCCACTTCAAAAGTGGGTTTTTCTCCGCGCTTTCAGGTGCCTCTCGCCGTATCGGGTTTCATCGTCGAGATGCCAAGGAGCTCAACCACCTTTTTCAGACAGAGACGATCGAGTTTGCGGGAGACGGAATCTCGAAGATCGATCATTACTCTCGGTTTCTCACGCAGCTCGGGATCACGGAGTCGTTCGAACCCACCCCTCTGCAGCACGTGGGGTCGGCGGTGGTGCCCGGGATCGCCGGGCCGTACATCGCGGTGGTGCTTGGATCAGCGTGGCAAACAAAGGACTGGCCGCTCGCGGGATACCATCGATTAGTCGGTGAGATAGTTCGCGCCAAACGGTTCGGGCTTGTGCTTGTCGGCGATAAGAAGCGGCGCCCGATGGGGGATGAGCTGAGAGCTGCGTATCCGGGGGCCCCGATCGTAAATCTCGCAGGAGAGACCTCCTTGCCCGAGCTGGTGGCGGTCATGCGGGGAGCGGCAGCGGGAGTGGGGCCCGATTCGGGCCCCGGTCACATAGCGGCTGCGGTGGGACGCCGCTACGTCGGGATCTTCGGGCCGACCTCCCCGGTGCGAACTGCCCCAGCGGGGAGTGAGGAGCTCGCTGTGCAGAACGTCGTGGGGTGTGCACCGTGTTACCGGCGGCGCTGTCCGGGGCTCGACAATATCTGTATGCGATTGGTAAGTCCGGAGGTGGTCTGGGAGAGGCTCGAACGCGTCGTCGCCCCGTGATAAGGTGGCGTTTTAATGAGAGTTTACGGAACGAACGGTGTGTGGTGTTATAGGGAGACCCCGCCAACGTACCGAAGAGAGAGGGTTATCGATGTTAAGTTCGCGTGAAGACCTGCTGACCACTCTAGAAAAAATCAAAGGGCTCCCCGTCCTCGTGGTGGGTGATGTCATCCTTGATCGGTATATCTGGGGAAAGGTAGACCGGATCTCGCCCGAGGCTCCGGTACCGGTGGTGGATGTAAAGACCCTCGAGGATCGTCTCGGCGGAGCGGGCAACGTCGCCCGTAATCTGCGTAATATCGGTGCGACGGTCAGTCTGTGCGGCTTCGTCGGAGACGACGAGGAGGCGCAGGTAGTGTATCGCCTCCTGGAGCAGGATGGTATCTCCCGCGAGGGGATCATGGTCGATCGAACCCGTCCGACCTGCTTAAAGACCCGGGTGATTGCGCACAGTCAACAGGTGGTGCGAATCGATCGCGAGAGCCGCGCGGGGGTCGCTCATTCACTGCGGGAGGGGTTTGCTGCGGTGGTCGATGCGCAGATCGATCAAAGCAAAGCTTTAATCGTCTCCGATTACGGTAAGGGCGCCGTCTCCCCGACGCTCATGCAGCGTTTCGCAGCCGCCTCGGAGAACAATCGATTGGGTCTCGGCAAGCGCCCCGTGGTCGTGGATCCCCATCCCGCCAATTATGCGATCTATTCATGCCTCTCGGTAGCAAAACCGAATCGCAAAGAGGCGGAGGCGGGGGCGGGCATTAAAATCGTCGACCGAGCTACGGCGCTGCAGGCGGGCCGGATCCTGTGCGAGCGATGGGATTCCGCGATGGTAATGATAACCCTCGGGGAAGATGGTCTCGTCATCGTCCGGCGTGGAGCCGACACCGGTACGTTCCTTGAGACCGTTGCTCGGGAGGTTTTTGATGTGAGCGGCGCAGGTGACACCGTAACGGCGCTTTTCACCGGGGCGATCGCCAGTGGTGCGACCGTCGAAGTAGCGGGGGACCTCGCGAATATCGCCGCGGGGGTGGTCGTGTCGGAGATCGGCACCGCTCCGATATCGCTTGAGCGGCTCAAGCGGGAGATTCAGCGGTTATCATCCCAGAGTGCGTAGGCACACCGATAGAGGAGAGAGCGCCGATGGCATCCAAACGAGCAGCGCGGAGGAGCGGGGAGACCCCCGGACCGGTGAGTATGACCGGCTTTGGCGCGGGTGCGGCTCTCCGCGCAGGGGTGCGGGTTGAAGCGGAGATAAAGACAGCGAATTCGCGCTTCCTCGATCTTGGAGTTAAAGCCCCCCGGATCTATTCGGCACTTGAGGGGGAGATCCGCGAGGTTGTGGGTGAGGCTGTGCAGCGGGGCAGAGTGGAGGTTCTCATCAGCCGGATAGAGCAGGGCCGCGGCGCCCGAACTATCTCTTTCAATCGCGATTTTTTCGACGGTGCTTATGCGGTGTACCGG
>JBJOHD010000300.1:0-4290 GCA_046047875.1 Pseudomonadota bacterium | reverse complement strand
CACCTCTTCGAGCCTCGTTCGCTTCGTCGATATGACCCCGCCTGAAGAGCCCGAGGAGTAGTCGGGGTAAGGGCCGTAAGCTATCGATCCCGCCTGGGAATCTTAGCTCCGGGAGGGATTTCCCCTTAAATAACATCGCCGAGCGTGAGGCCCATAACATCGGTGACGTTAAATTTTGGGGTCTACCCCTGGTTTTATGGTTAAGAAACAGCTCTCGCTTCCCTCAGTTATCGGTGCGCTCGCGCTCGGGCTCTCCCTCGGACTCCTGACCGGCTGTGACGGCCCACCGACCCCTAATCGCGCCTATCACAACTGCGTGGGGCGCACAGTCCAGCGGCTCGGCGGAGCGCGGGCGCACGAGCTATCGAACTTCTCGAAAGATCTTCATCACCGCATCGCCAATCAAGAGTGCGAGGCGATCATCGAAACCTGTAAAGGGGATGAGACGAGCCGCGCCTGCCAAAAGATGTTGAAAAAATATCAGAAGGCGCCGAAGAAAGCGGCGAAACGAAGCTAACGCCCCTCGAGCTTGAAAGCGCGGGGCGCTTGAGGTGACGATCCTCCCAGTTCATGGTACGGTCGCGCCTATGAATACTCCCCTCGACAAACTTCCGCCGCTCGTCTGCCCCCTGACGAAACTCCCCCTTGAGGTGTGCTCAGCGGAATTTCTAAAAGAGATCAATCAACGGATTGCTCGCAGCGAGCTTATCACCGCGAACGGCGAGCGTTGCTCAATCCCCCTCGAGGGCGTGCTTCTCCGCGCCGACGAGAGGGTCGCCTATCCGATCAAAAAAGGTATCCCGGTTCTGGTCCCCGAGGCGGGGCTGACTCTCAAATCCTAGAGGCAAATCCTAGAGGCAAATCCTAGTCCTTCGACCAATAAGTTTTTTCGCTCCCGCGGAGTGAAAAACTAACTCAGGACTAGTGGTGAGCATGAATTCTATTACCTTGCAGGTGAAAGAATTTAATGGTCGAACCACTAGAGGCAAATCCTAGAGACCTCAAAACCTGGGAAAGTCGAGGGGGAAGCCCCTCCCGCTTAGAACGGGCGTTAGACGAGATCAAGGGAGATGAGCTCCCCCCGCTCGTTCACCGGCGGCTTGCCCGGCCAGTTCACCACAAACGTCGTACCCTCTCCGGCCTTACTCGTTACCGAGATCTCCCCGCCGTGGGCCGAGACGATGCTTTTCACCACAAAGAGACCGAGACCGCTCCCCTCCACATCGCGATGGCGCTCCAACCGGGAGAAACGCTCGAATACACGTTGAACCTCAGCGGGCTCCATCCCGCTCCCGGTGTCGGTGACCTGCACCGCGAGATCTCCATCTTCGAGCCGCGCCTCTACCCCCACCCGACCACCTGACGGGGTGAACTTCAAGGCGTTTGTAACGAGGTTCCCGAGAACCCTTAAGAACCCCATCCGATCCACCTCTACCCGGGTGCCCGCGGGGGTGAGATCTTTTACCGAGAGAGCGATCCGGCGAGCCGCGGCGATCGTTGTGTAGTCGGCAAGCCCCGCTTCAAGGAGTTCCCCCATCGGCTGCGGGGTCGGTTTCAACACGAGACTCCCTTCCTGAATCCGCCGCGCGCTCAAAAACTCATCGATCAGGTGGATCGCTCCCTGGGCGGAGGAGCCGATCCGCAGCGCAAGCTCCGCGGTCTTCCCCCCGTCTTTAAGGGTATCCCGTAAAAGTTCGGAGGAGAGGAGGATCGCACCGAGGGGACCTTTGAGGTCGTGGGTGGTTGTCGATAAAAGCTCCCGCTGAAATCGCTCGCGCCGTTTAAGCTCGCTCCGATCCCGCACCCACACGACAGCTTCACGGATCGGCGCCTCCACCGCCCCCCCGCTTTCGACCATCGATATGGTGAGGTCAAACGCTAAATCGGAGCCCTCACGCAGGGTGAGCTCGGTTGTCCACACCGCTCCACCGGAGAGCCGTTCAAGTTTTTCACGCACCCCGTCACGCAGCGCCGGGGACTTATTTATCCGCTCCGAAAAGATACTCAGCAGCGACACATCATCGCCCCCGCACCGCCGGGCGAAGCCCCGAAACGCCGAGTTCGCGTATAATATCAATCCTGTCGTAGATACGATCGCGAGCCCCTCATCCCCGTTCTCAATAGCGCTGCGAAGCACCCCCATCTCGCGCTCGAGTTTTCGCCGCGCTTCGTCGTTCTTGACTGCGGCGTGGAGCCGCTCCAAAGAGATGCTTAAGATGTCTTTGAAATCGCGATCGAAGGTTTTGACGATGAAGTCACGTGCTCCGATACGCATCGCCGCAACCGCATCGTGGAGCGAGGTTGAGGAGGTGAGCACCACGATCGGTGTTGCGGGGACCCGGCTGCGCAGCGCCTCAACATGGCGCGCTTCGGCGGAGTCCGGCAGATTTAGATCGGTCACGATCAGATCGAACTCCCCCCGTTCGACCGCGCTTAAGCCATCCGACACCGACGACACGTGGCTCACCGCGCCGCACCGGTCTCCGAGCGCACGCTTTATGAGCATCGCGTGGGACGGATCGTCCTCGATTAGCAGTACCCGTTCAAATAATGCGCCGCTCACCCCCCTATTTTCGGCCAAACGGGGGAAATTGGAAATAAAAAACGGGGAGCACCCCCGCTCCGGCGGCGACCGCCTGCCCCACGATACCTTTTAAACGAGGCTCAGCGGCACCCCCTCAGCCTCGGACCGACGCGGAGCCGAATTACCGCTTCCAAGTGCGGCACGCGCCCACAAGCTCGTGACCACCCGTTTCGAAGATACCTTTGTATTCGTTGAGACCGAACGGACCGGCGTTAAGCACCCCGTCGCTTCCGATGACGTGATATCCCCGAAACAGATCGCCCCCGCGCGAAGCGACGCGGTAAGCGAGATGCGCAGCGGCGAGGTGAGCGACACTCACATCGGCCATTCCGTCACGCCGCATCGCTTCGAGGGTGAGCCCCGCAGAGCCGGGCACATACCCCTCGACCCGAACAACGAGGTCGCTCGGCCCCCGGGCTAGAAATCGTTCATCGGTGGCCCACGCGGCGAGGGCACCCTCAGCGATAGCGGGTCTGGAACTAAAAGCGGTGGCGGCTTTAAGCGCTCCACGGATAAAAGCCACGGGACAATTATTCCCAAGGGCGAGTTCGACGACACCCTCACGGGGCTGCGAGATGTGGAATCGCCCCATCAGCGCTGCGCGCATATCCTCGTTTAGCTCTCGGCGCGCCTGCGAGGCCTCGGGGGAGGCAATACCGAATGCTGCGTCTCGCGCAATCGGTTCAACTACCTCGGCGGATTGGATCTCTTTCTTCATCATACAGGTTACACCCCTTGCAAAATCCCCCCGCCAGCACCATAACGGCGCCGGATCTCTAACTCTACCAGAAGTTTTTAACTAGTCACCTACAAAGGTTTGACTTCACCAGTTCGACGTTTCTAAGATGCCCACGGCCCCGTTTCCGAGGATGTAAAGACCTATGATTAAGCCCGACCACTGGATTCGAAAGTTCGCTGAAAGCGGGGGTATACTCCCGTTCAACCCGGAGCAGGTAAACCCGGCGAGTTACGACGTGACCCTTGGAAATCATTGGATCTGCCCGACCCGCGAGCCAGAGGAGTCAAGCGCCGACTCTTTCACCCTGTTCCCAGGTGAGGTAATTTTAGCGACCACACGCGAGTACCTCAAACTCCCCCGCGATGTGGTATGCGATCTGAAGCTCAAGAGCTCGCTCGGTCGGCTGTGGCTAAACCACAGCTTGAGCGGCTGGATCGATTGTAATTTTAACGGGCAGGTGACGTTAGAGCTGCAAAATCTTGGGCCCTACCCCCGGGTGCTCTCCGCGGGGATGCGGGTCGCTCAGCTTGTTTTCATGGGGATGGAATCCCCCCCTGAAATCGCCTACGGAGAAGCAGGACGGGGGCACTATCAAGGACAAACCGGTACCACCCGCTCTTGGAGCGATGAGTTCTTTCCCCGGGTGGAGAACGAGTCTAACCTCAAAAAACGGTAGTTTTTGGGTCGATTGGAGGGTTATTCGGAGACTTTTTAAGGGGTTGGACCCCGTATCCACCGGGCCCCTCGCTTGATCCTCGGTCTAAATACTGATAACCTGAGCGGCCTTGAGTCGTGAGGAGTTTTTGTAATGGCCAATCATAAATCAGCTATCAAGCGTCACCGTCAAAGCCTAAAGCGCCGTGACCGTAACCGTGATGCGCGTGCTGCCGTTCGTACGGCGATCAAAAAGGTTCGTGCCCTCGTAGCCGCCGGTGACGAGAAAGGCGCGAAGACGTCGATGTTGGAA
>JBJOHD010000299.1:0-15170 GCA_046047875.1 Pseudomonadota bacterium | reverse complement strand
CACTCTTTGAGTTTATGTCTCGGGAGGCGCTCGATGTTGTGATATCGCATAATCCCCTTCGAGATCCGTTCTCCTCCCCCTACCCCGCGTACGTTTTGATCGACATCGAAGGTGAGGATGGCGGTATCCGACCAGCGATCGAGGCTTGGCTCGCCGATCTCGCCGAACGGGGAGTTGTGGCTGATGCCGTCTTGGCGCAGAATTCAGCCCAGGCGGCGGATCTCTTGGCTCTCCGCGAACTCATCAGCTCTACACTGTCGCGCCATTACGTCATTCATAAGAACGATATCGCTGTGCCGGTCCCCGCTGTTGCGCCGTTCCTCCAGGCGATCGACGCGCGTGCTCCGAAGTTGTATCCCGGAGCCCGGTGTGTGATCTTCGGGCACCTCGCCGATGGGAACATTCATTTTAATGTCATGAAGCCCCCGGCGGCTTCGCCGAGCGAGTTTACCGCGGTGGCGAAACGGGCTGATGACGAGCTCTTCGACCTCGTGCGGAGTTTCCACGGAACGGTCTCAGCCGAGCACGGTGTGGGGCTGCTCAAAAAAGATTTTCTCCACTACACCCGCGCAGCAGCCGAGATCGAGCTTATGCGCTCAATCAAAAGAGCATTTGATCCGAAGGGGATTTTGAATCCTGGGAAGATTTTCAACCTCTAAGTGCCCGTGGCTCCGGTCGAAGTCACGGGAGTGACCCGAGGATCGAGTTAATCTTTTCGAGCCAATCCTCGGGGCGGGTATTTTTACTGAGCCAATCGTCGGCTCGACTCTCTTGTGCAAGCTTCTCAAGCTCCCGATCGGGGATATTCGAGAACAGCACTATCTTGAGATCTGAGATGCTCTCTTTCAGCATCTGACATACACGGGTGCCGAGCACCCCCGGCATGTTGACATCGCACAGCATCAGCTTTGCTTTCTCTCGAAAAAGGTAGCTGTGGATTACTGAGAAATCGGTCGCAGTGAATACTTCGTAACCTTGGCCCTCAAGGATGTATCGTAGAATCTGCAAAATCATCTCGTTATCATCGAGACATAAGATGCGGGTGGGCTCCGCTATGACCGCCGCAGGCGCAATCATCTCAACTTCAGCCTGCTCCTGCTCGTGCTCCGCGGACGGAGGGTGCTGCCCCTCGGTGAAGAGAAGCCGTCGCGCCTCAACCAGGTCATGCAGAAACTCCGCTGCGTCTTGGTAACGGTGCACCCGATCCTTGGCGAGAGCACGAAACAACATATCGTCGAAAAAGATCGGCAGCCCCAGACGCTCAGCGAAACGATCGACCGGCTTGGTGATATGCATGAGCAGGGTCTGGATAACCGTCTCACCCTGAAACGGCAGCTCCTCGGTAAGGAGCCGATAGAGCATCACTCCAACCGAGTAGAGGTCGGAGCGATTATCGAGGAGTCGTTCCCCCGCGGCCTGCTCCGGAGACATATAGAACGGGGTGCCGATCGCAACCCCCTCGGAGGTTGTCCCCCCATCGAGGAGAAGCCGTTCCCGCAATTTCGCCACACCAAAATCGAGAATCTTAATCGTGGCTCGCCCATTCGCTCCCACCTGCACGATGAGGTTATCCGGTTTAATATCCCGATGAATTATTCCGGAGTTGTGGGCGGCATCGAGCGCACACAGAACCTGCTCGATAATATCCAGCGCCATCGGAACATCGACCCCTCGACGCTCCACGATGAACTCTTCGAGGGATCTCCCCTCGCAGTAGTCCATCGTCATGTAGTAGCGGCCATCATCGGCAACCCCGAAATCGCGCAGGTGGACGAGACCGGGATGGGTAAACCGTTCGAGGATCTCAGCCTCTTGCTTGAAGCGCTCAACTAATCTTGCCGCCTCAAAGGTTGAGGTATTCAGAACCTTGAGCGCGTACGGGGTGCCGAGGATAGCGTGACGTACGAGGTAGACGCTCCCGTAGCTCCCCTTCCCGAGCTCCCGTACGATGTCGTATTTACCGGCTATCCGCTCCAAACGATCTCTCCTGCAATAAGATATCCTATTGCAATTATTGCATTTTATAGGCACCCAGGAATGCGGGCCCGGTATCTATATCGGCCAAAATCAAAAAGAAACTGAGTGAATTGAACGAGCTAACTTAGCAGTGCCTTAACCTCAGGTATCCGGGAGGCGGTTTACCAAAGAGCTCCCGTATCGAACTGGATGGCCGGTCTGAAGACGACACCGCTCCGCCGGAAACCTTCCCGGCTCAAACAAAACAACGACACTTGAGCCGAGATGGAACGTGCCGAGCCGATCCCCTACTCCCACCGAGACGGGTGCGGGGTAGACCCGTCGCTGCATCTGAGCAGGCCAACGGTTTGAGCGTATCGAATCGAAGGTAAGAGAAATCTCACCCACGTTTGTAGCCCCCACCATGACAACGGTGACAAGGCCGAAATCGGTCTCAAGCACCACTACGATACGCTCATTCACCGCAAAAAGTTTATCGATCGTACGAATCGACCAATCGTTCACCGGCCATAGGTTTCCCGGTATCGCCCGCACCGACCGAATCGCTCCGCCGACCGGAGCGTGAATATGATGATAATCGGGGGGGGCAAGATAGAGATTCAGATAGAACCCACCGTCATACCGGGGTGCAAGGGGTGCATCGCCGAGGGGCGCGAAACGCTCATCCCCAAGAAATTCAGCGATTGAGTAATTCTTTCCCTTAATCTGCTCCAACTCGCCGTTCTCGATTCGACCAAATCCACGAACCCGACCATCCACTGGGGAGACGAGATCTCCCTCAATCGGCCGGAGCCCCGGAGCGAGGTTCCGCGTAAAAAATTCACCCACCGAGCGATATCGTTCGAGAGGCAGCTCCGCGGTGGAGGTGTCGATTCGGTACGCCGTGACGAAAAAGCGGAGCACCCATCCGGCGAGAGGCTCCGGCAAGCGAAGATGGGCGAGCCGCCCCACAACGGCGCTCAAGAGCCGCTTCGGAACTATGAAAAGGATCCGCAGCACCTGCGCCCTCTCGTCGATTAGTATTCGAGTAAACCGAGGAGCTGCTCCTCAAGCCGACTTTTCGCCAGGAAATTTCGCTCGAGCCCGCCCGCAAACGGAATCGGAGTATCGAGACTTGCGCATCGTACCACCGGTGCATCGAGATCGGAGAAACACCGCTCACCGATCCACGCTGCGATATCCCCCCCGACTCCTCCTATCAGGGTGTCCTCGTGGAGCACCACTACCCTGTGGGTACGCTTCACCGCCGCTGCGATAGCCGCAGTATCAAGCGGCACCAGCGTTCGTAGGTCGAGTATCAAACCGGATACTTCTGGGTGCCGATCGAGCACCTCGCGCGCCCAGTAGACCCCCGCTCCGTAGGTGATGATCGCCACCTGCTCCCCATCTCGATCGAGGCGAGCCTTGCCTATCTCAGTCGTGTAGTACCCCGACGGGATCTCCTCGGCCACGCTCCGATACAGTAATTTATGCTCGAAAAAGATCACCGGGTCAGGGTCGGCGATCGAAGCAAGCAGCAAACCCTTTGCATCGTACGGGGTCGCCGGATACACCACCTTTAACCCCGGGGTGTGATAAAACCACGCTTCGTTCGACTGGGAATGGAACGGCCCCGCTCCCGTGCCGGCTCCGGTCGGCATCCGCACGACAACCGAGGCGCTTTGACCCCAACGATAGTGAACCTTAGCAAGATTATTGACGATCTGATTAAACCCGCACGTAACAAAGTCGGCGAATTGCATCTCCACCACCGACTTAAAGCCCTTGATCGAGAGCCCAAGCGCCGCGCCCAGAATCGCCGACTCGCAGAGCGGGGTGTTGCGAATTCGCTCAGCTCCAAACTCTTTTACGAATCCCTCGGTTACCTTGAATACCCCACCGTACTCCGCAACATCCTGCCCCATGACTATCAGCTCCGGATGAGCTCTCAGCCCCTCGCGTAATCCATCCGATACCGCATCGACGAAGCGCCGTTTAAGACGCTCTCCTGTCGGGGCGGCTTCCGGGAGCGGCGGGGCGGAATAAACGTCCCCCAACTCAACACTCGAATCGGCGACGATCGGCTCCTCAGCAAACGTCCGCTCGATAGCCTGCTCGATTTCAGCGGCGATCTCCGCCCGGATCGCCGCCTTCGTAAGATCGTTTACTATCCCCCACTCCCGTAATCGCGCTTCGAACTGCTCTACCGGATCTTTTTTTGCCCACCGCTCAAAGAGCTCCGGGGGCACATACTTCACTCCCGAAGCCTCCTCGTGTCCCCTCATACGAAAGGTCATACACTCCACGAGAACGGGACGGGGATTTTTCCGGAGCTCCCGCGCAAAACGATCGATAGTCCGATGGACCTCTACGAGATCGTTCCCGTCGATCCGCACCCCCTCGATGCCGTAGCCCAGCGCGCGATCTTTCAGCTCTTTGCACCGAAATTGCTGTTCAGTTGGCGTGGAAAGTCCGTAGCCGTTGTTCTCGATAACGAAGATCACCGGCAGATCCCACACCGCGGCGACGTTGAGCGCCTCGTGAAAATCCCCTTCGCTTGTACCCCCCTCGCCGCTAAACACAACCGTCACCTTGCGCTCTCCCTTTAACCGGTGAGCGAGCGCGATACCATCGGCGACGCAGAGCTGCGGCCCCAAGTGCGATATCATACCGACGATGTGATACTCCGGCGTACCGAAGTGGAACGAGCGATCGCGGCCCTTCGTGAACCCCGACGCGGTGCCCTGCCACTGCGCCATCAGGCGATCGAGCGGCACATTTCGCGTCGTAAAGACGCCGAGGTTCCGGTGGAGTGGTAAGATATATTCATCGGATTCGAGCGCCAACGAGCACCCCACCGCGATCGCTTCCTGGCCGATGCCGGAGAACCACTTCGAGACCTTTCCCTGACGAAGGAGCAGAAGCATCTTCTCCTCGATAAGCCGGGGTTTAAGGATAGCCGCATACATCGTCTTTAACTGCTCGGCGGTGTAACCAGCTGGGATCCCCCGCCCACCGCTCCGCACCGAGAGCTTGCGAGCTTTTAGCGGGGAAGTTTTAGCTTTCCCACCGCGCTTTGCCTTTGCACTCTTACGCTCTTTGGTTGATCGAGCGGTGGAACGTTGATTCTTTTTAAGCGCGGGTTTCAAAACAGTACCGTGGGTGAAAATAAACGTGCGGCCCCGGTATACCACACCCAACCTTGGGTGCGCGAGATCATGGGTGAGCTCCCCCGAGACGGTTAAAATCGAGCTGCACTCCCGTTGTGAGCCCTATGAAGCTATACGCCTACGCCCTTTCTTCCGCCGTGTGCCTCTGCGGACTCGCTGTACTTATCGGGCGCGCGGCGGCTCAGCCAACCCAGCTCGCGGTTGAAGAGAGGAGGTTTCTTCAACAGCTGCACATGCACGGGCGGGGCGAGATAATGCTCGCTCAATTCATTGAGACAAAGAGGATCTCTAACCCGCTTAAGGACTACGCGGAGCGGCTCATTAGCGACCATACGACACTTGAAGAGGAGATCCGCGCCCTTACTCACGCCCGGAATGTGCCACTCTCCGATGAAATCCCGCCAGAATCGTTAGCCGTCCGCGAGGAGCTCGCACCCCTCGAGGGACCAGCACTGGAGCGAGCTTATATGCGCCGCGCACTCACCGAGCACCGCGGCATGATGTCACAGATGGAGGAACAGAGCCGCAACGCTCGAGATCCGGGGGTTCGGGATCTCGCTCACACCGCGCATGCGCGGGCCCGAGAGCATCTTGCGCTCGCCCAACGGTGGGATCCCACCCTCTCCCCCGCACCACCACCTGCAGTTCGCACCGCTCCTAGCGGTCATTAAATTCTTTCACCTGCAAGGTAATAGAATTTATGCTCACCACTAGTCCTGAGTTAGTTTTTCACTCCGCGGGAGTGAAAAAACTTATTTGTCGAAGGACTAGAGGGGATCAGTAACCCGGACGGCGCTCCCACCGATACGCTGGAGTACGGCCGTATGCTCAACATCGATCGACCACCCATGAAGGGGATCACGTACCGTTGCTCTGCCGGTGACAGTGGAGAAGCGATCTAAAACGACCTGGTGCCCGCCGATCTCCGAGGAAAGGGAGAGGAGCACCCCCTTCCCATGAGAGGTGAGCTCCTCAAGCGACCGAGCCTGTAAAGCGCTCACCTCAAGGCGTCCGGCCTGATCCCTCGCTGCTGCCCCGGCGGTATACAACGTTGGGAGGGCAACCACCTGCGCACGCAAGCCCGCCCGCTGAACCACCGAGACGATCGTCTCGTCGTTATCAAAATGACTGGTGTACTGGTGGTTAAGATCGGGGGGACGATTAAAATCCATGAGAATCATGTTGGTCGCTGCACCAACACACCCCTGCATCCCCGACTGTTGAATCACGTGATGCCCGTCATCGGTTATACCAACGGGGAGGTCCTTATACAGCTGGGGGAATTCCTCGACAGGCCGCAGGTTCACCCTCAGGATCTCTCGATTCTGGAATATCAAGTAACCCGAGGAGTCCTTGAGATAGGTGCTTCCCTTTCCTGTCTCGAGACATACGGTATCGACGTACGAACCTCGCGGGTACTCCCGGAGCGCGACGGCTCGGACAGTGGCGGCATCGCTTCGACACCGGTCGATGTAACCTGCCGCGTCGCGAGCCACATCCACGGCGATCCCCTGAAGCATGGAGCTCGGCTGCTCCGTCCGAGCAAGGAGCTCCGTATGTACCTCGAGGGTGCGAAAGTATTTATCGACCGCGCCGAGATGCTCGCGAACGACGTCGAAGTGGGTCGTCGAATAATATTCCCCACAGTGCCGGGCGTACCTGTCTGGCAGCAGCGCCTTCACCACGCTCGTCGCTTCCGCCACGATCGTGCGGTGTTGGGCGAAGAGCTTCTCGAGAGCCGAGGAGGGTTCCATGTCCGACGTGATCCGCGCTGCGACCTGCTCCCGCAGCTGTAAGAGGTGTTCGTGTGCTCGGGAATCGAGCGCCCCCGCGGCGAATATACGGCGGTCGTCGACGTCCACCCCCCGAATCTCGGTGCCCCGCGACGGCTCACGGACAAGTTCGGCATCGGGTAGACGCGCCCCAACAACCGGCGCAGGTGACGGCTCGGTACCCCGATTTCTGCCAAAATTGAAGGAAAATAACCCCACAGTAAGCCCCCCGAACCCCTATAAGATCGACCTCTTTAGACTAATCCATAAGCTTCGGGAGCTTGTTATTATAAGAGACTTTCCAATATGTTACCCTCACGATACACTCCCCTTCTCTCAGCGTTATTGTCGGAGGTTTCGTGCAGCTTAGCTCCCGCGTTCTCAGTATTTCAAAGTATCCAACCGCCCAGCTCACCGCCAAGAAAAAGGCGCTTATCGCGGCGGGTAAGAAGGTTTACGACTTCGGAGCGGGTGATCCTATCGAACCCACCCCGGTGTTTATTCGCGAAGCTGTGGGTCGGGCGGTCCCCGAGATCTCCCAGTACCCGACGGTGCGTGGGGCGATCGAGCTTCGTCGAGCGATTCAGGGCTACCTTTCTCGACGGTTCAACGTCGTCCTCGACCCCGAGACCGAGATCGTGCCGTGCACCGGCTCAAAAGAGGCGATCTATAATTTCGCTTTTCTCTTTATCGAACCCGGTTCACCCAAGAATGTCATCATCGGACCGAGTCCGGGATACTTTGTGATGGAGAGAAGCGCGATAGTTCTCGGCGCTGAGTACTATCCCTATCACCTCAATCCGGAGAACGGATTCCTGCTTGATCTAGCAACCGTGCCGGAGTCGGTGCTGAAACGCACAGCGATAGTGTGGCTCAACTATCCCCACAATCCCACCGGAGTTGAATGCACCGTGGAGTATCTCCGTCGACAGGTCGAGATCGCTCGGCGGTATGATATCGTCGTGGCCTCAGATGAGTGCTACGTCGATGTCTATTTTGGTTCCACCCCGCCTCCCTCGGTGCTTGAAGTGGGCACACACGGGGTTGTGGCGTTCCACTCGTGCTCGAAGCGCAGCGGCATGACCGCTTATCGTACCGGATTTATGGCGGGCGACAGCGAGATCCTTCAAGCGTACGCCG
Organism: Pseudomonadota bacterium; assembly: GCA_046047875.1. GTDB lineage: Bacteria > Bdellovibrionota_C > UBA2361 > UBA2361 > UBA2361 > JBILDU01. Next base: position 7,132 of record JBJOHD010000299.1, on the reverse strand, counting down.
CTTTTCGGGATACCCTCGGGGTAGCCCAACCGGTCTACACCCAACTCGCTGCCGCCGCGGCGTGGAGCGACGATGCCCATGCAGCGGAACGCCGGATTATCTTTAAACAAAAACGGGACTTTTTCCTCGACTTTCTCACCAACACGATGAACCTTCGGGTGACACCGACCGAGTCGACGTTCTATCTCTGGGTCGAAGCTCCCGCGGGGATGACCGGCAGCCAGTACTCGGACCGCCTGCTCGAAGCGGGGATCGTCGTCAGTCCGGGGAGCTCCTTCGGCGCAGGGTGCGAGAGATTTTTCCGAGTAGCCCTCGTCCCCTCGCTCGCTGATTGTGAGAGAGTAGCGGAGATCTGGCGCGAATTGTTTTAAGGATACTCGGCGATGCACTCCGCTCTGATCGAGGAACTTTTAGAGATACTCCGGATTGAATCTTTTACCGGCGAAGAGCAGCGAATCTGTGACCACGTCGAGGCACGGATCGCCCAACGCTTCCGAGATGCCGCAATTCAGCCGACAGTTGAGCGAATCAATAACTCATTGATTGTGCGCTCCCCGCGCCGTGCGGGCGCCCCAACGATCGGTCTTGCGGGGCATCTCGATACGGTGAAGGGCGATGAAACCGGACCACGGGTTCATGTCGACGCCGGGCGAATTGTAGGCCTCGGTGCCTCGGATATGAAGGCTGGAGTCGCTGTTATGCTCGATCTCCTCTCCCCGGAGACGATCGAATCTCTCTCAACGAACGTGACCTGGATCTTCTATGAGTCCGAGGAGGGGTCGTATCGGTCGAACGGACTCCACGAGATTTTTAAACGGGTACCCCATCTACAAGAGCTCGAATTGTGCTTCATCCTTGAACCCACCGACAGCACGCTCCATTTGGGCTGTATGGGGACCTCCCACGCCCGCGTTCTCTTCGAAGGGCGACGGGCTCATTCAGCGAGGCCGTGGCAAGGGGAGAACGCGATCCACAAGTCGGCGGGTTTCCTCGCCCGGCTCGCGTCGCTGAGCCCCCGGGTCGTGTCGATCGAGGGGCTTGAGTTTAAAGAGGTGATCTCGGCGACGGTGGCTCACTCGGGCGATAACTCCTCAAACGTAGTACCGGACAGATTCGAACTAAGCGTAAACACCCGGTTCTCGCCCAACACAACGATGGAGGCTGCTCGGCAGTGGCTCAGCGATCTTGTCCAGGGGGAAGCCTCGGTAGAGTTCATCGACGAGTCCCCCTCGTGCCCGGTGCCGAGCGGCAATCCGATACTCCAGCGGTTTCGCACCCGGTTTGGACTCCCGGTTCACCCAAAGCTCGCCTACACCGATGTAGCGCTCTTCGGGCTCCACGGGATACCGGCGGTGAACTGCGGTCCCGGGCTCACGGCGCAGGCCCACCAACGGGGCGAGTTCGTCCTCCTCGATGATGTGGTAAGGTCTTATGAACTTTACCGATCTTTCCTATGCGAGCCGGGGTGAGGCCGTACGCTTCCTCGTTGCGGAACACGCTGCGACCTCGTACCATATGAGGGGTAACTTTTCGACCGCTTTCCTGGAGATATCGTTTTATGCGTACAGCCAATCCCGCCCTTAACGATCGTGCGTTTGCAGGGGTTCTCGCTGAGCCTCACGGCGCTGAGGTTATGACGGTCAGCGGAACGGTCAACAAAACTCTTCTCAGCATCATCATCGCGTTTCTCGCGGCAGCCTTCGTATGGAGCAAGCCAGCGCTGGCCTCACTCTCGATGCCGGCAGCGATCCTCGGGTTAGTCCTGGCGCTGATTATCTCCTTTAAGCAAACGTGGGCACCCTTCTTAACCCCCGCCTATGCTGCGGTGGAGGGAGTTTTCCTCGGAGCTTTCTCGCTTTTTGCTGAGCAGTTTTATCCAGGTATCCCGGCGCAGGCGGTGGGCCTCACCGTTGCAGTCACGCTGTGTTTGCTTTTCGCCTACAAATCCGGGGCGATTAAGGCGACTGAGAAGTTTAAAAAGGGTATCTTCGCGGCGACCGCGGGACTCGCTCTTTTCTATCTCGGGGCTTTTATCGCGCAGCTGTGTGGGGTTTCGCTCCCATTTCTTACAAGTAGTAGTCCCCTATCGATCGGCTTCTCAATTGTGGTCGTGATTATTGCGGCGCTTAACCTCGTACTCGACTTCGATTTTATCGAACAAGCCGCGAACTCGCGGACTGCACCCAAGTACCTTGAATGGTATGCAGCGTTCGGACTCCTTGTAACTCTCGTTTGGCTCTACATAGAGATCGTGCGACTCCTGATGAAAACAAAACGGGATTAGGCGCTCTGCACAGGGATGAGCTCTCGTTGTGATTAGAGGGATTTCGTTTTTCGGAAAACTGTTGGGGCTCACCCTCCTAGCAGGCGTTGCTGCGGCCCAAGACGGCGCGGTTGACTACAACTACGCCGATCTCGAACTCGCGGAGCCCCAGGAGTCCCTCCCCTCCCCCGCACCAGCGAAGCCTCGGGAGCTCACCTCTGGATTCGCCCTCGACCCCGAGGAGATGGGAGCCCCGAAAGACCCACCTACGGAGCGGCCCTCGCCAACGGCGACGGCACCCGCCCCGACGCCAACCACAGCGGTCGAGGGACCCCCATCGACCCAACCTGGAGCTACCCCAACCCCGGCGAAGCCTCTGAGCAGAACCATTCAAAATATGCAGTGGGAGGCCTCGCTCGCGGAAAATAACTATTCGATCAGTAAATCAGAGGCGGCGAAACTCGCCTTGATCGGTGCCTATGAGCGGATTCTGGGGCCGCTCTGTATGCCAGAGCTCCACCAAACCCTGCGATACTCCGGCCCGCCGACCGAACCGCTCTGCAACGAATACCTGGATAAGATCTCCGCCCTCGACAACGAAAACGTCATGGTTTTATGTGTACGAGACGGTATCGATGCCAAGAGCTGCCGTGGGGGGTTCAGCAAACAAATCGTGGAAACTTTTATCCCCAACGCGGGCACCCTGCGGAGCGATAACAGGACAAGCCCGGGAGCTGAGTTAGAGGAGAAGTTAGCGGTATCGTCGGTCGAGCCGAAGGTTCAGGCGATCTCCGACCGTATCAAATCGGCGGAGTATCAGCTTCGGTCGATGCGAACTCTCTCCGAGGAGGAAAGACTCAAGCTCCGAAAGAATTTTAATGAGGCGCTCTTCTTGTCGTGTAGGATCACCCGGCTCGAGTTTAGAGAGTCCGGCGATAAAGATGCCTTCCCAGGACAAAAGCCATCCTCTGGTCGGGGCGTTATCACGTCACCAACCCCGCCACCCCTCTTTCCGGCGATCGACGACCGGACGAAGAAGAAAAACCCTTTCGATGAGGTCTTAGAGCAGTTCGGCGCCCAGTCGGTGGATCCAGCACCCTCGGTCCCGTTAAGCAGTCGAATCCGCGTTCGAAAGATTACCGACCGGTGTAAGAACTTCGTCGAACGAGCTTTGAAGTTCGACCAGAGGATGGCGCTCCCAGTATGCTACCGAGAGGGCTTTTACACTCCGTCGTGCATCGATGCCAAAAGAAAGGAGGGGCTTACCGCTCAAAAATCTCCGGACGGTGCCGACTCTCCCCGTTCGACCGGCAGCCCGGGAGAGGGCTTTTCCAAGTTTTAGCGGTTCGGTGCCCACCTCTCCCCCTCGAGCCTCGCCTAGTCGACGAAACCACCACGGTCGCTCTCATATCTGAAGACCTTACCGCTCCCCTTGGGATGTGAAGCGGTGCCAACGAAGCCGGTGGTCGTTGCCGTGATGCTCAGCGTCACCCCGTTCGATAGACCTCGTATACCGGGAAGATCCGCACACGCCATTCCCGAGCACGAGAGGTACCGCTCGTTATCTAGAAAATACCCCTCCTCTGCTGCCGCCACATGGTAGAGGTCGAAACGGGCTCGGGTATCAAACCCGCGGGCTCTAAAAGCCGCATATTCCGGCACGGCTATCGCGGTTAAAATCCCGGCGATCGCCATGACGACGAGCAGCTCTATCAATGTAAATCCATGGTCCATCGGGTTCCCTCCTCTTAGAAAGATTATCGGGATGCACGATGAGAAGTTCCGCGTGGAGAGAAATTTTTTAGCGCCGAGCAACCGCTCAAGCTAGAAATGGAGGGAACTCTCTCCGTTAATCCAGCTAAGGACGTCGTGAAGGAAGCGATAGCGGCTGCAAAAAGTTCAGGCAAGCTCAGCGGTCAGAAGGTAAACACAAAGAATGGCAGTGATAGAAAAAGAACGCTCCTTCCAAATTTTCAGCCGCGAACGAAGTCTACAATGGTCTTGCTGCTGAAGCACCTAAAGGGGCGAGTTCAAGTTTGAAACAATTCTCGCCCTCTCGTCGAAATCGCTTCCCTTAGGGCACCACGAACTCTCGGGCAGTCGTTCGCCCCCCCTCGAAGGACACGAGATTTATTGAGGGACCACGGCAGGTATCGGTCGCAAGCTCCTGTTGCCCCGGAAAAGTTGCAAAGCGGTATCCGGTGCTCGGAGCAGACGCGTACAAGATGCCATCGTAACTGCAAGCGTAGAATCGGTGGATATGTCCGAAAAAAACCCCCCGAACGAGACTCGCCCGATACGAGGTCAGCACACGATGTAACTCATTACCATTTACCAGCACCATCTGACGATCCGCCCACGGGGACATAGCAGAGAAGGGGGGATAGTGGATAAAAACCGTAAGCGCCTTCGGTTTTTGACGAAGCTCATCCGCCAGAAAGTCGAGCTCCTGCTGTTCTACCCGACCGCACCAGTCGGGGGTATCTTTTGCTGAGTCAAGGACAACGAAACGCTCCTCCCCGATGGAAAATGCGTAGGTTTGGCGGCTATCTCCGAGACACCTCTCCCGGGGACCAAACGGGAGAATCGTATTCATGAGCGGCGTATCGTCGTAATTCCCCCGCACGAAATACCACGGCCGACTTATCCTTCGTGCCAACTCCGCAACGTGGGGATAGGCATCGAGCGAATCCTTGTGCACGATGTCACCGGTATGAACGACGAACTGGATCTCCGACTCATACTGAGCCAGAAAAGCGATCGCTCGTTCAAACCCTTGATAGACACGTTGGCCGAATACCTCGCCCTCAGGGTTCAGTACGAGGTGCGAGTCGCTTATGTGGGCAAAGGTGAATCGCGTTGACATACAAACACTTCGAAACCTGTTCAAACTCAAACTATCAGAGGAGGGCAAAACTAACCATCTGTAACGTTGATCTGCCGTTCAATCTCTCGCATCAAGGCGTGAGAAACTCATCGATACGCCCGCAAACGATCGGTAGATTCAAGAAATCTGCCCCGGGGTAGGGAGAGAGCCCCGCAGGCGCGCGCAGCGCCTGGAGCTGCACAGTCGCTGTAATCTCTTTCAGAGTTCGTAACGAGAGGGGGCTCCAACGAGTCGAGACTACCTAACAAGCTCGAGGACAAAAGTAGGCCGCCATCGCTCAACCTCAGATGACCTACTTAAATCCCACCGCTCTTTGCTTGGGATCTGCCGGAGCGAGATTCTGCTGACCCCGGAGGATCTCGAGTAATCGTGTTATCCGATTCCGATACGCCACCACCTCGGAATCGAAGGCTCGAGGTGAGCGATGCTCCGCAACTACCTGGGCAATAGCGCCTAATTCCTCCGCTCCGTTCCCCGGCATGTATTCGAGGTTGAGCCGTCGTCGCATGATATCTTCGAGGTGCTCCGCCTGCTCAATATCAAGGGCTATCTTTACCTCGCCCTCAAAGGCGAACTCCCCGATTCGTTTTAGGTCGGCCGCACGGAGCCGCTCGATATCTAGCCCGTAACGGGAGACAAGCCGCTCTATCTCCTGGGCTGAGAGACCTGCTCCCCGTGCCTCGACCCTGAAGCGCTCGAGAATGAGGGGCGGCACGGTCGCCCGGGGCAGCCGCTCCCCCCGGGTTGAGCGGAAGGACTGCTCGGGGCGAACCAGCTTCAACGCCTTCGCGACACCCTCCTCAGCGGTCCATGCGGCGGTAGTGAGCTTGCCGCCGACCAGGGTCAGTACCCTTCCCCCACCGTGCCAGATATGTTTTCTTGAAAGCCGGGTTGTCCCCGCTTTCGAATTCGGGCGGAGCGGTAAGGTCCGCACCCCCGCAAACGCATAGTGGAGGGACGACCTATCGAGCCCACTCAACGGAAGGTCCTTCTTTAATCGAGCCAAAATCTCCTCGACCTCGTCGGAACCCGGCAGCGGATCGAGCTCGAGTGAGTCGGTCTCACGCTCAGTAGTACCAACCATCGTGCCCGCAGCGTGGGGCCAGACAAAATAGTAGCGGGCCTTGCCTTCCATCGGCAGAAAAAGAGACGGTCCGTCCCACGGTCGATTAAAAATAAGGTGGGTTCCCCGGCTAAACCGCACCGCCGGACGCTCTCCCTCGTTGAGCAGAAACGGCGCCCACGGTCCGGCGCAATTTAGCACGGTGGAGGCCCGCACCGAAAAAATATCCCCCGATATCTCATCGGAGCAACGCAGATCCACCCCGGTCGCAGACTCGTCGATCTGAGAGACCCCCGCGTAATTGAGGCACACCGCGCCGTGTTGTCGGGCAGCCAACACATAATCGAGGGTTAAAAGTCCGTCGTTAAGTAGTCCATCGGTGTAGCTGAAACATCCGGCGAGGTCATTCCGCCGCTCCGCAAAGCCGGTTCCACCCAAATCTCCGGCCCGGAGAAATTTATGCTTCCGCCGCTTATCTCGGACCATCAGATCGTAGAGGAAAAGCCCCACCCCAAGTTTCAGCTTAAAAAACCACGCTCCTTTCGGAATCGGGATCAAAAACCGTGTCGGCGAGACGATATGCGGAGCAGCCTCAAACATCTCCTCTCGCGCCTTGATCCCCTCAAATACCTGCTCGAAATCGAACATCTCGAGGTAGCGAAGCCCACCGTGGGCCATCTTTGAGCTCCGACTCGAAGTGCCAGCAGCATAATCGGCTTTTTCAAGGAGGATCGTCTTAAGCCCATTCGCAGCCGCGAAGCGGGCACACGCAGCGCCGTGGATCCCGCCACCAACGATCGCCACATCGAAGCACGGCTCATTTCTCGCTTGAGACAACAAATCCGCCCGGAGGCGGAGGAGTTCACTTCGATTTTCCATCATTCACACAATACTTAATGCATATGAGGCCACGGTTGAT
>JBJOHD010000298.1:0-18957 GCA_046047875.1 Pseudomonadota bacterium | reverse complement strand
ACCTTTTCCTCGCAGAGTGCTCGGCCGATCGGGGTAGACTCGCGGGAGCGCCGGAGAACGTCATCCCTCAGTCGGCTGACGAAATCGGGCACTCCCGCCAGGATGATCGCTCGATCCGCGGCGAGCTTCTCGATCTTCAAACCGAGGGAGTGTTCCGTCGCGGCATCAAGCGGGGTCGCGTCGCGAAGTTGGGCATCGATAAAGGCGCGCGGGGAGACGACGCTTCCCCGTCTTTCCAAAGGGGGGACCGATAGCGATTGGGTGGGTGCGATAGTCACGAAACTCCTCTGTGGAGCGAGAGCCTCTTTCGTACCGTGAAGCGGCAGCAGAGAGAAGTGAGGGGAGGTTAGAGCTTTGTAAGAATAAGGTGAGGAGGTAGTTCGAGGGCTTCCGGAACGCTACGCCGCTTTCCGGCCTCCCCCCCTGCCGAGTCGTACGAGATTCCGGATCGCCCCCGGCGACCGCTCGAATACCTCGCGCCATAGGATTGCGCTGAGGAGGAGCATCGCTGCGAGCAGGAGGCCGAGGGGGCCGAGTTCCCGCTTTTTTTTCTGAGTATAGACCTGGGCGGTGACGGCGGTGGGCGCAGGATTGATTTCCCCTCCGGTCGCGGAGGCGAGAGCGGCGAGGAGCGGCATGTTAAATCCCTGCCCCTTCCGCTCTCCGAAGAGCTCACCGGAGAGGTAGAACGCGACCGGGTTTAAGCGCCGTTCCCCGACCCGCGCGCGGAGCTCGTATTTACCGGGGATGACTCCGCCTAACTGCCCTTTAAAACGGCCCCGTGACGTCGGCGATAGTTCAACATCGCGGGTTCCACCGTCGGGCAGGGTGAGGACAGCGTTGGCCGCACCGGTGACCCCCTCGTTAAATATACTAAGGTCGATATTGAGGAATCCGTGAGCGTAGAAGGTGCGAAGGTCAAAGTCGATATCTTCTGATTTGTCGTTCGCCGGTCGAACGGCACGGAGTACATCGCTCCAAAACGTTTGAAATTTGCTCCAACCGACCCAATAGTTCGACCAGCGACCGCTCACATCTGAGGTAAACGCCGCCGCCTTGCCGCTTCCAACCGCCCACGATGCGAGAAGCGGCTCGGCTTTATCATCGATCATCGTCACGAGCTCGAGATCGGCTCGCTCGCGCGGCTTCGTTTGCACGTATCCACGCAGCGGAGGAAAGCTCGTCAGCGATGTGCTCGTGAGTCCCGGCGCGGCCCGAACGAGAAATTCTTCAGATTCCTTGAGGCTCCTTTCGCCGGTGCTCACCTTGATGTCCGATATGAAGATCCGGGGAAGGGAGCTCGGGTCCGCCACTTGGTAATACGCGCCCCCGCCGAGTTGGGCCATCTGATTGAGCATTCCCGTATCGGTCTCTCCGCCGACGAGGACGGTGGAGACGGTAATCCCGAGGAGGCGCATCTGCCGAACGAGTTCGGCGTAGTACGGGCCCTCGTCGGGGATACGACCATCGGTCAAGATAATCATATGTTTCCGTCCGGCGTTGGCGCGGGTGAGCGCGCGGCGAGCCTCCTCAATTGCCGGGAGCATATTCGTCTTGTTCGCGGGGAAGAGCCGCTCAACCCGTTCGAGCGCATCGGCGCGGATCTCACTCAATTGGCCGAGCTTCACAACAACAAACGGGGCTGAGTCGAATCCGATGACGGTGAGGTAGTCGTCGTTTTTTAGATTCCGCACCGTTTCTCGGGCAGCCTCTTTGGCGTACTCGATTCGATCGCCGAACGCCATACTACGAGATTTATCGAGGACGAGCGCGACCGCAACGTTCAGGCGCTTTTTGACGGTTTGGGGGGGGAGCATCTCTACGGGGAGAATCTGCTCGAGCGGGGTGTTGAGATATCCTCCCAGTCCGAAGCTCCGATTTCCACCGAGCATGAGAAAGCCGCCGCCCGCCCGGACGAAGCGCTCAGCCTCCGCAGGAAAGCCGTCGCGGAGCTGTGTCCGGGCGACGTTGTTGACGATCACCGTTGAAAATTGGCCGAGTGGAGGGAAGTCACGTTTCTGATCGCCGATATCGATCGAGGTAAGTTGGTACGACTGATCTTTCAGGAGCTCGGTTAGAAAACGCCCGTCCTCGACGGAGCCGTTGAGGAGGAGGATCTTCTCGCGAGTCTGGCCAGCGAGGTAAGCGGTGGCTGAGCTCGGGGGGATGTCAGAATCCTCGGGGGTAAGGGTGGCTACGATCTCCTTAATCCCCTCTTTCGAGGGGTCGCTCGGAGCTATGGCGAGGAGTTCCTTCCCCGGCTCAACCGAGACTCGCTGCTCAAATACGTTTTTGCCGTCGTGGGTTACCCGGAGCCTCCCGTGCTGCCGGCGGTCGGTCTCGTTACGGAGACTGACCCGGATATCGACGCTCTGTTGGGTGGGGGCACGAAGGGGCACATGGAGGTTCGATATCGTGAATCTCCCGGCGCGGCTCTCGTTCTTTGGAACGAGGGGGTACAGCCGAAAGCCGCGGGCCTTGAGTGCTGGGGCGAGCGAAACGACATCTCCCTCGGTCTCAAAACCATCGGATGCGATCAAGATACTTGAGGGCTCACGCCCCAGTATATTCTGCAGGGCCCGTTCGATATTTGTTCCACCGACATCGAGCTTAAACCAGGCGTTTCTGAGCGCACGAAATCCCTCGTGAGAGAACGCTGAGATAGGAGCGGTCTCGCGTGAAAAGGGGACTATTTCGAGCTCGGTTCCAGCGGTTTTGTACCGATCCACAGTGTCGAGAAGCTGGGTCGCAGCCGTTTCGTCCATACTCTCAGATATGTCGAGCAGAAGAGTGGCGTTCGAGGTTTTTATCTCCGCCTCGATATATGGGCCGGCAGCCGTGACCACAAGGAGCGCGGCCGCGCTCCAATACAGGAGGACGCTTATCGCAGGCTGGCCGCGCGGCTTACCCTGAAGCCGCGCCACTCGTAGTTGGTAGATCGCAAGTCCGATCACTCCGCATAATGCGAGTAGGTATGACGGATGGGTAAACGACATTACGCCCCCTCCTGTGCAACCCGTCCCCCGCCGATCCGACGACTAAAGAGGAGTAAATCAAGGAGTATAAGAATCGCACCGAGAAGGGCGATCGAGCCGGCAAGATAGCGCCGCTCCGACTCGTCGTCCCGTTCACTGAGTGCTATGCGTTCGATCGCTATCGGCGCGTGAATAAGGGTATTCGACTCCCGCTCATCGAAGAAGTTTACAACGCGCACCGCCTCGGTGTTGAGCGCCCCTTTAACGATCACGAGTCCCGGATGCTTCAGCGTCACCACCGAGGTCGGCTTATCCCCCTTCCCCCAGAGGGGCTCCCCCGAGGCGTACCGTACGTTGGTAATCTCCGGCGAGATGTCGATCGTTGTCCCCACCGGTTCGAATCCGATTCCGGTCTCGGCGATCCAGCCGAGTGCATTTAAGGTGAGGACGCTCAAAATCCTGCTCTTCGCCCCCTCATACGGGAAGATCTCGAATCCGAGCGCGGCGATCCGTTTCCCCTCGTAGCTTCCGCTCAGCGCCACCGACCCGCCGGTGGTGGCGATCGCTTCCCGCGCCCACGGTGGAAGCTTCAGCGGGGTAACTGTTTTGAAGGTGAGCGCAGGAAGATTAAGGTAACTTGCAAGTGGGTCAGCCACATTCCAGCGGGTTACCTCAGCTTCGGCGACCGTGTCGCCAACCTCGAAGATCCCCCCTGCTGGAGGCATCACAAAGAGTGTGTTGCCGTTGGGTATCTCTGCCGGGGTGAAGCGATGAAAAATCGCAGATCCGGCTCGCGACGCTCGTTCAGCGCTCCAGTCGGAGGGCTTTATGACCTCGAAACGAAGGTGCCGGAGTCGATTGAGTCCGAGCGCCTCCGCTGACAGATCGCTTACGACCGTGATCCTCTCCGCGGGGGGTGCGGCGCTGAGCCACCCCTCATCGTCAGCGAGGAGAGTATTAACAGCGCCGCTGCTGCCGAGGGGTGGAACGACCGAAACCCGATACGCCGCTGTCTTAAGGGCGACCGGTGAAAACTGGACTGAGCGTGTCTCTTTTGGGGGGATCGCCACCGTCTCACGCTTCACCACCGATACCGTACCAACCACGCTGACCGCCTCGAGAACGACGGCGATGTCAACCGCTTGCTCGTAATACGAGGTTATCGCCGCCCGCACAGTTTGCTGCCCGGCGGGTGTTGTGGTGAGCGACACATCGCTGACCGCGATATTTGCGGTGGGCGCCTCAGCGACCGTGTTGACCTCTATTCGAGCGCGGCTCTCCGGAGCGAGGAATTGAGCGCGACGATCGGTAAACGCCAGAACCCGGTCGAAGCGGCTATCGCCTCCTACCCGTGCGAGAAGCCGCTCAAGGTTATCGACCGAATACCCAAGCTCTATTGCGCCGATAGCATCGTATGCCTCATCGATTCCGCTAAGGGGCCCCACTCCGGGGGCCTCGGTCGTTATCACCGCGATTTGAGAGTCGCTCGCCAGCGAGTCTACCGCGCTCTGGGCGTTCGACTTCGCCCGATCGAGGATGCTCAGCCGTTCGCCGGGGGGTAAGACGCCCATACTCAGCGAATTATCGATCACGACGAGCACCCGTTCCCCGCTCTCACGCCGATACAACCCAGCAGCCCCGAGGAGAAGCAAGGAAAGAAGGAGAAGCTCGAGGAAGAAGCGCGGGGGCGGCTTGAACTGCTGCCGCGCCGAGGGGGCGCGCTCCAGCGCCTTCAGCAGCAGGAGCGTTCCGACGGGGCGTCGGATGCCCCGACCGTACCGACGATACGCGTACACGAGTCCGGCGAGAGCTCCGGGGACGAGAAGGAGCATAAACGGCGACGTGAGGGCGAATCCGCCGAGGATGCTCATGCAACAAGCCCCGTGCGTGTCAGGTTTTGAGCGATGAAGTCCCCGAGCGCTTCATCCGCGCTGGTACGGGTGTAATTTATCTGGGAGCTCGCCAGGAATTCGGCGAGTTTCTTGTTGTGTTGTTCAAGAAGCCACGCATACTCCTCACGCTCGTGGGGGGTAAGGTTAAGATTGACCTCCTCCCCTGTTTCGCTATCGACCGCGACGATATCCCCCGAGCCTTTGAGCGGCTCAACGTCGTTCGCTCCGAGGACTTGAATCGCCGAGGTATCGAGGTTTCGGGAGCGCAGCAGGTTAAAAACCTCCTGAATCTTCTCGAGGGGCATTAAAAAGTCGGAGATTACTATCGCAACACCGGGAAAACGCACGGCGTTGACCGCTTGCTTGACCCCTCCGATAAAATCGGCGCTGCCATCGATCTGAAGTTCGGTTACGAGTTTCCCCAGCTGATGGATCGCTCGTGCCCCGCTGAGCCGCGGCGTGAGGAGATGCCCGGGCGCTGAGAATGAGACCCCGTCTTGCTGCATCAGCGCGATGTATCCAAGAGCGAGTGCGATGTTACGCCCCATCTCCCATTTGCGATCTTCTGCGGGGGTAATCATCGATCCACTGGTATCGACGATAATTAAGACCGAGAGGTCCTGCTCCTCTTGAAATCGCTTAACGTACAACCTATCGCTGCGGGCATACACTCCCCAGTCGATGTGTCGGGGGCTGTCGCCTAATTCGTATTTTCGATAATCCGAAAATTCGATGCCATGCCCACGCTTTACCGAAACGTGGCCCCCCTGCCGCGTACCCAAAAAAGCCCGGCGGGAGCGGATCTGGAGCAGCTCCAAAGTCTGTAATAGTTCGGGGGTGAAGACCGCTGGCAGCATGGGGGTTACTTCGCGTTCTTAACCTCGCCGATGATGTCGTCGGCGCTGACCCCATCAGCTTCAGCTTGGAAGTTGAGGATGAGCCGATGGCGAAGTGCGGGTATGATGCTTGAACGGATGTCGTCGAACGAGAGATTTATCCGGCCATCGAGGATCGCTGAGACCTTCGCACACATCATGATCGCTTGAGCTCCGCGGGGCCCCGGCCCGAAACGGACGTACCGTTTGACGCTCTCCGTGGCGAAGTCGTTGCCGGGGGTGAGCGCCGCGATCATCCGCACAAGCCCCTCTTGCATCGGTCCGGCGACGATAACATGGCGCACCAAGCGCTTCATCGACTCAACGCGCCCGACTACCTCGTCGGGGGTAAAAACCGATTGCGCTTGAGGAACTTCAACACCGGTGGTGCGGCTTAAGATCTCTTTGAGGTCCGCTGAGCTTGGGGGCGCAACGAGAACCTTGACGAGAAACCGATCGAGCTGTGCTTCGGGGAGCGGATACGTTCCCTCAAGTTCAACCGGGTTCATCGTGGCGAGAACGAAGAACGGTTGGACGAGTCGGTGGGTCTCATCGAGCACGGTAATCTGGCGCTCTTCCATCGCCTCAAGGAGGGCTGACTGAGTTTTCGGAGTTGCGCGGTTAATCTCATCGGCGAGGACGATGTTGGCGAAAATCGGTCCTGGTTTGAATACAAAGGTGCGTTTTCCCGAAGCGTCCTCTTGGAGAACCTGAGTGCCGGTGACATCGGAGGGCATCAGATCGGGAGTAAACTGAATTCGCTTGAAGCTGAGACCGAGCGAGCGGGCGATCGATTTTACGAGGAGTGTTTTGCCGAGACCTGGCACACCTTCAAGCAGCACATGTCCCCCCGCAAAGATCGAGGATAATGTGCGTCGGACGACGTCTTTCATCCCGACCATGACTCGACCGACCTCGTTTTCAACTGTGGCGAAAGCCGAATTGAACTCGTAGATCGCCTCCTCTAAATCGTGAATCTCTGCCTGAGCCATAAGTTCGGTTCCGTTAATAAAATATCCTCGCGATATCGCCCAGCGGTACTGTACTCGATCATACGCCGCCGAGCAGTGATCGATTTCGGTGCCGCATCGATGTCCCCTATTCTAAAATATCTCGATATTCGAGCGGAATCGGCTGCTCCGCAGGGTCCTTCACCGGATCGGGCTTCGCCAGTTTAACATCCTCCAGCCGGGTCTTGGCGCGCGCCGGTCCTTTGTTTAGTCCCACCTTGCCGTCTGCTCCCATAAATCGGGAGTCGTACTTTTCATCCCCAGTTTTGATCTCGGTATCTTTAAACCCCTTGCGCTCACCGAGTCCGCTGCCCAGCCCGCCGGTTTCATCACCCTGTCCCATTGCAGCGTCGCTCTCTTTCGGAACGCTGCTTCCGGTGGGGAGCTTCGGTGGATCGCCGAATTCCTCGCGGGGTTCGTTATCTGCCGGGTCTCCCCCTGAAGGCGAGGAGCGCTCTTTCGGCGAACCGCTTTGACCCCCTTTGCCACCCGACGAACCGGGTGAATCCTGTTTCGACTTGTCTTTATCGGCGGGGTCCTTCCCCGGCTTCTTGTCGGAGCCCTGACCGCTCCCTGACTTTTTCTCGCTTGCTCCGTGCTTCTCTCCACCGGTGCCCGACGGGCTACCGGACGAGGATTCGCCTTTGTCCCCTTTATCAGCCCCCTCGTTCTCCCCTTCCTGCGACCCTTTTTCTTTACCTTGCTGCTCAGCTTTCAGCTGCTGCTCGATCTGATCGAGGGTCTGCTGCGCCTGCTCTAGTCCGTTCGGGGATTCGCTTTGAGAGCCCTGCTTCGATCCCGCGCCCCCTTGACCGCCCTGCGCACCCTCTTTCTCCCCCTTCTTACCCTCTTTCCCGCTCTTGCCGCCGGTGCCCTGCTGCCCAGACTCCCCTTGGTTTCCGCTCTTGCCACCGCTCTGGCCAGGCTGCTTGCCCTCTTTCGAGGAGGAGTTTCCATCGCCGTCACCGTCTTGCCCCTGCTGTGACTCGTCTTTGCCCGCCTCCCCTTCGCTCTGTCCCGATTGCCCCCCCGACTGCTGCTGTTTATCCCCCTTCTTCCCCTCGCCGCCGTCGTTCTGGGAATCGGTTGATTTTTTGTCAGCGCCTCCCTGCTCCTCCGATGGCTTTGAATTTTGGACGTCGGTATCTTCGGGGGTTCGCCCACTCTCTTTTTCCTCCTCGGCGGAACTTTGCTCCGCTGATCGTTTCTCCTCCTTTTCCTCCTCCTGCTGCGGGGAGTTCTCAACGGGAGTTTCCGTGACCGGAGCGTTCGCCGTCGGGGTCGGCTCCGGTGTGGGAGTTGCATTTCGGTCGACCGGGGCGATGTCGCGGGGACTCTCAGCCGAGAGTTCGCCGTCGTTCGAGCCTTCTCCAACCTCGCTCTCGTCGACCGTTTCGTGGCTTGAATCGGCTTCGTCGGCGGCGTTTTCCCCTTGGGCTGCATCAAGCTCTGCTTGCGCCGCACGGAGCGCCTCGATGACCGCGGTATCGGTGAGCGGTTTGGTTTCGAGGGTATCCTTCAGCTCGATGAGGCTTTCCCGAACGGGGAGCGGGATATCAGCGCGTTGTTCAAGAAGCTCGGTGATGAGCTCCGCTTGAGATTGAGCCGGGGCTTTGTTTGCACCTCCACCGTTCAGAAAAAATAGTACGCCCCAAATCACCGGGAGGGTGTACACAGCGGTTCGAAGTTTCGGGGGTAAATCGAGGGGGATCGCTGCCTTCGTATCCAACTCCGGTACGATCTTCTCAAGTTGGCTCTGCAGAATCGCCTTTTGTGGCTCGGTCGATTCCTCCCATGTTGCAGCGAGGGTAAGGGCACGGTCTTTCGTCTCGAATTTCGAATCGATAAGGGAGCTCGCCTCTTCAAGGGATGGGGTCGAGAAGATACCCCGCTTCCAGCCGAGGTATCCCCCAAATATAGCGCCCGCTAACCCGACAAACCAGGCGAGGTACGACGACAAAAGCCCAACAAGGGCGACGATCACCCCGAGATACGACAGGACAACGACCACGATGATCGCGGCAACGATTCGCTTTCGTCCGGTGAGACGTTCGTGAACAGCATTGATGGTATCGACGATACTCATCGAGCGCTCGCCTCTTTAGCCTGGAGTATCTCCATCGCTTCGGCCACCCGAGGTCTCCCGATTGAGTGTGGCGTCGCCACCCCGTTAATTGCCGTTTAACTGATACCGCCGCACCGCCTCGTTATGCTCCTGAAGCGTTGTTGAAAATACGTGGTTACCCTTGCCATCGGCTACGAAGAAGAGGAACGAGGTTTCTTTTGGGAACAGCGCCGCCTTTATCGCTGAGGCCCCCGGGTTTGCTATCGGGCCTGGGGGAAGGCCGAAGTTTGTATAGGTGTTATACGGGGTCGGGGTCTGGAGATCCTGCTTGGTGATATTCCCATTGAAATTAGCTATCCCGTAGATGACCGTCGGATCGGATTGGAGTTTCATCCCCTGATTAAGTCGGTTGTGGAACACCGAGGAGATGATCGGTTGTTCATCGACGTTCCCCGACTCCTTCTCGATTATCGAGGCGATCGTCAGAAGTTCGTGTCGGGTAAAGTTAAGCTCATCGGCTCTCGCTGTGTATTCCTCCGGCCAATTCTTCTCACCGAGCTCGAGCATCGAGAAAAGGATCGCTTTTGCGTTAGTAGGACGGGAGAAAAAATAAGTTTCGGGGAATAGGTATCCTTCAAAGCTCGGCGCGTTGAGCCCTGCTATCGTGAGGAGTTTCGCATCGGCCACGGCTTGATCGAATTCTACCTTCGGAAGAATCCCTGCATCTTCGACGAGTTTGCCGATCTCCCACACCGAGAGACCCTCGCGAACGGTCACTCGTCGTTTAAAGACCTCCCCTGAGGTTAGTTTTCTTAGGATCTCAGCGGGGGGCATATTGCGGCTAAGCTGATACTCCCCAGCATTCACGTTCTTATCGATCTTTTTGAGCCGGGCGAGAGCTTCCAACACCCACCAATGTTTCAGCAGGTCGGCGGAGGCGATCTTTTTACAGATCTCTCGAAACGAGGTGTCGGGGGCGATCTCGACAAGTTGTAAGTTCGAGTCGGCGGGATCCACCGGATTATTGAAGGTGGAGTAGACGACCTTGTACGTGAGCGCCGCCACCAACGCAGGGACGAGAAGGATAAGGATGATGCGAAGCAATGGCTTCATAGCGTGGCGTGTTTCCTCGAAAAACCTTTTCGGCGAAGGTGTTTTTAAAACCTCCGGAACGATTCGGCCGGTTTCACCACCGGGCGATATGCTCAGTTAACCCTCCGACCCTCTGACCTCTGGGATTTCGAATCCTTTTCCCGATTCGAGGAACCCCTTCAGGATGAGGGCGGCCGACATCGCATCTATCTCCCCAGTGCGACGGAGCGCCCGCTCCTTTTTACCCGAGAGACCAAGAATCTCTTGAGATTCCACCGAGGTAAGATACTCGTCGACACAAAGTACGGGTACGTTGAGCCTTCTCTCGAGTCTCCTACAAAATCGGATAACCAACAAGCATTGCTCGTTGAGGCTGCCGTCCTCGTTGAGCGGCAACCCAACGATAACTTTACCGATTTGCTCCCGTTCCACGAGAGCAACGATGATCGACTCGGCGCGGCCCTGAGCTTTGGGAAATGTATCGTGCGGGGTCGCGACCTTTGTGGTCTCGTCGCCAAAGGCAACGCCCACCCGTTTTGTGCCGACATCAAGGGCGATAACTCGAGACAATTAAACCTCGTTCTTTTCTATAAAACGGCGGAACTTGGACTATTCCACCCTAACCTATCGAAAAGTCCCCTATTGTAAAGATGTTTTAAACAAGCTAATCGAGATCGGGTAGGCGAGCCCAAGTCGAGAGGTGGGGTCTTCGTCCCACAACTTCTTCTTTTTTCGAAGCTGGCTATGAGCATCGCCCGGTCGGTCGCGCAACATAAACTTGGCTCCTTTGTTCTCGGCACCGTCTTGGTTCAAGCGTGTGCGCTGCTCTTCGCCTTCTCGCTCCGCGGTAACGGGATAGCGGCGTCGCCCCCCCAGATCGAGGTGGGTGGGCTGAGCGGAGTTACCGAGGCGATCGGTGCACTCGAGGCCCCGCCCGGTAAGCCCGATGAGGTGACCCTTCCCACATCAACCAAGGTCCACACCGTTAAACGCGGGGATACCTTATCGTCGATCTGGAGCGAGTACGGTGCAGCGCGAAGTGGTGGAGTGCTTGCAGCGAAGGCGCTGAAAGATGCCGATCCGAAGGCTGGCATGCTCAAAGAGGGTGCTGCGATCGAGCTCACGATCTCAGCGTCGGGCGATATCGTTGGGCTCAAGCTCCGTTTCCCCGAGGATAAGTTAGCTGAGCTGACCGGCGATTCAACAAACGGTTACACGGCGAGGATAACCCCGCTTGCTGCGACCGAGACCTCACGCACCGTGAGCGGCACGATCTCCGATTCTTTTGCGCTCGCCGCCCGGCAACTCGACGTCCCGTACGAGGTTGTTGACGACCTCGTCGATCTCTTTAGCAGCCGGGTCGCCTTCGAGCGGGCCATACAGGCGGGCGACAGCTTCACAATCACCTTTACCGAGCGGCGGGGGCCGGCGGGTGAAGTCCTCTCTCCGGGGCCGATCACGGCAGCCTCGATCGGGACCGGAAACAAGATCTTAGCGGCTATACGGTATGCCGGAGCCGATGGAAAATTTCGCTATTACTCCGAGAGCGGACAGGCGCTCGGAAATTCGTTTCTCCGTTACCCGCTTAAGTTCAGCCGGATAAGTTCGGTATTTAACCAGTCGAGGTTTCATCCTGTGATCGGTAAAAAACGGGCACACAATGGCGTGGACTTTGCGGCTCCCACCGGCACCCCGGTGCGTTCGGTTTCGGATGGGGTCGTGGTGTTTGCTGGGTGGACCAACGGCGGTGGGCATACGGTGCGGGTGAAGCACTGTGGGCGCTATACCACCGAATATATGCATCTCTCGAAGTTCGCTAAGGGGCTTAAGAACGGGAGTGCGGTATCTCGGGGCGATATCATCGGCGCAGTCGGTGCCACCGGGATGGCCACCGGCCCCCATCTTCACTTCGCGCTTTACGACAAAGGTCGGTATGTAAATCCTTTAAAGTCGGAGCTCCCCTCGGACTCAAATGTCCCCCCACTTCCGCAGGTATACCTCACCGCAGCGCTCGACTCGATCAACGTGTTTCACAACCAGATCCGTCTTACCCAAGCCGGTCCGTTTAAACGTCCCGCCTAAGCTCACCGGTTTCGCTCCTTTCGTCCGGTTGGTGCTCTCGATATAGTGCTCTTATGCCTCAAGGTATCGCTGTACTCGCCACCGGATCGGAGCTCCTCGATGGGCGGGTGGTCGACACCAATTCACAGTTCATCGCGGGTCGACTCGCCGACCTCGGCTTGACGCTTCAGCGCACGCTGACGTGCGGTGACGATATCCCCGCTATCGTACAGAGCCTTGAATTCCTCTCCCGCGAGGCTTCGTTTGTGGTTGTGACGGGGGGGCTTGGACCCACTACCGATGACCTCACCCGCGAAGCGCTCGCGGAGTTCGCTGGGCAGCCGCTTGTCCTCGATGCTGGAGCCCTCGATACCTTGAAGGATTACTACGCGCGGAAACGGCGCTCGTTCGACCCCTCGAATACAAAGCAGGCGACCTTCCCCGCTTCAGCTGCGATTATTCCGAATCCTCACGGCACCGCCGCCGCATTCGTCCTCGAGCTCCGCCCCGGATTTTTTGCGGTTGCGCTACCTGGGGTACCCGGAGAGCTTCGCGCACTTTTCGAGTCGGATGTGGTGCCGCTTATCCTCTCGCAGTTTAAGGATGCGGCGCCGCGGAAGGAGCGGTTTTTCAGGCTCTTCGGGCTGCCGGAGTCTATCGTTGGTGCGCGGGTGCACGCCGCGGCGCTCGATCCGCAAATCACCGTGTCGTACCGCGCCCATTTTCCGGAGATCCACGTGGTTCTCAAGACCGCCGCGGACGACGCTGTCCTTGAAGCTGCTGCGGCAAAAACTCGGGGTGCAATCGAAGCGGACTTCATCGTGTCTGAGGACAAGAACAGGTCGCTCGAGGGTGTAGTGGCGGAGCTGCTTCAGAAAAATAAGGCTACCGTCGCCGTCGCTGAGTCGTGCACCGGAGGGCTCCTCGGCGGGCTCTTGACCAGACTCCCGGGAGCTTCAAAAACCTTCCTCGGTGGGGCGATCTCCTATTCGAACGCCCTCAAGGAATCGCTCCTCGGGGTTTCGGCGGAGGCGCTCCGGACTCACGGTGCGGTGAGCGAGGTCGTGGCGACAGCGATGGCTCGGGGGGCGCGGGAGCGTTTCGGGAGCACCTACGCTCTTTCGATTACCGGGGTTGCGGGCCCGGAGGGGGGCTCACCGGAGAAGCCGGTGGGAACCTTCTTTGTTGGAATCTCCACCCCCGAGGGGGATGCCGCCTACCACTTTTTCTTTAATTCTACTCGGGAGTGGATCCGAACCTTCGCAGCGAACTGTGCGCTCGATATCCTGCGCCGTACCGCGCTTGCTCTGCCGATCCGCTCCCTCGCGCTTGTGAACCGATGACGGTACGTGTCTTCATCAAATCGCTCGGATACGGCGGCGTATTTGTCGGTGAGGTCGTTGCTGCTGGAGTCGCCCCCGACCCCCGCGTGGGGAAGAAGGTCCTCGTTCGCGAGGTCGCTCCCGGTGAGACGGTGGATGTTGAGATCATCAAAGAGGCGCCGAAATTTATCCTCGGGCGAGCGGTGAGAATCGAGGCGCCGTGCGCCGATCGGACGCCCCCCCCGTGCCCGAAGTACGGGGTTTGTGGTGGGTGCGATCTGCAGCACCTCACTTTATCGGTCCAGCGTCGATTAAAAACGGAGATGGTGCGTACGATGCTCGGGGTTCAGGGGAAACTCCACCCGACTCACGGTGTAACCCTGCTCGGGGATGAGCTCCCGGGTCTCTATTACCGGCGGCGGGTTCAACTGCACCTCGCCCGCTCGGGCGCACTCGGATTTTACCGGGCCGGCACCACCGATGTCGTCGATATTGAGCGATGTTTCCTCGCCGATGATGCGATCAATCTCGCCCTTCAAAAGATTCGCTCGCTCGCTGTGCGGCTCGCTCCCGTTATCGAAATGGTCATTATCGAGCATCACGGAGAGGAGAGCGTTGTCGTATTGAGGGTTCGGGAGGAATTTGAGCCGCGCAGGCAAGCGGCGGTTTTCGATGAGATGCTTCTCGCCGTCAAACCGCTCATACCGAATCTGATCGTACGAAGACGGAGCGAAACGCTCGTTCGTCAGCGTCGGGGGGAGCAGATCGAGGCTCCCGATACGACCGATTCAGCGGGGCATTTCTCACAGGTAAACGAGAGGGCCAACGGTGTCCTCGTTCAGACGGTGCTGGGCCTCGTCGATGGAAACGAGGTCACCGATCTGTATGCTGGAGCGGGCAATTTCGCCCTCCCTCTCGCCCGGGCCGGCAAGAGCGTCACCGCGGTCGAACTCGATCCGGCACTCGTGCTCGCTGGGACGAAAGCGGCTCGGGATGCAGGGCTTGAACTGCGCTATCATCCCCTCCCGTGTGAAACGTTTGTGGAGCGCCACTCGCTCGGCGGGTGTGTCGTGCTCGATCCTCCCCGTGCGGGAGCGAAAGAGGTGGTCCGGCACTTCGATCCGAAGACCACCACCCAGATCATCTATGTTAGCTGCGATCTTCCCTCGTTAACCCGGGATCTGAAGACTCTCGTTGAGCGGGGATATGTCTTTGAGCGGCTCTTCGTCGTCGATATGTTTCCGCAAACCCACCATGTTGAAACGGTGGCGGTGCTGAGGGGCGCTTAATCCCCCCCCTTCTCGTCGTACGCTCGAACGATTCGGGAGACGAGGGGGTGTCGAATCACGTCTTCGTCGGAGAAGTTGACGATCGCGAGCCCCTCGACCGATTTAAGGATCGAGAGCGCTTCAACAAGACCAGAGATCTGTCCTCGCGGGAGGTCTATCTGAGTGACGTCCCCCGTGACGACGCACTTCGACCCGGAGCCGAGTCGGGTGAGGAGCATCTTCATCTGTCCACTCGTGGTATTCTGGGCTTCATCCAAGATGACGAAGGCATTTGAGAGGGTACGACCCCGCATGAAAGCGAGGGGTGCGACCTCGATCATCCCCTTTTCAACCATCTCGGTGGCGCGCTCGTAATCGACCATATCGTGAAGAGCATCGTAGAGCGGGCGAAGATACGGATTGACCTTCTCCGCCATGTCGCCGGGGAGGAAGCCGAGCTTCTCACCCGCTTCGACGGCAGGTCGGCACAGCACTACCCGTTTTACCTCTTTGTTGACGAGAGCCGAGACCGCCATGCTCATGGCGAGATAGGTTTTCCCCGTTCCGGCGGGACCTACTCCGAAAACCATATCGTTCGCTTTGATCGCCTCGATATAGGTCTTTTGCTTAAACGTTTTCGGTACGATGCTGTACTTGCGCCCGGCGATCTTGACCTGATCACGGAAGAGATCTTCGAGACGGAGGCGGCGATTGCCGGAGAGCATCCGGATCGCCCGGTCGATATCACCGGCGAAGATCCGTTCTCCCCGCTCGATCAGCGCCTTTAATTGTACGAGGAGGTCGTGAGCGAGCTCGACCTCGGCGTCTTGCCCAACGAGGAGGAGCCCGTCGTGCCCCCGGCCGACTTTGATGTCGAGCTCCCGCTCGATGATTTTGAAATTTATATCTTGATCACCCGCAAGGGTTTGCGCGACCACCGGGTCGGTCAGCTGAATCGCCACCTGCTTATCAGCTGCGCGGGGATATTGGTTTTTCGATTTCGTCTTCAGCTTGCTTGCTATTGCCACTCAGTACTCCGGGGAACCACAACGGTCACCCACCCTTTCATCTTACTACAGTTTGGGTGCCGAGAGGGATTACCAAAAGGTCCCATGTCTTTATTGTAAGTCCTTTCGAGGGGGTTAGCTACAAAAAGGTGGAGCTGTTTATACAGACACCTGCCCGCGCTCGGGTTATAGTCGGATTATGAACGAGACCCAGCTTACCCGTACCGTTGAACGAGTGAAGGGGCTCTCCTCCCACGCCCTTACGGGGACGTTATGGGCGGTGGGAAAAGCTGCATTCCTGGAGGGGCTCGCGATCGTACTCATCGCCGTGCTCTTCGAACGCGCAGCGCCCGATGCCCCGGTCGTTACCCTCGTGGGGGTTCTCGGTATCTTTATCGCGGGGAGCTATTGGACTACCCATCGACATAAACGGGACCACCTCCAGCACTCGGCGATCGTAAGCGCGGTGGTGTTGGTGAGCTCGTTCGGGACGCTTCTGTGGCGGGGGACCGGATTCGGGATTATCTGCGGATTCTTACTCGCTGCGTTCCTCGCGCTCTTTTACGGGTACCGCTGCGCATTCAAATGATGCCTTAATCGTGGGTCGATTCGATCAGCTCCCGACGCACCGCAAAACGGCGGCCGCAGCGGGGACACGAGATCATGAGCTCCTCATCATCCCCGTATAAATCAGCGAGCCCTTGGGCCCCCAGTGTCTTGAAAAATGGAGTAAGCTTCTCGGGTGAACAGTCGCAGGTAAAGGTGAAGTGGCAATTCCTCATCCGAGTTTTATCGAGCTTCTCCGATTCGGCCGCGAGTTCGTCGAGATCAACCCCGTAAAACCACGCTGATTCAAAGCCGGGAAGAGCGGCGAGTCCGATCGCGCTGTCGCTTGTCTCCGAGATCTTGATCCGAATCGGACGTTGCTCGCTCTGACGATAAAAGCTTTCGACCATCGAAGCGATATTCGACGATTCGCACGGAACGTAGCTTCGGAACGTTTTTCCCCGGTTGATGCATTGAGCGTGAATCGCGTTCGTATCGGAGTGGCGGATGTGTTCGGTGAGGATATGACCAACGAGGAAGCCCCGAGCGATACCGTCCTCTCCGAGCTCTCCGGTGCTTCCAGTGACGAAGAGTGAGTACGGCTGCTCGTCGACGATATGGAGTGTCCAGGCGTGAGTTTCAAGCGCGGTACGAGCGGTCAGATGGATGGCGAACGATGCGATCAGATCTTTTAGTTTCTCGTCGTGTGCTCGAGCGGTCGATGCGGCGAGCTCGCGACGCTGATGGTAGTAGTCGAGGAGGTACTCGCTCATCTCGATACGGATGAGAAAGACCTCTCGGTCGCGGAGGTAGTCCGAAGTCGCCTTTAACTCGTACGCCATAGCTCAAAAACGGGGGCTCGCCGGCCGTTCCCTTATTATACGACAAATCGGGGGAAATTACCCCTCCCCTGGTCTCCGGGAGCGTTAAAGCGTAGCATAAGGGGATAATTCGGTGCATCTTCCCCGCAAAAGAGACGAATCGGTACGATGAGACACGCTGCCTCCTCCCCCGCCAAAAGACCTCGGCTCGCGCCGAAAGGACCCCGGCGGTGGACGATCCGCATCAAGGCGGAGCGGCGGAACCCCGGTATTTCGAACGCGCAGGTGCGCCGATTTGCGGCGCGTATTTTGGCGGAACTGAGCGGCGAGCGGTTACCCCCGTCGGTGGGTGAGCTCAGTATCTTGTTCGTCGGTGACCCCGCGATGCGGGTGCTCAATCGTGACTATCGGGGGAAAGATAAGCCGACCGATGTCCTTTCGTTTTCCCAGCTCGAAGGGGTGAACGGGATTCCCTCCCCCGTTTTAGGAGATCTCGTCATCTCGGTCGATACGACGAAGCGTCAAGCGAAGGAGTACGGGGTGACCTATAAGCAGGAGCTCCTTCGCCTCATGGTTCACGGCATCCTGCATCTTCACGGCTACGACCATGAAGGGGTTTCGAAGAGCGAGGCTCAGAGGATGCGCCGCCGAGAGGAGAGGATTTTAAGAACGATCGGCACGGGGAGGTAAGAACGGATGGGGAGAGCTCGAAGCGGATTCATGCGCGGATTCTTCGGGTTGCTTCTTGTCCCCCAATTCGTCGCGGCCGACCCGCTTCACGACTACATAAAAACTCCCGATAACTCTTTCTCCTGTCGTGAGGTTGCTCAGTCGCTTGAGGATGGGGCGCGGGTGATGCGCTACGCTGTGACTTCTCAGACGTGGCACGGAGTGACATGGAAGCACGACCTCGTTGTGGTAACCCCACCGGAGATCCCCCCAAACTCGCCGATTTTTCTCCACATAACCGGGTCGAGCGACGGAACCCGAGAGATCCCCTTTTTAACGGCGCTTGCCCGGGGTGCGGGTGTTCCGGCGGGGGTTATCACCGCGGTGCCGAATCAACCTCTCTTTGATGGGCGCAAAGAGGACGATCTTATCTCACTCTCGTTTCGGCGATACCTTGAGACCGGTGATATCTCGTGGCCAGCGATATTTCCGATGGTAAAAAGCGTCGTGCGGGGGCTCGATTGTGTCGGTGTTTTGGCGAAAGCGAAGTTTGGCGGCTCCTCAGGCGGATTTATCCTGAGCGGCTCTTCCAAGCGGGGCTGGACGACGTGGCTCACCGGGGTGGTAGATCCCCGTGTGGCAGCGATCGCCCCGAAGGTCTTCGATATGCTCAACATGAAGGCTCAAACTGAGCTCGCGAAGCGTTCGTACGGGCAGCAAAGTGAGAAGATTAAAGACTACACCGAGAAGGGCCTCGTTGCGGCGATCGATCACCCCCGAATGCAGGAGCTCCGTCGCTGGGTTGACCCCTACGAGTACCGGGATCGACTCGTTCTCCCAAAATTCATCCTCCTCGGCACCAACGATCCTTATTGGGTCGTCGATTCGCTTTCCCAGTATTGGGCCGATCTCCGTGGGCCAAAATCGGTGTTTCAGTCGCCGAACACCGGGCACTCCCTCGGAGTTGAAGCGAACGAGAACCTTATCTCGTGGGTCGGTCTTCTCGCTCGAAAGATCGATCCTCCGAAGCTTGAGTGGCGCCTGGAGGAGGGCGGCGCTCCCCGAATCGTGCTGCGGCCATCGGCACAGCCAGGGGAGGTAAAATTGTGGAGAAGCTGCGCGGAAAAAAGGGATTTTCGAAAAGCGGTGTGGGAGAGCGAGGTCGTTAGTGCGACCGAGAACGTGCACGAGATCGCGGTTGAGCTGCCCCGTTCGACCGGAGCTGCTCGGTACTGCGCCTATCTCGCACAGGCTCAGTTTCCCCTTGAGACCGGTCGGAGCCTGTCTCTTTCAACCGAGGCTTTTGTATTTCCACGTGGGTGATCCCGCGCATAGTTATCGCTCCCGAACCCCA
>JBJOHD010000297.1:0-11666 GCA_046047875.1 Pseudomonadota bacterium | reverse complement strand
ACTTCTGAAGCTGGGTTGCCGAGAGGTAAGCCACGACAACACCGATAAGAAAAGTCACGAGCGAAACGATCGGTATCGCATAGACGCATACCCGCTCGAGTTGAACGAAAAGCTCGCGGGGGCGAAAGAGTTGCGGTTCCCTGACAAGGCGGAGAAGCGCTATCGCTGCTTCTCCGAAAAAAGAGAGGAATCCTTGAGCTTGTTGGGCGATCGCTACGGTACCACGGCCTACCTCCTCGACGAGCGGGGGGTGAGCTTCGGGTGGGGGGCGATCGCTTGGACGGAAGCGATCGAGGACGATCTCCATCACTTTGCGGTGGTGGGGGGCGAAACCGAGGAGCTTCACCTGGGCGTTCGGCGGGGTGGCGCCGATCGATTTTAGGATGATCATCGCTCCGGCGGTGTCGAGGCCTGAGAGCTTCTGGCCATCGATCTCAAACGTGGGGGGTGGGGGATGCCGCTCAAGCTCCGGCACGAGCACCTCCAGGTGGCGCATCGTCCAAGCGCCGGTCGGCACGAACGGGGCTCCCGGAGAGCTCCGCCAGGCGGGGGTCGTTTGAAGGGGTTCTTGCATACGGGTGGTGGTGGAGGAGGGTGCCAAGCTAACCTGTTAATCTAACATAGAAATTGCAGATAAACGGGGAGAAGTCCAGAGCGCCGATCACTACCTTAACGAGGGGGGATTATGCGACCGAGGAGAGGGATTCCGCCATAACCACTACAGGTTAACTAGTTGATCGCTGGAGTTTCTTCCTATGCTACGTCCCCTCCTGCTCGCGGCCACCGTCGTTATCTCGTTTGGTTTGAGCGGGTGCTCCACCACCGCAGGCAGTGCGGTCGCCGGGGGTGCCGCCGGTACCCTCGTCGGAGCAGGTGCTGGGACAGCGATCGGAGCCGCAACCGGTGATACCGCAGTCGGCGCTATCGCCGGTGGTGCGGTAGGGCTGCCTGTCGGCATCGCGCTCGGGGTCATGTATCACGAAGCTGAGGAGGAGCGGATCCTCGCTGAGCGGGACCAGGCGATTAGAGATAACCAACAACAGATAGTACGCACCCAGCGGACCCTCGATGAGGAGCGCCGGGGTATCGAGGCGGAATCTCGGGCGATCGAGCCCGATCGCTCCGGTCGGCAGTATCAGTTTAACGGTGCCCGTCTCGGATCCGCTCGCTAAAGGCGTTCAGACCATCGGGGATACGACCGTGCTACGCTGCACTCAGTGCGCGACGGAGTACCTCAGCTTTGTCGGTATTTTCCCAACTAAAGTGCCCAGCGGCGGTGGGTATCCGGCCGAAGTGCCCGTAGGCGGCGGTGGGCCGATAGATCGGTCGAAGAAGTTTTAACCCCTCGATGATTCCCCGGGGGGTCAAGTTGAAATTTTCGAGTACCGCTTCCGAAATCTTCTCCTCAGCAACCTTCGCCGTGCCGAAGGTGTCGACGTATACCGACACAGGCTGGGCGATACCGATCGCGTACGCAACCTGAACCTCACATTTATCCGCGACCCCTGAGGCGACGATATTCTTCGCGATGTAGCGCGCGGCGTACGCGGCTGAACGATCGACTTTGGAGGGGTCTTTCCCCGAGAACGCTCCACCCCCGTGACGGCTGTATCCACCGTAGGTATCGACGATAATCTTTCGGCCGGTGAGACCGCAGTCGCCGACCGGGCCGCCGACAACGAAACGACCGGTGGGGTTGATGTAGAAACGGGTGTCTTTGCGAAGGAACTGCGGGGGGATGACCTTCTGAACGCACTGCTCGACGACAAAACGCTCGAGGTCTGGCAGCGAGATCGTATCGTCGTGCTGGGTTGAGATAACCACCGTGTCGACGCTCTCCGGCACACCGTTTACATATTGGATCGAGACCTGGCTTTTCGCATCGGGGCGAAGAAAATTCGCCTTGCCGCTTCGGCGCAGAGCTGCGAGCTCAGCCATCAACTTGTGCGAAAGCCCGATCGGAAGCGGCATGAGCTCGGGGGTTTCGTTGCAGGCAAACCCGAACATCAGCCCCTGATCTCCCGCACCTTGCTCCTTAAATCTTCCCTCGCCCTCGCTAACCCCCATGCTGATGTCGGGGGATTGCTGGCTCATCAAGGTGAGAAGCTCGCACGAGTCGGCGTCAAACCCGCACCCTGGGTCGGTGTACCCGATGTCACGGATAACTCCCCGAGCGATCGTGTCGTAATCGAGTCGTGCGGATGAGGTGATCTCCCCGGCGAGAATGACGGTGTTGTTCTTTACTATAGTCTCGCAGGCAACCCGACTCCGCGGATCGTCGTTGAGGCACGCATCGAGCACCGCATCGCTGATTTGATCGGCGATCTTGTCGGGATGACCTTCAGCAACAGATTCCGATGTAAAGACGTACTTCCGTGCAGCCACTGGGAGCCTCCATTGATTTGACGTCGGGCGGTTGGCTGAAGTTTATGCGCTCCCGATCGGGGAGGTCAAGCTCAATGGGGGGAAGGGGCTCAAGGTCCCCCCCCGGCGACCACCGCTGATACGAACTCGAACGAAAGAGCGCACAAACGTCCGATCTGCAGCCGTGGTCGGTAGTGCGGAGGCGCTGGGGGAGATTAGTGGTGCTTCGTGAGCTTATCTTTATGCCGACGCAGTTGCTGACTTATCGAGTCGGTGAGTGCATCGATAGAGGCGTAAAGATTATCGCTCTCTTCCCGTCCCGCGAAGTCGGCCCCATCAGAGTGGAGGGAGACCTCGGCGATCTGCCGGTTCCGCTCTACTTTCAGGACGACATGAGCTTCCGTGTCGTGATGGACGAACTTCGAGACGCAGTTAGAGATTTTATCGGTTGCGTAGGTCTTCAGAGCATCGGTCGCATCGGTATTTCGAAAGGTGATGTTCACGTTTACGAGTTTACCGTTTGCCATATGCTGCTCCTTCGTAAGGTTAAAATCGATATTGCCTGGTGATACACCGGCCCAAATATCTCGATCGAACGAACCGGATGAAAGCTTGAGGGGTAGCGGCGCTTTTGAACATGTATCCGCACAGGAATGATGCTCTCACTATGGTACTGCACCCCCGCCGCGATTAGAAGAGTTTTTTGCGTTTTGATGAGGATAAGATCCCGAGTCCTTCGCGGTACTTCGCCACGGTACGCCGCGCTATATCGATGTTCTCTTTCCCAAGGATCTCAGCGATCTCTTGATCGCTGATCGGAGCCTCCGGCTTCTCGGCGGCTATGATATTTTTAATCCGCTCTTTAATCGTTGATGACGACATCTCGCCACCGGCGGTTTTGATAGCAGTTGTAAAGAAGTATTTCAGCTCGAACACCCCTTGAGGAGTATGTACGTATTTGTTGGTGGTTACCCGGCTGACCGTCGACTCGTGCATATCGATGTCGTCAGCGACATCTTTAAGAACGAGGGGGCGGAGCTTTTCGATGCCGTGATCGAGGAAGTCCCGCTGAAACTTAACGATGCTCTCGGTCACCCGGTAGATCGTATTTTGGCGCTGATGAATGCTCTTGATAAGCCACGAAGCCGCTTTCAGACGCTCGGTGAGGTACGTCTTGTTCGGTACGTTGTCTGCGCCGTCCTGGCGGAGGAGTTCGAGGTACATCGGGTTTACCCGGAGACGGGGAAGACCGTCCTCATTGAGGGAGATGACGTACTCACCCCCAACTTTATATACGTAGATATCGGGAACGATGTAGCGAATTGAGTCGTCGGCGAACGGGCGTCCGGGCCGGGGCTCAAGTTGCTGGATAGTCGTGATCGCTTTGTAGACATCGTCGACTGCGACGCTCTCCGCTTTGGCGATCTGGTCGTACCGTCGATTTTCGAGCTTATCGAGATGGTTTCGAACGATACGCGACTCGAGCGCGTTTTCGAGACCCATCTGCTCAAGTTGGATGAGGAGACATTCACCGAGATTGCGTGCGGCGAGCCCCGGTGGATCGAGTTGTTGGATCGAACGAACGACCCGCTCCGCTTCCTCGACGCTTACCCCGCACTCCTCAGCTATCTCCTCGAAGGACGCACAGAGATACCCATCTTTATCGAGGTTGCCAACGATGTGAACGGCGATCTCCTCATCGGCTCTGTCGAGGTCCACGTGGCGGAGCTGCGCGACAACGTGATCAACGAGGCTCTCTCCCTTCGTCAGGGTCGCCTCGATCGATGGACGATCCTCGTGATCAATCGTACCCTTCGGAGTCGCGCTCCCCCGGGAGTCGATAAAGCTTTCGAGGTAATCCTCCCAGTCAACTTTCGATTCCGGGTTTCCCTCGCCGGCGGCCTCCTGCTCGGGGGCTGACTCGCCGAGTTGTGGTTCTTTAAGGGTGTCACTTTCCGCCGCGGTCGACTTAGATCCAGAGGGGTCGTCGTCGAGCTCCTTCATCTCTTCGAGCACTGGGTTTTCAAGAAGCTCCTTTTCGATCGCTTCTTTGTACTCGAGACGGCCGAGCTGCAGCAGCTTTATCGCTTGCTGAAGCTGGGGAGTCATCAGCAGGGATTGGCTAAGCTTTTGAACTAACTTGGTTTGTAAGGCCATACGAACGGAACAAAACCTCTAACCCACCCCCTTTGGATGAAGCAGGCCGAGGTTTTATGCAAGAAATATGCACTATCCCCCGAAAGGAGGTCGGGCGAAGTCGGGTAGAGGTTAATTTCCGGGAGCTAAAAATATTAAAACCGGAGTTGAATTAGACGTTTATCAAGCCCTGGCTCAGACAGCTCGTGTCAGATAGACGGCGTTTGTTTCGCCTATTCCGGTGGCAATAGGGGGGCACCACGACGACTTAGAGCGCGAAGTTATCGCCGAGGTAGTACCGTTGGGCGCGTTCGCTCGAGGCGATAACCTCCGGCGGACCCTCTTCAAGAACTTTTCCATCCACCATGATGTACGCTCGGTCGCAGATACCGAGGGTCTCACGCACGTTGTGGTCGGTGATGAGAACACCGATCCCCTTTGATCGAAGTCTGTCGATAATTCCTTGAATATCCGCTATCGCGATCGGGTCGATGCCGGCGAACGGCTCGTCGAGGAGGATGAACGAGGGTGAGCGGGCGAGCGCACGGGTGATCTCGACACGGCGCCGCTCCCCCCCCGACAGGGCACTCGCCATACTGTGGGTTATGTGGGTAAGCCCAAGTTCGGTGAGGAGCTCATCGAGCCGAGCTTGACGGGCCGATTTCGAGGGAAAATCGATCGTTTCGAGTATCGCCATGATGTTCTCGGCGACGGTGAGTTTACGGAAGACCGAGGCCTCTTGGGGCAGGTAGCCCACCCCTTTACGGGCGCGAACGAACATCGGATCGCGGGTTACATCCTCCCCGTTGAGGGTCACCGCACCGCTGTCGGGAGATACGAGCCCCACGCACATGTAGAACGTCGTGGTTTTGCCAGCCCCGTTCGGGCCTAAGAGCCCTACGATCTCACCGCCGCGCACCCCAACCGATACGCCGTTTACCACGGAGCGGCCCCCATAGGTTTTGGTGACGGTGTGTGTGGCGAGGGTCGGAGTGTCCATAAGTATTGATAACTAGGCTGAAACACTACGCTCTCAGCCACTAAAACACAAGTCAGCGCAGGGCGACCGAAGTTTGACTCCCAAGGAGTAAAACCCTCACAATACCGACTGAGAGGGATGATGGTAACTACGCGAAAGCAGATAGTGTGGGGGAGTACCGTGGTGGGCGCGGGGATCCTGCTGCTCGGTATCGTCAAAGCGGTGCAGATATCGAGGGCGATCGCGCAAAGCAAGATGTTCGGTCCACCTCCGGAGGCGGTGACCACGACGATCGTGAGCGAGGTGACGTGGCCCCGGACGTTGAGAGCGGTGGGAACTCTGGATCCATCGAAAGGAGTGACCATTGCGGCGGAAACCGCGGGGCAGGTAGCGAAGATCTCTTTTGAGTCGGGGGATGCGGTCGAGGCGGGTGCACCCCTTGTGGAGCTCGACACCTCGGTTGAGGAGGCGAACCTCAAAGGAGCGCGAGCACTTGCTGAGATGACCCGCCGAAGCCTTGTGCGAGCGCAGTCGCTGCGCGCAAATAAATCGATCTCGCAATCGGAACTCGATGATGCAGTCGCGAAGGCGGCAGAGGCGGAGGCCGCGGTTGAGTCGCTTGCCGCGACCGTAGCCCGAAAGAAGATGGTGGCTCCTTTCGCCGGTCGTTTAGGGATTCGCTCGGTGAATCTCGGGGAATACGTCGTTGCCGGCGGTGCGGTGGTGCCCCTCTACGCACTCGATCCGCTCTACCTCAATTTCAGCATCCCGCAGCAGCATGTTGGCGTGATCGCGGTTGGGCAGAAGGCGAGGCTCACCGTTGATGCCTTTCCGGGAGAGACCTTCGAGGGGGTCGTAAAAGCTATAAATCCGCAGGTTGATACGCGGACGCGTAACGTGGCGATTCAGGCGGTGATACCGAATGCGCACGAGAGGCTCCGTCCGGGGATGTTCGGCGAGGTGACCGTCGTTTTACCTGATGAAGACAAGGTCATCGCCATTCCGTCGACCGGTATTAGCTACGCTCCGTTCGGAGATTCGGTGTACGTCGTTGAGACCCTTAAAAATCCTGGGGGAGCTGAGTATCTCGGGGTGCGGCAGCAGATCGTCAAGCTCGGCCCAAAGGTTGGTGACCTCGTAGCGGTTCGGGAGGGATTGAAAGCTGGGGAGCGAGTCGTAACCTCAGGTACCTTCAAGCTTCGTCCCGGGGGTGCAGTCGTAGTGAACGACTCTTTTTCCCCGGGAAATGAGTTGATGCCAGAACCGAAAGATTCATAAACGGCCTGTAAGAAGGAGGCCGCACGATGCGTTTCACCGACATATTCATTAAACGGCCGGTCCTCGCAATCTGCGTGAATCTGGTGATCCTCCTCGCGGGATATCAGGCGATTCGGGCGCTGAATGTGCGGCAGTATCCTCGAAGCGATCTCGCGGTGGTGAAGATTACTACCGCGTACGTAGGCGCGAGCGCGGAGCTGGTGCGGGGGTTTATCACGACCCCCTTGGAGCGGGTGATCGCGAGCGCCGATGGGATCGATTACCTTGAGAGCTCTAGTGTGCAGGGACTCAGCACGATCACCGCGCACCTCCGGCTCAATTTCGACACGAATGCCGCTCTTACCCAAGTTCAGTCGAAGGTCGCGCAGGTTCGTAACGAGCTGCCCCCCGAGGCCGAAGCTCCGGTAATTAATGTCGAGACAAGCGATAACCGTTTCGCTTCGATGTACCTGAGCTTTTACTCCAAAGAGCTCGACCAGAATCAGATCACCGACTACCTTTCACGGGTGGTGCAGCCCCAGCTGTCATCGCTCCCCGGGGTAGAGCGCGCCGATATCCTCGGCGCCCGTACGTTTGCAATGCGAATCTGGTTAAAGCCGGGGCGGCTCGCTGCTCTCAATGTGAGCCCCTCCGATGTCCGCGCAGCTCTCGCCAAGAACAACTTCCTCGCCGCGGTGGGCAGCACGAAAGGGGCGATGCTCACGGTAAACCTCTCAGCAAATACCGATCTTCGCTCGAGGGAGGAGTTTGAGGACCTTGTGATCCGGAGTGAAGGCGGCGCCTTGGTGCGGCTCCGCGATGTAGCGGATGTGACCCTCGGCGCGGAGAGCTACGATGAGGATGTGCGGTTTAGCGGACAGACCGCAACCTTCATGGGGGTCTGGGTGCTCCCGAACGCCAACTCCCTCGATGTTATCCGGAAGGTTCGCGAGACGATCCCCGACATCGAGACGCGGCTCCCGAGTGGGATGAATGTGGGGATACCGTACGACGCCACCCGATATATTAACGACGCGATCCGTGAGGTGGTCACCACCCTGAGCGAGACGATCTTGATCGTCATCGTTATTATCTTCCTCTTTATCGGCTCGGCGCGGGCGGTACTCGTACCGATTGTGGCGATTCCGCTCTCGCTCGTCGGTGGAGTCGGATTGATGTTCCTCTTTGGTTTTACCATCAATCTTCTCACGTTGCTGGCGATCGTCCTTGCGGTGGGCCTTGTCGTCGATGACGCGATCGTGATGCTGGAGAACATTGAGCGTCACGTCGCTGCTGGAATGAGTCCGTACGATGCGGCGATAAAAGGGGCCCGGGAGCTCATCGGCCCCACGATTGCGATGACGATCACGTTGGCGACGGTGTATGCCCCGATCGGTATTCAGGGGGGCCTCACCGGTGTCCTCTTTAAGGAGTTCGCGTTCACTCTCGCGGGGGCGGTCGTCATCTCGGGATTTGTCGCCTTAACGCTCTCGCCGATGATGTCCTCCCGTTTGGTGAAAAAACACGGTGAGCCAACCCGCCTCAAACAGCGGGTCGATGCGTCGTTCGGGGTGCTTCGGGACCGCTATGTGGTGTGGCTCGGTCGCGCGCTGGAGTACCGTTATGCCGTCCTCAGCGGCGCGTTCGTCCTTGTGGCGGCGCTCCCCCTTTTGTACCTCTTCTCGATGCGGGAACTCGCTCCCCGCGAGGATCAAGGGGTTCTTTTTTCGATCATTCAGGCTGCACCGAACTCATCGCTCGATCAGACCATGATTTACGGGCGGGCGATTAACGAGGTCTTCGAGACCTTTCCCGAGTATTCGCGCACCTTCCAATTGATGCGCCCTGATGGGGGATTCGCTGGAATGATCGCGAAACCGTGGAGCGAGCGGAGCCGTTCGGTGCTCGAACTCGAGAACGAGGCATGGGGGAAGATGGCGGCGATCCCTGGTCTCCGGATCATCGTCACAACTCCTCCCCCTCTTCCGGGCGGGGGGGATTTTCCGATCGAGATGGTCATCTCCTCAACAGGGGAGCCGGGAGAGCTCGCGGAGTTCGCGGAACGCCTCGTCGGCGTGGCGATGCAGAGCGGGATCTTTATGTTCGCGAGCACCGATCTGAAATTTGATCTGCCGAGAAGCGAGATCGTGCTTGATCGGGACAAGGTGGCTGCACTCGGACTCAATCTGGAGAGCGTGGGGCGTGATCTCGCCGGTTATACCGGGGGAGATTACGTCAATCGCTTTAATATTCAGGGGCGGAGCTATAAAGTTATTCCTCAAGCGAAGCGAAGCGAGCGCTTAAATCCCGAGCAGCTCTCGAGTTGGTACGTAGCAGGGCCGGAAGGAAAGCTTGTTCCGCTGTCGACCTTTGCGTCGATAAAAAATTCGGTAGAGCCCCGTCAGTTGAATCGGTTTCAGCAGCTCAATTCCGCGAAGATACAGGGCGCGGTTGTCCCGGGCATTAGTATCGATCAAGGTCTTCGGGTGCTTGAGGATGCGGCTCGAGAGATCCTCCCCCGCGGTGCGCTTATCGACTATGCCGGTGAGTCGCGGCAGCTTCGAAAGGAGGAGAGCGCGATGCTGACGACGCTCTTTTTTGCATTCGTCCTTATATTCCTCGTGATGGCGGCGCAGTTTGAGAGCTTCCGGGATCCGTTTATCGTGCTTCTTGGGTCTGTTCCGTTAGCGCTCGCGGGTGCACTCATCTTTGTTTTTCTCGGGGCGACGAGTCTAAACATCTATTCGCAGGTCGGGTTGGTAACTCTCGTGGGCTTGGTCGCGAAGAACGGAATTTTGATCGTGGAGTTCGCAAATAGGCTCCAGGGCGAGGGCCATACCAAACGAGAAGCAGTGGTCGGGGCGGGGCTCACTCGGCTGAGACCTATCTTAATGACGTCGGCAGCGACAGTTGTAGGACACTTTCCGCTCATTCTCGCCTCTGGTGCCGGAGCGGCGGCCCGTAACAGTATCGGTACCGTCCTCGTATCGGGGATGATTGTTGGAACGGTGCTCACCCTTTTTGTGGTGCCGGTGATCTACCTCATCGTCGCGCGTGATAGATCGGTTGAAGGGGAGCGAGGGAGATTTGAGACCGCTTCGGCGGCGGCGGTGGGTTAGGGTTTCTCGGCTTCTATCCCACCCGCGTTTGCTCCGGAACAGGGTGAAACCTTAGCGCTAAGATCGCTGTTCCGACGATGCAAAATATGGCTCCGACAAAGAAAGCATCTTGAAGCTGCTCGAGATCGGTGCCGTGTGACACGGAGAGTATCACTCCGGCGAGTGGGGGACCGATAATCCGAGAGAGTCCGTTATAGATCGCTGAAGCGAGACCCATGAGAGAGTTTCGAACTTCAGGTGTGGCTGCCCGGGTGAAGATGACCGGGAGAACGACGGCGAGGACCAGGATGAGGGGAGCGTGAAAGATCTGTGTCGCTGCGGCCACAGCCACGCTCGGCGCAGCTGCGAGAAGGAGGAAACGTATCGCGGTGAAGCCGAATCCACCGATCGTTGTCCACCGGACCCCGCACCGCTCCATGACGCGGGGAGCGATCGAGAGCAGAGCGATCTCCCACATCACTCCAAGGGTAATGATGAGGCCAGCAACCTCCATCGAGAGCCCCAGATCCTGAAGGTAGCGAGGCATGATAAAATAAAACATCGAGACGCCGATCGAGGCGATAAAGAGGGCTAAGGTGAGCGGACCGAGCGGGGCTTTACAGAGGGCTCGAAAGGCCATCACGGTCGGGAGCTCCGGCGAGTCTGCGGCCTCAGGTTTAAGAGGAGGGAGTCGTGCCGCGAGGAGAGCTGAACCAAACGATATAGCCGCACCGATGAGGTAGATAACCTCGGCGTGGAGTTGAAGGAGGTGGGTAAGAAGGAAGAGAAGCCCCGCAGGCGCAATAAAACCAACGCTGCCCCACCGTCGAATGAAGGGAAAATCCCGCTCAGTCAGGGGGGAGGCGAGATTATGGCGGAGTGCATGGAGGCTCACCACATCGAGAAGGGCGATCGCCGGTGCGTAAAGAAAGTTGATAAGGAGAGTCAGCGTTATGACCCCCCAAAAAGAGGTGAGGAAGTACAGGGCAACGAGAGCGAGAGCGCTGATAGAATAGCCCCAGGTCAACAGGGTACGACTTGAGAGGTGCCGATCAGCGATATGCGATATCATGACAGGTGCGATCAACGCTGCTATCCCCGGGGTCGCAAGAATGAGTCCGAGGTGCCAATCGGACATGCCCAACTCATGGAGCAGCATCGGTTGAAACGGTACGATAGCTCCGAGTGTGCCGAATGCGAGGAAGTATTGGGAGCGAAGATGCAGCATCAGGAGTTCGGATAGAGCCCGTCTGAGGGGGGCGAGGTAAAGAGTGAACTTAAAAACGAATGAATCTCTTGCCTTGGATGCCTGTGCTCCCCACAATAGCGGGAGTTGCCTCGGGGAAAAAGAGTGAGATTTACCCTCCCCCCGAAGGAGTTGAGTAGTTTTAATGAGCGAACCTGCCCGCGAAATCGCTGCTGAAGTGGTGCCCCATTCCCAAGTGGCCTCATCTCTCCAGCTCTTCATCGCGGTGGGCAGTGCGCTCGCTATAGCGCTCCATCTCGTATTGCGTTTCGGTCTCGGCTGGAGCGGTTGGCCGGTTGAGGCTCCCCTTATCGGGGCGATCCTCCTCGGTATGCCGCTGGTCTGGGAGCTCGCCAAAAACCTCGTCCGGGGTAACTTCGGCTCAGACCTCCTCGCCGGGATCTCAATTACGACCGCCCTTTTTTTAGGGGAGTACCTTGCTGGGGCACTCGTTGTCTTGATGCTCTCTGGGGGGGCGGCGCTCGAAAGCTTCGCATCGGCGCGTGCCTCCTCGGTTCTTCAGGCGCTGGCCCGCCGGATGCCCCGGGTGGCACATCGAAAGAAAAACGGGCAGCTCACGGAGATT
>JBJOHD010000296.1:0-5411 GCA_046047875.1 Pseudomonadota bacterium | reverse complement strand
GTTTCGGTTCGAGAAAACGTTCGCACCGAAGCCCAAGAAACTGGGTCAGATAGACCCATTCGTTATGGTATCCCACAAGCGGCTGTCCTCGAAACGGGGCCGCAAGCTCTCGCCAGGCAGCGATGGCTTGGGTGAGTTTCAAGACGAATATCTCGGTGTTTCGTCGGTAAACATCGCTGTACCCCGGGTCGATCTCCCCAAGTTTACTACCGATGGCGCGAGCGATGGCGAGTCCGTTCTCCGGGGAGAGCCAAAAGTGCGGATTCCCATGGAGATGAATATCTCCGTGTGCCCGGGTTATATCGGGCGATGGGATCTCGAGGAGTGTGATCCCGGTCGATAGATCAAGCTCCCGCGCTCCTCCCGGCTTGACCTCCGGTCGGCCCGCGGCGTCCACGAGCGGTCCCCGCCACGCCTCAAGGTCGAGCCCGCTGTGAATAAACAGGTCCGCCTTTTTAAGTCGGAGGATATCACTCGGACGGGGCTCGATGAAATGCGGATTAAACCGGGGCGAGACGATAGCGTTCGCAGTGACCCGTTCACCACCGATCGTCTGAGCGATGTCAGCGTAGGTGGACAATGTTGTGACGATCTTCAGCGATTCCGCCGCAGCGCTGTCTCGGTCGATCAGCGCTGCGGAGGTGCCGAGAACAGCACTGAGGAGCGTTCTTAAGAACGCTCCGCAACGCCCACGGTTTTCTCCCTGGTATCTCATCGGGTTCACCTTATTGCAGCACATGCTTATGCACCCCGATCGCGAATGTTCCCTGGAGGAAGAACCGGTTGTCATCGGTTCCATCGGCAAGGTCCGCGTATTGGTACTGAAGCCGCCACCGAGCGAACTCGCTCTGGAAGAAGGTAATCATCGCGTTGTACGCCTTATCAGCTGACTGCGCGCGTGCCTCCTCCACGAGGGTCGGCTCTACGTAGTCGAAGCGAGCCCCGAGGCCCCAGCGCTCTGCCAAACGGTAATCGGCGAGAACGTAGATCCCGTACGGATCCTCGGCGTAAACGTCCCCCTCGCCATCATTGCCCGACGTCTCATCCCGCGACTGGAGATAAAGCTCACTTTGGAGTTTAAATTTATTTCGCGGAGTGACGTAGTGGATAAAGGTCGCGTCGATCCCGAAGGCTTGAACCTCCGCCGAGCTGTCGTCGTCCTGCGAACCGATCAGGTATGTTCCGCCAAGCTCAAACGCGGTGTCGTCGGAGATATCGAAAAAATTCCCGATATGCCCGTAGCCTGAGGGACGGCGGCGCGTTTCACCGAAAAGCTCGCCGTCTTCGCCGACCCCGCCCTCCATGACGCCGAGAATGAGCTCTTGGGTGAACGAATCACCGGAGAGGGGGGTAAACCCGGAGCCCTCAAGTCCTGTG
The DNA here is from genome assembly GCA_046047875.1 of Pseudomonadota bacterium. Taxonomy (GTDB): domain Bacteria; phylum Bdellovibrionota_C; class UBA2361; order UBA2361; family UBA2361; genus JBILDU01. The sequence goes on along the minus strand of JBJOHD010000296.1, from coordinate 4,034 downwards.
CGGAAGAGTCCCTCGATCCCGAGATAGCGCTGCACGACGAGCGGCTCGTCGACCGTTTCCAGCGAGTCACGGTGCTGCGCCGTAGCTTTGCCGACCCGTTGCCGCATCCGCCCGATCCGGGCGGTGGTGTCGTACGGTAGTCCTGAATACGTGACCATCGCGGTCTCGACATCGGGATCCTCGAAGTCGGAGAAGGTTAGCACGGTATCGAGGCGCGCGTAGGGATCGATGTCGTGGCCGAAGACCAGCTCGATCTCCCGGACGCTGAACCGGTCGTTGCCCTCTTCATCCTCCGCGCTCTCGGTGCTCGATGCCACGATGTCGGTGATGACCCCGATATCGGGGAGGAACTGTTTGCGGGGGGTCTTCGATGCACCGGCGGGGCTCGGAGAATTCGACACCGGCGCTGCAGAGAGCGTACTCTGTCCGGTGCCGGAGAGCTTGTCGATTGTCTTTTGCTGCTCCTCGACCTGCGCGGACAGGCGACGCACGAGGGTTTCAAGCTCTTGAAGTCGGCTCTCGTCGCTCGGCTGGGGGGCGGCGACGGCGGCGGTCGCCGAAAAAAGCATAGCTGCTGCACAAAAAGAGATATAATTTTTCATCGTCAAGGTTTCTAAAAAATTGATGGGTACGCTCTCCGTAAGCGGGGAGCGCTGGCCAGTCGAAAAGGGCTCACGGTCGAGATCAAAAAAGGGGGTTAGGTCACCGGCGGATCGCGGGCCGTCGCGCTGAGCGCGAAATGTTCAGTGCGATTCACCGGTAGCGGGGGGGATTCCTGAGCCGGCTCCCCGAAGGGGAGAGGAGAACTAATCGAGCTCGGCGCAGCCCCGTGTCCCATCGCACCGAGGGCGAGGCACACCACACAGCTCGCCTCCCGTGCGGCGCTCTCTTCCCCGTCGCTGTGATGGTGCGGGGTAATCGAAAGAAGCACGAGGAGACAACACACCGCGGAGAGGACCAGCGGTCGCACGGAGTCCCAGAGGCCTCGTATCTGTCGTCGTCGGCGAATCATCGGAGCGGAGACTAGTGCAACTAAGGTGCGTTTGCAACCTGGGGTCCGCTCGGCCAGCACCGAGTGCCGCCAGGACAGCTCGTAACAGATTGAAAATAATGAGATATATCTCCATCGACCGGAGGTCGTCGAAGGCGGAGCCTCAGGGGCCCCAAGGTCGGGGAGGATTGCCCCAGTTATGCTTAGAAATCCCGGTGTGTTAGTATGCGCCAGCTTTCAACGCCGCTCCGGTGGGGCGGTAAGTGGTGTACGACGCGCCGTCGACCTGTGCGTCGAGCGGTCAAAGAGGTAATAATCACCATGCACGGAATCTCAGCAATCGTTCCAGTTTACAACGAGGAAGACAACGTAGCGCTGTCCTACAAGGAGATCACCGAGGTGCTCTCTTCGATGGGATGCGAGTACGAGATCATCTTTGTCGACGACGGTTCCCGTGACAACTCACTCCCCCGGCTTCGGCAGATCGCCGATCACGACGCCCGCGTTCGAGTAGTGCAGTTTCGTCGGAACTTTGGGCAGACCGCGGCGATGGCGGCGGGCTTTGATCACTCCCGCTTCGATATCGTGGTGACCCTCGATGGCGATTTACAAAACGATCCCCGCGAGATTCCGGCGATGGTGCAGAAGCTCGAGGAGGGATACGACCTGATAGCGGGCTGGCGCAAAGATCGAAAAGACAAATTTGTAAGCCGGCGCCTGCCCAGTATGATCGCTAACTGGCTCATCTCCAAATCGACGAATGTGCAGCTTCACGATTACGGTTGCACCCTGAAAGTCATGACCGGCGATATCGCTCGAGGGATAAAGCTCTATGGGGAGATGCACCGCTTCATTCCAGCTCTCGCGGGAGAGATGGGCGCGCGGATAGCCGAGGTGCCGGTAAATCACCGGGCGCGCCGTTTTGGAACCTCGAAGTACGGGATATCGCGCACGCTGCGGGTGATTCTTGACCTTATTACCGTGAAGTTCCTCCTCGGTTACTCGAAACGGCCGATTCACCTGTTCGGCACCCTCGGGTTGATGTCCGGTGGGCTCGGAGGGCTGATCCTCACCGTGCTTACGTATCAGCGGATGTTTCAAGATATACCGATGGGGAACCGCCCCCTCCTCGCACTCGGGGTGATGCTCGTAATCATCGGACTTCAGTTCCTCGTTTTCGGCCTCATCGGCGAGGTTCTCGCTCGAACCTATTACGAGTCGCAAGACAAGCGGATCTACGTTGTCCGGAAAGTTCATGCGCTCGGCGGGAGCGATGATCGCACCGGGTCGACGGCGTGGGCTCGCAAGGTGGCTAACTGACGAACGCCGGTGGCAGCGGCGGCTCCCTCAAGGGTAACGGCTCTCCGTGGTAGGTGCATCTCTGAATACTAGCGCGCTGGCTGCGGCGACCGACACCCCCTCGGGGGAGGTTTCGCCTGGTCGGCCGTTGCGTGTCCTTTTCGATGGAAGAAAACTTGGTCACGGCGGTATCGGTGTTTACGCGGAGAACCTGATCGGCGGTCTCGTTGAAACCCCCGGGGTCAACGTCGTCGTTGCGGGCGATCCGGGAAGGATCGAAAGCTACCCGTGGGCGGATGCGGTTGCGATAATCCCTGAACTCACCCCGCTCTACTCGGTTGGCGAGCTCTTCTCCCTTGGCGCCAGACTCAATTCGATTCCGTGCGATGTTTTTCATACCCCGCACTACGTGCTGCCGTTCGGGTTAAGAGTCCCGAGCGTTATTACCGTTCATGACCTCATTCACCTCACCCAGCCAGAACGTTTCTATTACCCGCTCGTTGCGGGAACGCTGATTCGCTCGGGGCTCCGTCGTGCCGACCGTGTTTTAACAGTCAGCGAGGCGAGCCGTCGCGAGCTGTGCGCGTTCGCACGGTCGGACGAGGCGTATCGGAAGATCTCTGTGATTCCGAACGCCGTCGATCCGATCTTCACCCGCCCGGTCGGGGAGTTGGCGATCGAGGGGGACTTCGGTCTCTCCGAACCGTATCTTCTCTCGGTTGTTTCGATGGCGAAGGCGCACAAGGGAATCGAACCGCTCATCGAGGCGTTCGCCTGGGCGCGAGCCCGAAGTTTACACCTCTCGAAGGCGACGTTGGCGCTTGTCGGCTTCGGCGCGGAGATTAGTGCTATTCGCTCCCTTGCCCAACGGTTCGGCTGCGCTGATTCGGTCCGCTCACTCGGGAGGGTTGCCAAGCCGGAGCTTGCGGCATTGTATGCGCGCGCTCGCGCCGTGGTATGTCCCTCGCGGGCGGAGGGGTTCTGTCTTCCGGTGATCGAGGCGCACGCCTCGGGTACTCCCGTGGTGACGACCCCGGTTCCGGCGATTCAAGAGCTGGTAACCTCCGCCGATGTTGTGTGCGAGGATTTTTCAGTGGGAGCACTCGGCCGGGGGCTTATCACCTTTTTTGAGCGGGAACACCTTCCCTTCACCGGACGAGACGGGGTGATCGCACGCTACAGCCGGGGGGCGGTCGCCGCGCAGGCGCTCACGGTCTACCGTGCCGCGGTGAACGCACCTGACAACGGGGGATGTCGATGAAAGTCGCCATCATTCACGATTGGCTCACCGGACTTCGGGGCGGGGAACGGTGTCTTCAAGCGTTTCTTGAGATGTACCCTGAGGCCGATATCTTCACCCTGGTGCACGTACCGGGTTCCACAGCCCCTGAGATCGATGCCCGGGTAAAAGAGACCTCTTTCCTTCAAAAACTTCCGGGGGTCCGCCGCTACTATCGGGCGCTGCTGCCCCTGTTTCCTCGGGCGATTCGCTCCTTTGATCTGAGTGGATACGACCTCGTTGTGTCCTTGAGTCACGCGGCCGCGAAGAACGTGCAGGTGCCGCAGGGCACGCTCCATCTCTGCTACTGTTTTACCCCGATGCGGTACATTTGGGATCAGGTCGGGGTGTATTTTGGAAGATTCACCCCGTTATTGTGGCCGATAATTCGGGCGCTGCGCTCGTGGGATCGGCGCGGGAGCAAAGGGGTCGATCACTTTATCGCGATCAGCGACTTCGTCGCCG
>JBJOHD010000295.1:0-19694 GCA_046047875.1 Pseudomonadota bacterium | reverse complement strand
AAAGCCGCACCTTTGCTTTCCGTAATCGGGCGAATCGATCGAATCGTTCCCGCGGAGGGAGGCGCAACCAACGTTGTCGATGCGGTGGCTGCTATCGACGCGTTTTCGAGAGAGAGGACATACTCTGAGGGAGCGGTCTTTTTCAGTGAAACCGTGGTCGGCTTCGAAAGCTCTCCGATAAGAGCGTTCTCAGATGAGCCGAGCGGCTCAATCCGAATCGCCGTGACCGCGATGTCCGCCACAGCCTCCAGCGCGACATCCACTGCTCCGTTAGGCGCCTTCCCATCGGTAGGGGCAGCCAGCGCATTCCCCGTCGACATCGATAAAACCGCCGCAACCGCTAAAAATCCACTCAAAATCGAGCGATTACCCCGCATCACTCTCGGGCTCACAATCATGAGTTTCTCCATTTACTAACGTAAACCATTCGGTGTCGAAGCCTTGGCCGACACAACCATGTCCCGGCTAAGATGCACTCAACACCCAACGAGATTGCAATGAAAACCGAACTGCCCCCTCCGCTCATGGAAATGAGGGCTAACCTCGTTGAACTAACCGGCCCCTCCGAAGGAGCTCTTCCGAAAAAAGGCACTTAAGGAACAGCGGAGGACGCCGGAAGCCTCTGAAGTTGAATAAGGTTTTGATCTGCAACCTGTCAATCCTCTTTCTGACGAGACCAGCCCCGGCGCCGGATCACTCCGAACCGAGAGGTAACTTTTTACCGCACAAAACTAAAACCGTGGTGTAAAAGAACTGGCGGTAAAAAACGGTGGTGCTGCAATTTGTCGAGAGAAGCGAAGCCACCGCGAGCCCTGAAGTGCAAGAACGATGTTTGTCCTCACCTACTTTCGGCGGCGCTTCTTCGACTCCTCAGCCTGCTCACGATGACGCGCCATCTCGGCTTCGTCGAGGTAGCGAAAGGTGGTAGCTACACACTCAGCTTTTATTCTAACCCCATCATCTTTAATCTCCGGTTCCCGGACCGATATCTGATTAATGTTGACGATACGGGAGAGCTGTCCTACCGCGTAGAAGAATCGAGCAACCTGATGGAAGGTCCCTTGGATCGCAATCGCAACCGGCACCTCAGCGTAAAAATCGCGGTACACCTCTGGCACCGGTCGAAAGAGAGCCTCTTCAAGCCCCGCTTGGGTTGCCAGCGCTGACACCGACTTTAAAAGCTCAGGGATCTCCTTTTTGTCGGGAAGCTCGAGCAAGGCCCGCCGGAGCTGCACCTCGAGCTCCTGAACCTCAAGCCGATAAGCCCCCAAATTCCGTACCAAACGGCGCTCAGACTGGATCTGCGCCGCCAGATCGTCTCGGCGCTCGCTCAGCACCGCGATCTGCTCCGCCAACCCAGCGTAGAAGTATTGCCAGAAAAGAAGGAACATCACGAGGCCGCTGCCAACCCACGCTGCGATCTTTTGACCGAGCGGCCGCTCCATGAATCGAGCTGCGAAATCTCTCATCCCGCTCGCTCCCCCCCAGCTGCCGCGGCGTTTAACGTGGCTCCCCCCGGACTCCCCGCAAAATTTATTTTCGACTCAAGGGTAAAAAGCTTAATTTTGACCCCGGCTCGTTCCATCTGCTTCGTTTCAACCAATTCAACGGTATCGAAGAAATCCGAGCGCTCGAGCTCCTTCATAAACGCCGCGATCGTTTGATTATCGAGAGCATATCCGCTCATCCGCAGCACCGCGGCGCTCTCCGCGATCTCAGTAAGCCAGACCCGCTCCGGCACCGCCGCGTTGAGATCGTCGAGTACCCGAACCGGTCCGACTTTCGTAAGCTTAAGCTGCGCTATCACATTAAGTTTCGAGTGAAGCTCTTTGCGCTTCGCATCCAGCTCCCGCACCTCTTTCGTCTGTTTCTTGAGCTGAAGCAGCTCGCTGTTGAGCGCCGCGGTTTCCACCTCGAGCACCTCGATACGAGCGGTCGTCAACGCCCGCGCGATAAAGCAAACAACCAGCAGGACGAGGAGCGACGCTCCATACGCGCCCAACCAGCGCTGTGTTGAGCGATCGATCGTGGGAGGCTCGCCGAGGAGGTTGATCTTGATCATCCCTGTCCCTCCGCTGAATATTTATCACCGATTCGCCGAAGAGCGAGTCCGAGCGCCACAACCATCTTCGATGGATCGGTGCTCCCAACTTTTGCGCGCAGTTCAGCGGGCATATCAAGCCGACGGAAGGGGTCGAGCCGCTCGCAGGGAACTTCGGTGCGCAGCGCCAATGCCTCAACAAAACCGGGGGCGAGAGAGGCTCCGCCGCTCACCATTACAGTGTCGATCACCCCGGAAGCTGACGCTGCGTTCCACAGAAAGCCGAGCTGCCGATTGATATCGAGCGCTGCCGCATCAACCCACTGCGAAACCACTCCCTCGATCTCACCGCAGCGGACCTCTGATCGACTTTCGATCTTGCGACCCTCCGCTTCATCGAATCCGATGGCGAGTTTTTGCATGATCGCTTCGGTACAGGTTCGTCCACCAAGCGGGATATCACCACTGATGAGCATTCGCCCCCCTCGGCAGATATTTACGCTCGTATAGCGAGCTCCAACGTCTACGAGGGCTGCGGTCCTCTCTCGAAACTCCGGATAAGAGTATTCAAAGGCGTTCTGCAGCGCAAAAACATCGACGTCGACGATAGTAGTTTCGACACCTGCGCCGTTTAAGCATCCGGTGAAACTCTCTAATACGTCGGACTTTACCGCAACGATGAGCACATCGAGGAGGCCTGGTCCCCCCTCCCCCAGCACCTGGTAGTCGAGCTTCACCGCATCAAGCTTGTGCGGAATCAGATTACTCGCTTCAAACTGAATATGCGCAGCGAGCGCCGAACCAGCTGAGCGCGGAACGGTGATTCGCTTGATAAAAACGCTCGGAGAGGGAACCGCAGTTACCGCTCGGGCGGGATGGGTCGAACCGCTGCGTTGAGCAAGTCCTTCCACAACGCGTTCCGGCTTCGTGATAGAGTTGTTCGAAAAGACATCCCCTGGCAGCGGGATGATATCGGCACGAATCACTCGGGGTGCTGATCCCCCGCCTTCCTCGAGGGCAAGCAGCTTTATCGCCGCCGCTCCGACATCGATTCCGAGGAGTCGCTCTCGACGAGGTCCAAACCGATTGCGCAGAAAACTGAACATAATCCCACGATACTGCACCGAGAGATCCTTAAAATCCCCTCGGTCTGTCCCCACTAAGATGCCGATCCCGTTACTTTTGTTCTCCTCAACTCTCGTTAGATGAAAAAAGAGAGAGAACACGTTATGAGTATCGGAACACACCGATAAAGGGGCGAGCTATTTCCGTAATAGTTTGAAAAGACTCCTCTTGATCGGGCTGAGGCGTCGCATGAGTGACTTAGTTAATATCGTCATCCCCCCCCTCCCGCACGCCTTTACCTATCGTATCCCGCCTGAGTTCGTTGCGGAGATAGGTGTCGGAAGTAGAGTTGAGATACCGTTTGGTCGCCGTCGAGCCAGCGGCTATGTCGTGGCGGTCGGAGCTGATGTTCAGAGCCCCGATCCGACCATCGAACTAAAGACAGTCTTTTCAGATAGCGAGCTCGAGCGGTGTTTTCTGCCGGAGCAGCTTGAATTCCTTAACTGGGTTGCTGACTACTACGGCGAAAGTATCGCAAGCGTCATCGATGTCGCAGTTCCGCCGATCTCGGTGCGACGTTATCGTAGAACCGTCCGTCTTATCGGGACCCCTGAGGAGCCTCCCCGGGGAAAACTCCAACGCGCTGTCCTCACCGCTCTCGCCGACGCCGGGGGATCGCTCGACTTCGGGGAGCTGACAAAACGTCACCGCGGAGCAAGCGCCGCGATCCGCGCGCTCGCTGCAGGCGGCGCTCTCTCGATCGAAACAATCGAGATAGTTGGGGGAGCTGCTCCTGCAGCTGCGGCACCCGACGAAGTCTCCGACGAAATCGCTCTCTCGGCTCATCAGAGCGCTGCAGTGCACGCGATTGTTCAAGCCGTCGACGCCGAGCGTCCTCAGCCGTTCCTCCTCCATGGGGTTACCGGCAGCGGCAAGACCGAGGTGTATATCGAGGCGATTCGGCACACCCTTCGGTCGGGTAGGGGTGCATTAGTCATCGTTCCCGAGATTGCGCTTACGCCCCAACTTATCGATCGCTTCCAAGCCCGCCTCGGGGATCAGATCGCGGTGCTCCATAGCGGCCTCCATCGACGCACTCGCTGGGAGTCCTGGCGGGCGCTCTTGGAGGATCGCTGCCGCATCGCCATCGGTGCCCGCTCGGGGATATTCGCCCCGGTTCATAACCTCGGTCTCATCATCGTCGATGAGGAACACGACGGTTCGTTCAAGCAGTCGGAGGGACTCCGGTACAACGGCCGCGATCTCGCTGTCGTACTCGCGCATCGACGATCCTGCCCGGTAGTGCTCGGCTCCGCCACCCCTTCGCTCGAGAGCCTCCATCACGCTCGCTCGAAGCGATATCACTACCTTGCGCTTCCTACACGCCACAGCACTGCGGCGCCGCTGACGTTCGACCTGGTCGATCTCAACCGCGTAAAGCCCTGGGAAATGGCCTCGCCGAATGTGTCACCACAGCTTCATCGAGCGATCGCGGCTGCGCTCGAACGGCGGGAGCAGGTTTTCATTCTTTTTAATCGACGGGGCTTTGCCAGCTACCTGCAGTGCGATCGCTGCGAGACCGTTGTTGAATGCCCGAACTGCTCGGTAACTCTCACCTATCACCAGCGGTCTCATGAGCTCATCTGCCACTACTGTAATTTGAGCCTCGTTCCAAGCGAGTTGTGTTCCGCGTGTCCTCCATCGGCGGAGACGAACCGCGGCAAGCTCGTTCAACGGGGAGCAGGAACCGAACGAGTTTATGAGGAGCTTCGCGGTTTGTTTCCCGATGCAGCTATTGATCGACTCGACCGCGATGCGGCGAACGATCTTGAGTCGTATAAAGCGATCCTCGGGAGAGTTCGGAGCGGCGAGACCGCGATTCTTGTTGGAACCCAAATGATCGCGAAGGGACACGATCTCCCCAACGTTACCGTCGTAGGCATCGCCGACTGTGATGTTGGTCTGCATATGCCTGATTTCCGGGCAAGCGAGCGGGTTTTTCAGCTTCTCACCCAAGCCTCTGGGCGAGCCGGACGGGGTGATAAGGCTGGATGCGTCGTCCTGCAAACTCGTGTCCCCCGACATCCGAGCCTCGTGCGCACCGTGCGGGATGATTATCTCGGATTCGCTGAAGGAGAGCTCGCCGTGCGTCAGGAGCTCTCCTACCCGCCGTTTACCCGACTTCTACGAATCGTCGCGAGCTCGCAGGATAAAAGTGCTGCTGAAACCCGCCTCTTAAACTTCCGTTCGGGAGTGCACGACTTTATCGGGCATCATCAGCTTGCGGTGAAGGTGCTCGGGCCCAGCCCAGCACCCCTCGAGCGCCTCAAAACCTCGTGGCGATGGCACATGATTTTAAAAGCCGATAATCCGATCCATCTGTTGAAAGTCATGGGATATCTTCGCGCTGAGAAAAACACCTCGCGAAAGGTTAAGGTAACGTTCGATATGGATCCGCAGGAGATGCTGTAGCTGCCCTCCGAGGGAAACTATCTCATCCAGAGAACGGGCAAGGGCGATCAGGGATTTGGCGCCTCGACCGATCCCAGAACGATGTGCAATCGACCGCCACCTTTTGCTAGGAGCCAGCGCGCGCGGTAGAAACTGAGAAAAACCTCACCACTAATGTGCGGCTAACTTTACCGTCAACCACCTCACCAGGACGCACCGCGCCCGAACACGACGGCACGTCAACTTCAGGACTCCGGAGGCAAAACCCCCTCCAGAGAGCCGCTACGGATTCCGCGAACTACTGCTTGGATGATTCGCTCTTGCTGCCGACAAGCGCCTCCGCCTCCGAGAATTTCTCGAAAAGCTGGGCATACTCGATGTCGAGTGCGTCGTAACGGCGCTTCAGAATGAAATACTGCTCATTTCCTTGCTCTATCTGGAGCACCAGCGTGGCGACACTCTGCTCGGTCTGGAGGAGCTCGGTCTTACAGGCTAAGACCTGCTCCTGAAGCTGTTGAGACATTTCGATCTCGGCGACCGCTTTGTCGAGGGCAATCTGTGCCTGTTCCAACTGAGACTTGAGAGCGGCGTTCTTCGAGTTAAGCTCGGCTTCCTTCTTTTTAAGGATGTTGAGCTCCTCTTTTGTCTCGAGACCGCTCGCTTCAAGCTCCCGCTCAACCTCCTCAAGCTCACGAAGGCGTGTCTCTACCGTTTCAAGCTCCGCCTGGGTGATCGTGATACGGCCCTTCTCCGCACGGAGCGCCTCCTGGCGTACCGTAAGATCTTTTAACGCGGTGCGAATCGCCGCAACCGGCACAAGTTGACCGTAGACATCCTTTAACTGCTCAAGAAGCTTCGAGCGATCGCTGCGAGCGGTCTCGAGAATCGCCAGAGCCGGATCAACTCCCGCTCCCCGTTTCTTCATCACGTGGAGTAATCCCGCAGCGACTCCACCGGAGAGCACTATCGCCCATATGATGAGGAGAAAAGATGTCATGCTCCCTCCGCCGGCTTTTGCTCTTCACCCTCGGCTGGAGATGCCGGGCTCTCCGTCTCTGCAGCCGGAGCCGCCTCGGGCTCCGCCGAGCTCGCCGGCGCCCCACCCTCCGGCTCCGCCGATGGAACCGTCTCAACAGATACCTGCAGGGTCGAGCTCCCAACTTCAAATTCCGGCAAGGGATCGTCGCCGAGGAATAGGGGATCGTTTGAATCGACCTCGGTAAGCTGGGCGCGTTCTTCGAGGCTCTTTAAAAGAGCCTTAAGAGGCTGAATCGAGGAGAACTCCGGAAGGGCCTCACGGGAGCCGCTACCACCCCGCCCCAGCAGCGCATAGAGCGCCCCGCCGAAGACGAGGTTGAGGGCAAGCACCGCAAAAAAGTACGGGATCGACGACTCGGTCTTCTCGTTCTTAACAACGACCACTTCCACCTCGGACTCCTCACCGGCGTGGCTCGTCTTATGGTAATGAAGGACGGCGCTCTCCTCACGGACAGTAATCGCAGTCCCCCCGCCATCCTTCAACTTACCGACTTTGCGGGCTTCTCCGGTTAAAGTGGCTTTCAGCTGATAATCGCCGTCAGCCGGGAGGAACGAGGAAAAGCCACGGTATCCCTCCCCGAATTTCTCGACCGGGATCACAAACCGTTTCTTATCTGCGTTGATCGCAACAAGCTTCACATCGACTCGGCGAAGCACTTGCGCATCGGGGCTTAATGTAATCGCAAATACATCTCCGTGCCCCCCGTGGCCCGCATCACCGTGCCCAGAATCTCCACCGTGTTTTTCTCCGTGACCACCCGCGGCATCACCGTGTGAATCGGCTCCGTGACCACCCGCCTTTTCAACCCTGAGATCCACCAGACGGGGCTTTATTTTGAACGGCACCTGCTGACTGCGCTCGAAGGTTGGGGCGCGCGCGATAACCTTAAGGCGATACTCGCCGACCTCGGTTATGTCGACCTCATGAGAAAAGATCCCGTCGTTCGCGACCTTATCTCCGTGAGCGCCGTCGTCGTGGAGGAATTCCCGAATAATCGGCTCAGAGACCTTGTCTGAGGGGGTTATCTCAAAAGCGTACTTGGTGGCTCCCGCCATCTCACGGAGCACCACCGGCTTTTCGTTCTCATAGAGCCGGGCCTGCACAACCATCGCCGAGCCGAGGTTCGCCGAGGTCGGCCAATCGGTTATCAGTTTTAAGTTTGTCAGCACAGTGGCAAAACTATCATTCGACGGGAGCCCATTGATTCGCCAATCACCCAACCGGGGCTGAAGCACCGTGACTACATCGAACTTCTGCCCCTGAAACCACCGCACCGAGGGTGGAGGATTCTCTGGGGTGATAATCGTTCCGTCGGAGCTGCGAATTGAAATCGCTGACTCAGCCGACTCGCGGTTGATATAAAAGGTGGCTTCATCGATCCCCGCATCGATCTTGAATCCTTTTGATGTGAGCGGCAGAACCTGAGGACTCTTCACAACGAGAAAGAGATCGGCGTACGACTCATGAATCTTCGAAGCGTTTGGGGTGAACCATGCGGATCCGCCGGTATCGGTCGCTACTTTTTCAAGCAACTCTCGGTCAACGAGGTCGCCGAACGCTAAAGTGTGAACCTTAAGCCCCCCCTCTTTGAGGGCGGGGAGAAGCTCATCCACTAATGCGAGACGGGCATTTGCCACCGAATTCGTCGCTGGATTAGGATCGAGCTTTCCATCGGAGAGGAGTACGATCACCTGATTCGCGTCTGCTCGCGGTCTGCTCTCAAGCGCACTTTTCGCAAGCCGCAGTCCCGCAACGATATCGGTAAATTCTCCGGAATTTCCAACGGTATCGACCTGGCCTGCTACCGTCGAAACCTGCTCCCGCTCGAACGGCTCAAGGGGTCGCACGATCTTCGCATCACCGGAGAACTCAATAATTCCAACCCTATCCCCGGGCTTGAGGAATTCAAGGAAAAGTTTGGCGCCCTCGTCGCGGAGCCGTGCGGGGTCGGTGACACGCATGCTCCCCGAACCGTCAAGGAGAAGAATAGCGTCGACCTTCTCTTTAACTTCGGTCTTGAGCCCCCGCTCCTGAGCCGATAGCCCCCCCCCGCCCACACCTGCGAGCACCCCGAGAAGACAAAAGACCAAGCGAGAGAGAAGCCGGATAAACACCTGCGCGACCAAAAATATACGGTCAGGCAATCATGATAACCCAAGGAATCCAAAAGCATAAGGGTAGAACCTCGCAACCTCTATCGGTGCTCGGGTCGCCCAAAGCCACCGCGCACCATGGCGGACTCTCGCATCGATACGGTTTCAAGCACAGTGATACCAGGTAGTTAGCCGCCCTTATCGCCGTTGCTTCCAACCTGCTCGACCAAGCGCCACATCGTACCGTACTATCAGAGCGGGATGTTCCTACCGAGAAACTCACAGCATCAGACCTCGAAGGTGCCGACATCGGTCCTTCGGCGGCTGCAGCCTATCTTGATGCTGCTTTTCCTTGTTATTTTCACCGAAGCTATCTACGCCGAGGCGGATCCTCCGTTCAAGCTCCCTCCACGGGGAGAACTCATGAAGATCAAAAGCGCTGCGATCGTGACGAAGCGTGGCAAGATTTTAGTTGAGCTTTTCCCTGAGGATGCCCCGTGGCACGTGGCTAATTTTAAATACCTGGCCGATAAAGGCTTCTACCGCGGCACAACCTTTCACCTGATCTATCCCGGTTACGTTATCCAAGGGGGAGGCCCTGCCGGCAATCCGACCGGCGGCCCGGGGTACACCCTCCCTCCGGAGTTCAACTCCCGTCATCACGAGGTCGGCATACTCGGTATGGCTCGGTTACCCGACGATATGAACCCGGGCCGTGAATCGAACGGCAGTCAGTTTCACATCGTTATCGGGGACTCGCCCCATATGAACGGTTCATACACCGTCTTTGGCAAGGTCGTTCAAGGGGGCGATGTCGTCTCGGCGATAGAGCGCGGGGATATTATCGAAGATGTGATCGTTTATGTGCGCGATCACCGTCACTAAGACCTAAAGATCAGGGGACTCCAGATATGAGCTCGTATCGGGCTCTCCTCCGCCGCGCGGCGGCTCGGTGCCCCGCACGAAATATTCGAGAAAAGCCCCAGCGTCCCCCTCTTCCATCCTGATACCGGAGTCGTGATTCACCCAATACGGGTCTACCCCTTCGGGGGGGCTGAAATCGAGCGGCGTGAGCGGCTCAGGCGCAACGTACTCCACCCCGAGGCGACTCGCTTCGTTCTTCGCCTCCTCAACCAGCTGTGCATAGTTGCGTTGATCTTGATAATTTAAGAAATCACGCATCCCGTCGAGCCAGATCGGGGCGGCTACTTTCCCCCCGGTTTCTTTCTCGCCGATCTCTTTCTTTGTATCGAAGCCCACCCAAACCCCCGCTGCCCACTGCGGCGTGTAGCCGATGAACCAGGTGTCCATTTGGTCGTTTGACGTTCCGGTCTTTCCCGCCACCGGCCGCATGATCTCTTTGATCTTGTAACCGGTACCGAACTCAACCACTCCCTTCATCATGTGGGCCATCACAAACGCGCTGTTCGGATCAATCGCCTGCTGTGCACGCGCCAACGACTCAGTCTCCGCGTCGAAGATTACTCGGCCGGTGCGATCAACAACCCGAGTAATGAATACCGAGTCAAACAAGACGCCCTTCGCTGCAAAAACACCGTAGGCTCGGGTCAATTCAAGGAGAGTGACCTCACTGCTCCCCAGAGACAAAGATAGATTTCGACCCAATTTACTCGATATTCCCAAACGCTTCGCGTACTGAATCACCGAATCGATCCCGATTCTCGAAACGATATCCGCTGAGACGAGGTTCCGCGACTTTTCAAGCGCCACACGCAGCGTAATCGCGCCGAGAAACTTCTCGTCGAAGTTCGCCGGCGTCCAATACTCATCTCCTACGCGAAACGTTCGGGGAGCATCGTGAACTATAGTCGACGGAGTATACTTATACCCATCGACCGCAGCGAGGTAGAGCACCGGCTTAAACGTCGAGCCAGGCTGCCGCAGCGACTGCGTCCCCCGATTGAATTGACTCCGTGAATAACTGTAGCCCCCCACGAGCGCCACCACCTTGCCTGAATGGGGGTCAATCAACACCATCGCTCCCTCGACATCGGGGGTCTGGTCGAGGAATACGTTCTTAAGAATCGCCGGCGGCTCGCCCTCTTCGGACGCTGCAGACTCCTCGGTCGATCGCAACGACACCTCAACGACGTCACCTACCCGTAGGGCTTCCTCCAACGCGATCCAAGCAACTTTGTCATCTTTCAAAAGACGCTTCTTCGCCCAGCTTGCTTCTTTAAGATCAACGACCGCTGCGGCGCTGCCGAGGTCAACCGACGCGGTCTTCCGCTCGCGCGACACTGCGGTTACCAACGCCGGATACACGACCTCGGGCACCACGCCGTCCTGTGCCGCTTTTCCGAATCGCTCGACGAATACACCCCGGTCGGCGTGATCGATCGTCGCGAGGGGGCCCCGCCAGCCGCGGCGTTTATCGACCTCACGCAAGCCCCGCCGCACAGCGGCGTTCAACATCTTATCAGCCTCAAGGTCCAAAGCGGTGTGTATCTGCACCCCGTCCGCATCGATGTTGATATCTTTCCAGCGCTCGAGAAAAAGCCGCCGTACTTCAGACACGTAGTACGGCGCTCGGCTAATATTGTCGAAACTCGCCGGAAAAATCCGCACCTTCTCGCGACTCGCTGCTTCAGCCGCCTCCGCGGTCACGAACCCCGCCTTGACCATCTGGTCGAGTACGTACTTCTGACGGCGCTTCGCCCGGGGCATATTCGCGAGGGGGGAGTATTTACTCGGTGCTTTCGGTAGACCAGCGAGCATCGCCCCCTCGGCGAGGGAGAGTTGATCCAGCGACTTTTGAAAGTATACCCGAGCTGCGGCTTTGATTCCGTACGCGGTATTGCCGAAAAATATCTGATTGAGATACAGCTCAAATATCTCATCTTTTGAAAAGCGCTTCTCAAGCTGGTAGGAGAGGATTGCTTCTTTAATCTTCCGAGTGATCTTTTTCTCCGGTGTCAGAAGGAGGTTCTTCACCACCTGCTGAGTGATCGTCGAGCCACCCTGACTCGCCGCTCCCGCTTGAAGATTCTTCACGAGCGCCCGAATGATGCTCACTGGATCGATTCCGGCGTGGCTGTAAAACGAGGCGTCTTCCGCTGCAAGAAACGCGTTCCGGACATACAGCGGCACCTCGTGAATCTTCGCTGGATACCGCCGTTCCGTGAAGAACTCCGCGATCGGGGTGCCGTCGGCGGCGTACATGGAGCTTACGATGGGAGGGCGATAATCTTCGACCGTGGAGAGATGGGGAAGATCTCGGGTGATATAGAAGTATCCCCACGCAAGGAATCCGGCACCCGCAAGGCCAACGACCAGCGACAGAAAAAAAACGACGATGAATAATTTTCTCAGCATCGATCCTCAGCCCCCTGCAGGGGGAAACCGAAACGACGCCCGAGAGAGAACCCTGCTATTCCGAGCGCGGACTTGCTTCAACCTTCGGCGCAGAAACCGCCGCATCCTCACCGATCGCCTTCACGAGCGACTCTTGCAGCGGCGTGAGAAGCTTGAACGTTTCTGAACTAAGGACGAAGGGCTCTTTCAAGTCCTCTGTTCTCCCATAGTATCCGGTTTCCACCTTACCGTCCATGCTTCGCGCTCCCACAACCAAAACATGCTTTGTCGGCTCATCCCCTGCCTTCTCGCCCTGAACGGTCACGGTGAATGTCGCGGTCGGCTTCTCAAATCCGGTGTTCGACCCCGGAGGGGCAAACGCCGCCGCCTCAAGCGAAGACAGGTTACGCACTACCTGTTCGACGAACGGACGATCTCCGGCGAGTCCATTGACTATCCATCCACCCTCAGTGCGCTCGAGCTGCAACGGCTCGACACCGGGGCGATCGATCGTTACTGCGACAACTCGGTCTTTCGGGAAGCGGAAAATAGCGCGATCCCGAAAATCATCGGGACGCTTCATTATCGTGTCGATCGGATCAGACGCGAGGCGCATAATAGTGCCTTCCGCCCCCACCTTCATAAAGGTATCTCTACCGCCCTCCCCAGCAGCTGATCCGATAAGAACCACCAGCGGCTCCGGTCGGGTGTCTTTACGGAATTCAATCGTCGCGGTGAGCTTCGGGGTGTCGAGGCCATAACGCGCAAGCGCCTCGGGGCTATCGATAAAGTCAGCTGCTCGCAGATTGCGCAGCGCACGCCCGAGACCCGCCATCGCCGTATCGCTTGCCCGAAACTGTACCGGCCGAGTGAGCTGCCAGCGGTAGCTGTCATCGCTCTCGAAACGGAGTTCCTGGGCTGGGGAACGCAGCGTCACTGCGGCAACATCGCTGTCCGCAAAATCGATCGGATTTCTGTTCCGAAACTGGGTTCGCTCCTTGTCGACCGCCGTAAAGAGCCCATCCGCCACCAAAAAAATCTCTTCACCGATCCCCACATATCGTTTTGCAACGTATTCGTTGAGGAGACCGAAGCGGATCTCCCGAACATCATCGCCTCGCTTCACTGAGAGGGTCACTCCAGGTTCTTTGAGGCCGTAAACCGCAGGATCGGTGTCGAGCTCCTTTCGAGGGAGGGGTTCGCCGAGGGTCAAGCCCACCAAAGAATTTAAGACCGAGTTGATCGCCCCCTTATCAAGCGCCCCCCCCCCGACATCGGCGAGGCGCCAACTCTTCGAGCGATCAACCGAGGCCGCCGCAAGCGGGTCCGGGGTCGGCATACCATCGGTCGACGTCACCGGCTCGGTATTGATGAATCGAAACGTTTCGCCGCCTCGCCTAATCTGGATCTCAACGAATTGCTGGGGCGAGACGCCGCTATACGGCTGGGTCGTCAAGAGCTTTACCTCTTCACGCGGAAGCTCTACGAGACGGATGTACAGTAATAGACCGCCGAGCACCGCCGCCGCTAGAAACGTTTTTCGTAAATTCATCCGTCGATCCCCTTAGCTTCGAGAGCTGCCCCTAACGATTCGACACTACGCAGCGACCGTTCGACGCCGCCACCATACCGCGAGCCCCGCAATCAAAATGAGCTCAGGAATGAGGAAGCTTGTGACCAAGATCCAAACGAAGGTCTCCTGGGACATCGGAGCGAGGGAAACCCGCATCTGCCGGGGTCGAATAGTCACCCCCCCTTCTTCGCCGACGAGCCAATTCACCGCATTAAGGGCGAAGTCTCGGTTTGAATATACGGCGAGGTTCGCATTTAGAATCCAGTCGGAGTCACCAAATACCACGAGACGAGCCATCCGGCGGAATTCGCTCCCGCTCGAGGCCGCCCCTTCAGCGGGAACTTTATCCTCGTCGATCTTCCTCTCGTAGGCAGCGGCGATCGTCACCGGCCCCACCAGATCCTCCGGCTCACGCACGGCAGAGGGCTCCGGAGCATCGAAGAGCTGGCCGAGGTTCTTCTCGGCCCAGGCGGTCATCCCTGTCTTCGCGAGATCTGTCCACGTCTCTGCGGCGTCGCTCGTCCCGACTGACCGGATCGAGGTCGCCAGGTTGTACACCGTCACCTCTTGTTCCGTCATATTCCGGGTGAGCGCATGCGGGGTGTAACTTGTTACGATCGGTTGAACACCGAGAGCTGGCGCGGCGAAGAGTCTCTGAATCTGATCGATAATAACATCATCTCCCACTTCGATCTTAAAATGCGCGGCGATGGCTTTGATATCATCCGTCGTCCGGGGATCGGCCATGAGGAGAAGTCGACCACCCCCCTCAACATACGCAATGAGGAGCTGACGCTCCTCGGGGAGGAGGGGCTTTTTGGGGGAGATTAACAAGACACCCGCCGCATCCTCCGGAATCTTGCTGTGCTGACCCAGAATCAAACCCGAGAGGGTCAGGTGCTCGTCGCCGATCGCATCGGCAAAGCCCTTCAGCCCCGCGGGATCTTTGCCCGTGATATCGGGCTCACCGTGTCCTTGGACCACATACAGTTTCTTAGCAGCGCCCCGGGTCAACTTGATGAGTGCGTTGGTAATTCCCTCCTCGGAGGAGTCGTTAATTCGACTTGCTGCCTTCGTTTCTCCCTCGCCGAACTCGAGATAAACCACGTTGCCCGGCTTCATCGCATAAGTCTGAACCAGATGGGGCTTGGCACGAGGGTCAACTATCTCGGTCGATACTCGCTCGATGTTCGCCGCCTTGAACAGAGCAAAGAGATCGCGCATTTGAACTTCGCGCCCCGGATCGTCGCTCACGATGAAGCCAACGATCTTAACCGGCCGCTGGAGGCTCTTGACGAGATCCCTCGATTGCGGAGCTAAACTATAGACCCCCTCCTCGGTCAAATCGTAGCGCCGATCGTTTCGATGAACGATCCAGTTAACTGCACCAACAACGCCGACAAAGACCGCCCCATAGAGAAGAACGTTCGCACCGAACCGGGCTGAACGCCCCTTGAGGACAGCTCCCGCCGATGCCACACCCCCTGCCCCTGCTGCGAACATCCACAGGCCGATCAGGACCACCCCGAGGAGCAGGTGCCCGGCGATCAGAGGCGAGGTAAACTCCTCCACGATAAGCCCCCCGATAACCCCGAAGAGTACGAGGACAAGTCCGAGAATCCCTGAGAACCGCATCCACTTATTCATACAATCCGCACCGAAAAGAACGATATCAGCGACCCGCACTAGCGCCAGCGTTGGGCATCGAGCGCTCGCATCGACACGAACAACCCGATCGCGATCATACTGACGAAATAGGTCAGACTTCCCGAGGAAACGACTCCCCGAAAAAGGTCACGCACCTGAACCACGGGCGAGAGATAATTCAGCAGCGCTGCCGGAGCTCCACTCATCGATTCAGCAGGTGAATTTATGACGTAGAGAAGAAGCAACGTGACCATACTCGCAACTCCCGCCACAATCTGATTTTCGGTAAACGAGGATACCGCCATCCCGATGCTGGCAAACCCGAGTGCACACAGCGAGATGCCGAGAAATCCGGTAAAAATCGGGGGAACCTCAGGATTCCCGTACCACCAGAGGAGCAACGGAAACGCCGACGTGAGGAGAAGCATCAGCATGATGACGAACGCCACGCCGAGGAACTTCCCCCAAACCACCTGAGCTACCGAAATCGGCGATGTCATGAGCAGTTCGAAGGTACCCCGGCGCTTCTCCTCCGCTACCGTCCGCATGGTCAGCAGCGGGATAAGAAACACCAAGACCACGAGCATCGTCTGGTAGAACCCCTCGATCACCCATTGATTGAGGTTCGGCAGATTTGTCCCCGGCATCTGGAACGGCATCGACGAGTACCGCTGCAGAATGAGGTTAAAAATCCCCAAAAGGTTAAAAAAGAAATACGCCCCTAAAAGAGTGAACCCAGCGGTAACAAAGTACACCACCGGCGAGACGAACAGGGACAAGACCTCTCGCTTAAAGATAGCGCTCACGTTTCTCATGCGGCCTCCCCTGCAGCGAGCGCGGCACGCTCTTCAGCGCTCACACAATCCATAAATACCTGCTCCAGTGAGCGGCCGGCGGTCACCTCGCTCAGTGAGCCCTCGAGCACTGAGCGGCCTCGATTGACGATCACAACCTTGCTGCACACCATCGAAACCTCAGCGAGGATATGGGTGCTGAGAACGACGGTATGCTTCTCGGCGAGGGACTTGATCATCTGCCGGATCTGAATGATCTGTTTCGGATCGAGTCCGCTTGTCGGCTCATCTAAAATGATGACCTCCGGATTATGAATGATCGCCTGCGCGAGCCCGACCCGCTGGCGATAACCGCGGGAGAGGTGCTGACACAATTTATCTGCGACATCGCTCACAAAACACCGCGACATCGCCTCGTCGATACTCCCCTCAAGCCGCTCACGGGGCACCCCTTTGATGCGCCCCACAAAACGGAGATACTCCCGTACCTTCATCTCCCCGTAGAGCGGAGGGGTCTCGGGAAGATACCCGATCCGCCGACGCACCTCATCGGCATCGGCGGCGACATCGAATCCGGCGATCCGAGCCCGCCCCGATGTGGCTGGCAGATAGGTAACGAGCATCCGAATCGAGGTGGTTTTCCCCGCCCCGTTGGGGCCCAGAAATCCCACGACGTCCCCCCGCTGCGCGCGAAACGAAACATCGCTTACCGCGGTGTAATCGCCGTATTTTTTCGCTAAGTGTTCAACTTCTATCATAGTCACTTATTTCGCTCGATGAACGTGTCGCGGCGGAGGACTCGAGCTTGCTAGAGAGACCCCGCTCGACTATCGATGGTTAAATTTGTTTGCCAGAAAAACCGGGAGAGCGCAACGAGAGACGGCTCACCAAACAACCAACACGGCCGCCCCTGCTGCGACAGAGGCAGGACCCTATTCTGGGACTCCCGGAGCGATCTCAAAAACCTTGGACGGAGGGGACTCCGCGGCGCCCTTCACCGCGCTGATACTCAAGAACACCCTTTGTGCATTCGGTATATCGGAGATGACGTATCGATAAAGCCTCCCGCGCTCCCGATCCTCAACCCTCTCAATGTCCTCGAGCGATAGTCGACGTTCGTTGGTCAGCGCCTCGTGAGCCTCCCCGAAGCGAACGATAAAACCGTCGATCGGTTCGGTCGGTACCTCCCAAAGGACCTCAATTGAGCTGGTCTCCCCTACAGTATCGCGCCGGGGGGTCAACTCAATGGACCCCGCGGAACGGAGATCGGTGGGGCTACCACCCTGACCCTGGCGGGGAGATTGAAACGATGTTCCGCCGAGAGAGCATCCCCAGACGAGAACGCTCAGCGTGACCACAACTGTATGCCTTAACACCGCCCCCCCCAAATCTTCGCCTAGACTGTAAACCAACTGTCCCCCTTCACCGGGGTCTCCTAAGAGAAAAACGTAGGGTCGAACCGGTCCGTCCGATCCCACCCGAAAAAAGGTCCTCCTCACCCGTCCCCTCCCCACCCGAACCACGCCTCGAGGAGGCAGCGCTCAACTGCGGCCTACCGGACGGGAGAAGGGCGCTCAGCCCTTAAGTTTCGACTTAGACCATACGATAACGAATTTACGGTGTTAGGGGTACGGGTTGAGTTAGTGCACCTCGAGATCCGCGGCGTAAAAACCGCTGGCGTCGAATTTGCAGGATCCGCCCCTGAGTTCTTTTGAGGCCACAGAAGCCCCGAAACTCTACCGACGATTTTTGAGGAATCGGGGCTTGGCGATGGGGAAGCAGCCCGCGCGGCTCGGTTGCTCGGTTCTAGGACGAGGGAGGAGTAACGCTCGATGAGCACTAAATTTGGAAGGTATACTCCGGCGATCGGAGGTAAATCGAACGACCGCGAGCGGCTTCTTTTTATCGCCGCCATAGGACTCGCGTTCTCACTCCTCGTGATTCTGATCGTCGTATTCAACTTTCGCAACGACGCGAACGCTCGCACCGACATAAATCCCGAGGTCGCCCAACCCGTCGCGAATCTCGGAACGGTAGCGCTTCTCACCCCGGAGCGAGCGGTACGCGCCGGCGCGAAGCTCAGTGAGGTGCGCTTCAAAGAGGTCTTGTGGCCTCGCTCTCAGGTTCCCGATGAGGCGGTCCGCGATATCTCTGAACTGCAGAATCTTTACGCAAAGACCGAGCTTTCCCCTGGTGTACCGCTCCAGCGCTCTCACCTCAGCCGCGAAGGACTCATGAACTCACTCGCCCTCACCCCGCGAAATCGCGCGGTTTCGATCGAGGTGGATGAGACCTCCGGTCTTGAGGGGCACGCCCTCCCCGGCACAAAGGTCGACGTCGTATTAACCTTTCAGGAGAACGGTCAACTTATATCAAAGGTTATAGTTCAAAACGCCCGGGTTCTCTCGTACGGCGGCGATACGAGCACCCTCCCCGACCGATCAGATCTCGCCGGGGAGATGCGGAGTCGGCGCATGAGCCGGACGATAACCCTCGACGTTTCACCGAAGGACGCACTCCAGATTACAACCGCGCGGCAGCTCGGGAGATTGAGCCTTATCATGCGCTCCGCTGATGATGATATTGGGAGTCCCGTGACCGAGGTCGATCAAGCCGACCTTGCTCATAACAAACCCCAAGCCCGCGCGCGTAGCTCCTGCAAGAGCGGCCGAATCAAAGTGGGGGGCGAGGAGTTTATGCTCGACTGCGACGGCACGATGAACCGAGTAATCGACCCGAACGAGCCATAGCCGCCAACTGCGGATGACGGTGAAACACCTTGAGAGATGGAAATATTTCGGACCACATCCTCGGGGAAGTACCGGCAGGGCGTGGCTCATCACCTCAGCGGTTCTCGGTGGAACAGCAATGCTGATCCTCCTCGCCGCATTCCCGCGGGACGCTACGTTCGATCTTCTCCTAAGAGGCGGCGTCGACGAGATCATTCGCCACCTGTATCGGGCGCTGAATATTATCAAAGAGAACCTTATCCGAATGGTCTGCTTCATGTTTAGCCGTCTCGGCTTCGCTTGCCCCCTCTAGTGGTTCGACCATTAAATTCTTTCACCTGCAAGGTAGTAGAGTTTAGGCTTACCACTAGTCCTGAGTTAGTTTTTCACTCCGCGGGAGTGAAAAAACTTATTTGTCGAAGGACTAGTCGATTTCATCGGCGACCCGTTTGACCGTTCACCCCATAACGGCGCCCCCCTCGGCAGGTCTGATAGACCAGCGTTTGGTTAGCTCCTCACGATTTGCTAACATTCCCATATCGAGGCGAGAAGAAGGGCATGAATCCTCAATTAGATCAATCAACTACGGCGTTACACCGATCCTCTCGAGAGCACGGGGTTCTCCTCGGACTTGTGGCCTCATCGCTGATATCGCCCGATTTACACGCACAACAAGCTACACCTCCAGAGCTCACGCCAGCGCCGATTGTTACCCGAGAGACAAGCCCACCGTTAAATCTTGAGAGTTTCCAGTTGCCGCCCCAGCCGAAGGAGGGAACGGTTCAGGGTCCAACTCCTCAAGGAAAGGCGGGAGCACCCCATCCCACGCAGCCCAGTACCCCATCCCAATCCGCTCAGGTCGAGAAACCGGTGGAAAACACCCGTCCACCGTTTATCGGCCCGGTGCTTCCCCCCGATTTTATCCCCCCGCAGCCGGTCGTCGTCTC
>JBJOHD010000294.1:0-6852 GCA_046047875.1 Pseudomonadota bacterium | reverse complement strand
GATCAGAATATTCTCCTCGACGGTCATCTCCCGAAAGATACCGAAATTCTGAAACACCCGTCCGATCCCCCGGCGGGCCCGCTCGTGAGGCGGGAGGCGCTCGATCTGCTCCCCCTGGAAGGTGATCGTTCCCCGGTCACACGGTGTGAAGCCGGAGATACAGTTAAAAAGGGTCGTTTTCCCGGAGCCGTTTGGGCCGATGATTCCCACCGTTTCCCCATCCTTGACGGTGGTGGAGACCCCTCGAAGGATCGAGCGGCCGGAAAAAGCTATCGCTACAGAGTCAAGGGTGAGCATAGTTATACCTGACGATGTTCAGGAAAGAGTGAGTCTCGGCGCCGCCAGACAACAGCAAAAAGAATGAGTGCGTACATCAGCTGTCGCAGCGGCCCAAGTATACCGGAGTCGAGCGGAAACAAGCGGAGGATCTCGGGGAGCACGATAAGAAATGCGGTCGCTGCGGTTACACCCCACAGCGAGCCCGGCCGCCCTACGATGACTATTGTCAGCACGAAGATCATCTCGCTGAGACCAAACGAGGATGGATCGATATAGTTTAGATAATAAGCGAAGAAGCTGCCAGCAAGCGCGGCACCCCCTCCGGAGACTATTAGCGCAGCGCCCCGCACCCACCGCGAGTTCACCCCGAGGGCGGCGGCGCCGCTCTCGCTCTGGGCCAGGGCGCGGAGCGCCCGTCCAAAGGGGCTTCGAAACAGAAGCGCGAAGAAGAGTTGGGTGGCGAGCGCCGCACTCGCCGCGAGGACGAGAAAGCTCCCCGAGGGGTAGAAGTTGAACCCGGCGATTTCGGGGCGGGGGATAGCCGTGATCCCAAGCACCCCTCGGGTAAGATCGCGCCAATTAACGAGGAGCGCCGAGATCAGCGCGCTGAGCGCGAGGGTGCCGACCGCGAGGTAGTCGGTGGAGAGCCTTCGGGCAACGAGGGCCCCCAGAAAACCGAATGCTCCCCCCAAGACGAGGCTCGCTCCAACACACAGCCACGTTGGGGCACCGACCTCGGTCGCGAGTACGGCGGTTGTATAGGCACCGACCGCGTACGCTGAGATGTGAGATAGATTAAAGATCTGCCCAAGCCCGATCGTGAGATTAAGGCTCTGCGCGAGGATGAGGTAGATACTCCCCAGAATGACGAGGTGGATTAGGTATTCCGACCGGAGAGATTCGAGGATCGCCGTCATGCCCTCCTCCCGGGTGCACCGAAGAGCCCGCTCGGTTTTACGAGGAGAACTCCCAAGATAATCAGAAATGCGAAGGCGTCTTTATAACCGGCGGGGAGCGAATACC
The DNA here is from genome assembly GCA_046047875.1 of Pseudomonadota bacterium. Lineage (GTDB taxonomy): Bacteria > Bdellovibrionota_C > UBA2361 > UBA2361 > UBA2361 > JBILDU01. The sequence goes on along the minus strand of JBJOHD010000294.1, from coordinate 5,550 downwards.
CCCCGATCTCTATCCCGATTGAGAGGTTCTCAACGAGACCAAGGATGTAGGCGCCGGTCACCGCTCCCCACACGTTTCCGAGCCCTCCGAGCACCATCGCGGCGAGCGCCTTGATAGTGTAGGCCCCGCCCATCGTCGGCGCCACATGGGCTTCGTAGCCAACGAGCACCCCAGCGTAGGCGCCGAGCACGACCGAGATTACAAACGCGACGCGAACGATCCGAGGGGCCGCTACCCCGAGGCTCTCGGCGGCGCGCCGGTGCTCCGCGATCCCCCGGATCGCCCGACCAAGCGGGGTGCGGTGCATAACCCATCCGAGGGTGGCGAAGATCACAAGTGCGCTCACGAGAATCACCGCTTGGAGGGGGGTAAAAAACACCCCATGCCACTCGTAGCTTGTCTGCTCAAACGGATTCGGGAGGCTCCGCACCTGCACGCCGAATAGGAGTGTGGCGACCGACTCGAGGATCGTTCCGAGGGTGATCGTGGTAACGAGGGGTAGGAGGCTCTGTGAGCGCGCGAAGGGGGCGATAAACACCGTCAGACTTATGAGGGCGAGAGCTCCTATCGCTCCGAGAGCGCACACGGCTGCGGTTGGAATCGAGAGCCCCGACTGCACATGAAAAAAGAGGAAGAGATACGCCCCGATCATCATCATCTGGCCGTGCGCAAAATTCAGAACCCGGAGGACTCCGAAGGTAAGGACCAGTCCCGCAGCGGCGATCGCATAGAGGCTGCCGGTGATCAGCGCATTAACGAGCAGTTGGGGGAAGATCTCTATCATGAGGTAAAACACCGGCGTCGGGTACGAGTATCCCGCGCCGATGATCGGCGATATCGAGGCGTTGCGTCAACGTTTCTTCTCCGGGGGCGCTTATTCAGCGACCGCTGGGGCGAAGCCCCGCCGCATCGTGTTCTCACACACGGTGCGCGAGTGCACAAACTGCAGGAGGTAATCGGGGCCGCCCGCCTGGGCGCCGATCCCCGACATTTTAAACCCTCCAAACGGCTGCCGGCCTACCATCGCCCCCGTGCAGCCCCGATTGATGTAGAGGTTGCCGACCTTGATGTTACTAACCGCGACCTCGATGTTTGCGGGCGAGCGACTGAAGATTCCGCCGGTGAGAGCGAACGAGGAGTCGTTGGCAAGCTCGATAGCGTGGGCGAAGTCGCGGGCCTGGCAGCACCCCACCACAGGTCCGAAGATCTCCTCCCGCCATACCGCACTCGTCGGATCGACATCGCGGAATATCGTTGGCGGCACGAAGAACCCGCTCTCCGGGGTCGTGCCCTTAAACGCGAGCTTTGTTGAATTTTCCATCGCAGCGATAAGCTTCGCTATCCGGCTTTGGCTTTCGCTGTCGATTACCGGTCCCACGAGGGTGGCTGGATCGCTCGGGGCGCCAACGATGAGGTCCGCCGCTGCGGCTACGAGTCGGTTCATAAAAGGCTCGTAGGCGTCGCCGACCACGATACACCGCGAGCACGCCGAACACTTCTGCCCGGAGAAGCCGAACGCGGAGTACAGCACCCCTTTAATGGCTTCATCGAGGTCGGCGTCTTCGTCGACGATGATGGCGTTTTTGCCGCTGAGCTCCGCGATCACCCGTTTGAGACTCTCTTGTCCGGGCTGCACAACCGCCGCGGTCTTGATGATCTCGAGTCCAACCGATTTCGAGCCGGTGAAACAGATCATGTTGACATCGGGATGGGAGACGAGCTGCCGTCCGACTACCTCGCCGAGTCCGGGGAGAAAGGCGAACGCGTCTTTCGGAACCCCGCACGCAAGCAGGATCCGGGCGAACTCCCCGGCGATGAGGCTCGTTTGCTCTGCGGGTTTTAGCACCGCGCAGTTCCCGGTGACGAGCGCAGCCACGGTCATACCGCAGGCGATCGCCAGGGGAAAATTCCACGGGGCGATGACCACCGCGATGCCGCGCGGGATATGAAAATAGTGGTTGTTTTCGCCGGGGAGCTTCTGCATCAGCTTCGGCGGTCCGAGCTCCTCCATCTGCTCGGCGTAGTAGTCGCAGAAGTCGATCGCCTCAGCGACATCGGCGTCGGCTTCTTTCCACGGCTTGCCCGCTTCTCGGACGATTAACGCGGAGAGGTCGTGGCGCTCGGCCCGCATCTTCGCTCCGACCGCACGAAGGATATCGCACCGCACGCTGTACGGGGTCTTCGACCAGCTTCGATACCCAGCTTTAAGGCTCTTTATCGCCTCATCGGCGTGAGCGCTCGATGCGAGGGTGACCGTTCCGACGGCAACCGCCGGGTTCGCCGGATCGACGCTTTGCATCGTTTCACCCGCCGTTACCGGGGACCCGTTAATGAGGGGGGCAGCCGTAAAACCGCCGTTTTTAATCTTTATAGCGACGTTCTCGAGCGCTTGCCGAAAAGCTTCGCGGTGCGCGGCGATGGTAAAGTCGGTGAACGGTTCGTTCTGGAACATGGGCGATCCTTTGCGCGTTAAGAGAGGTTTAAACTAGTCCCGTAAAGTCGGTTCCCGCAGCAGCTCGTCGACCGTCTCCGCGTCGAAGAAGGTGTGCCGGAGAAACGATTCGTTCGAGGTATTCTCGAGGAGTCGGCGGACAAGGTACCCCATTCCGGGGAGCATCTCGCCGAGTGGGACGTACATCCGCACGAGGAAGTCCCGCTTTGCGAAAGCCCGAGCGATCGGCTCAGCCATCCCGTACAGCATCTGCAGTTCAAAGTCCTTATTCGTGAGCCCTTTCTCCTCCGCGTAGCACACCGCGTGGGCGAGCGAGCGAATATTATGGGAGCCGAACGCCGGCAGGACATCGTTGTAGTTATCGATGAGGAGCTTGCTGCACTCCTCGTAATTCGCATCGGAGCTCTCTTTTTTTGACCAGAGAGGGGAGGGCCACCGGTTCTGCTGGCAGACGATAGTCTCTTGATCCCAGTAAGCCCCCTTCACGAGCCGCACCGCTATCGGAACCCCCCGTTTTTTGGCGTAGGCGATAAAATCTTCGGTGACCTCGCGCGCTGCTTTCGCGTACGCTTGGATCACTATCCCGGGGAAAGGGAAGTCCTTGAACTCAGCGCTTGAGAATACCCGCTTAAAGGTCTCGTAGATAATCGGGTTCGAGCCGGAATCCTCGGCATCGACGTAGACCAGCGCGTTTACCTCTTTGGCTTTCCGCACGATCGTCGTGAGTCGCTCGGTGAGGACTCCGACGCTCCGGTCAAAATTGAGCGCGCTCGTCTGTGAATAGAGCGCGGAAAGCTTCACCGATACGCAGATGGAGCTTTTCTCGCCGGGATGACCAGCGATGAGCGGCTTACTCTCGCTCCAATCGGGCATCTCGCTTCCGAGAACGGTGAGGGCCTCGAGGTAGCGGTCGACGTACGCCTGGGCCTCCGGTTCCGAGAGGGAGAATTCGCCCAAGAGGTCGACGGTTGAGGTCATCCCCAGCTTCCGCAGCCGACGCAGCGATTTCAGTGCATCTTTCGGATTCTCTCCGGCGATGAACTGCGAGGCCATCTGCTCAACACTTTTGCGAACGACGAGGGCGGTTACCTTGGCGCGAAGGGAGTCAGGCTTCACATTGAGCCCCCATTCCATCAGCCCGTGGATCGAGGCCCCCACCTTCCCGAGATACTCATTCACGTGGGTGGCCACCGCCGCTGAGTTGCGCAGGGAGGGGAGCACATCGACGAGTCGGAACATGTTGAGTTTGAATTCGGGCTGGGTCATCGACCACTCCATGATCCGCCCGCTCCAGTAGTTCTTATTAAAGGCTGAGGGCTGTTCCCGTCCGATATCGGCGAAGATCTCTCGACCGAAGGCGGTGATGCGCGAATTACGGTCGAGCGAAGATGGTGCAGATTGGGTGGTCATGAGATGGGGAGCAACGTTCATAAAGTCCTTAGCCGAGCGAACTCGCCGCCGCGCCCGCAGCAGGGCTCCTCGGCGGAAATAAGTATCTTAATAGACGGTAGATTTTACAACGGAGGAGGCTTAGAAATCCAGCTCAGCGAGGACCGTATTTGCCTCCACAACGTCCCCCTGTAGGGCCTTGATCGCCTTCACTTTCCCCGCCGTTGGGGCTTTAAGAATGTGCTCCATCTTCATCGACTCGATGACCAGAACGGTGTCCCCGGCATCGAGTTTATCCCCCACAGCGGCTTTGATACGCACCACCTTTCCAGGAAGGGGAGAGCGGATCTCGCGGGCCTGAGCGAGGGTATCGGTGTCCCGCTTCTTCAATGAGGTTCGAACCTCCTCTACGAGGGTTGTGCCCCGTGCGGTCTTCACCCACAACCCGGTTCGACCGGTGAATACCTCGGCGCACTCCCGCACCCCATCGAGGGTGAATGAGAATCCGAGAGGGGCGAATTCGAGATCGCCGATAGAGAACGTCTTGTCTCCTACCGTGACGTTGTACCCCCGATCCTCCCCCCGAGTAACGGCGGCGGGGATCGTCTCACCAGCTGCCTTAAAAACTGCCTCAACTCGAGCCTCTCCGGCGAGTCGAAAGGACGAGTTCGCCCGCCACGGATCGAGTGGTGCCTCGGCGCTTTCCCGCAGACGCTCAAGGATGGCGACCGCCGCGCTTCGTTGAGCCTCCCGCCGCTTCGTCTCCGGCCCGGGGAGGAGAGTGGTGGCGTAGTGGGTATCGTGCGCCATCGCTTGGACATTCCCGTCGCTCAGGAGCCCGAGGAGAAATCCTACGTTCGTTTTCACACCGTAGGCGCGGAGGTGATGGAGCGCATCGATGCTGCCCCGTATCGCCTCGCTCCGGTTCGCCCCGCTCACGATGAGCTTTCCGAGAAGTGAGTCGTAGTAATGTGAAACCGTATCGCCGCTCACAAAACCGGTATCGAAGCGGATAGCAGCCCCCGCCGGGGGTATAAAAAGATCGAGATGGCCGGTTGAGGCGACGAAGTTATCCTCCGGGCTCTCCGCACAGATCCGGCACTCGATCGCAGCTCCACACGGCGGGGGAACGCCGTGGGGAAGGATCGCGGTAAGTTTTTCACCCGCCGCGACCCGGAGCTGAATCTCCACGAGGTCGAGCCCGGTGACCGCCTCGGTAACCGGATGCTCAACTTGGAGGCGGCTATTCACCTCAAGGAAGTAAAAGTTGTGCGCCTTATCGAGGAGGAACTCGACGGTGCCTGCGTTTTCATATTTGGAGATCTCGCCGAGTCTGCGCGCGGCGTCGTGGATCGCCGTGCGCAGCTCCGCGGGGAGATCCGCCGCCGGCGCTTCCTCGATGACCTTTTGGTGGTTGCGTTGCAGCGAGCAGTCGCGATCTCCGAGAACTGCGACGGTACCCGCCGAGTCCCCCATGATCTGGACCTCGATGTGTCGAGCGTGCTCGATAAGCTTTTCGACGAATACCCGTCCATCGGCGAAGAACGCCTGGGCTTCGTGCGCCGCGCCGAGGAGGGCGTCGGCGATCTCCGCCGCTTTTGTCACCCGCCGCATCCCCCGTCCGCCCCCGCCGCTCGCCGCCTTTATCAAGATCGGATAGCCGTGCTGCTGGGCGAACGATTCGATCGCGTGCACGTTTTCAGGGGCTG
>JBJOHD010000293.1:0-4244 GCA_046047875.1 Pseudomonadota bacterium | reverse complement strand
CGTGACCTCATCAGCATGGCGCGGCTCATCGTGGTTGTTACCTGGGCGTTCTACCCGATCGTCTATATGTTCCCGATGCTCGGCGTGACGGGTGGCAAGGCGGCGATGTTTGTGCAGGTCGGTTACACGATCGCCGACATCCTCGCGAAGGCCGCGTTTGGTGTCTACATCTGGCTCATCGCGGTTCGTAAGTCGGAAGAGAACAAGTAGTTCTTCTCCGGTCGTGGCGCAGCTCTGCGTCACGAAAGGCAGCGCCCTCGTGGCGCTGCCTTTTTTTTTTGCGCTCCGCTCAATGATGTTTTTCGTATCGCCATAGCTTTAAACTTGATAGCGTAGCGACATGAAAGCGATTGTAGTCGGCACCGGTGCGGGTTCTCTGGCGAGCGCGCTTCGGCTTCGAGCGTTGGGTTTCGACGTCGAGGTCGTTGAGGTGTGCCCCGACCCAGGGGGACGGGCCCGTACGTTTCGAATTCAGGGGCACGACTTCGATGCTGGGCCGACGGTCATTACCGCGCCGTGGCTCTTCGATGAGCTTTTTGAGCTTTTCGGTGAGCGTCGCGCCGATCACGTAGAATTTCTCCCGTGTGATCCGTGGTACCGGTTGTCGTTCGCCGACGGGGCTTCGATGGATCTGGTGGAGGGGGTCGAGCGTCAAGAGGCGGAGATAGCCAAGCTATCCTGCCGCGACGCGGCGCGTTATCGGGCCTACCTCGCTCGGAGTGAGGAGCTCTACCGGATCGGGTACGAGGAGCTTGGTGCGGCGGACTTTAGCGGAATATTCTCGATGGCGCGCGCTCTGCCGGCGCTTCTCAGGCTCGGTGGATTTCGGAGCTTGTGGCGCCACACCGGTCGTTATTTCGCTGATGAACGGGTGCGGCAGGCCTTCTCCCTCCAGACCCTCCTCGTAGGAGGCAATCCCCTTAGCACAACGGCGATTTACGGGTTGATACATGCAATGGAGCGCCGTGGGGGGATCTGGTTCGCCAAAGGGGGCACAGGTCGCTTGGTAAGCGCGCTCGTTGATCTGGCGAAGCGCCACGGAGTTCGGTTCACCTACGGCGCTCGCGTCGATGATATCCGCACAAACGACCGGGGGGCGGTTGTTGGGATCGGCGCAGATATCGGTGGCGCCCGGCACGGGTGGGGGTGTGACGTGCTCGTGTGGGGAGGCGATCCGGAGGTCCTTTACTGGATTTTAGGTGACCAGCGAACGTCGCTCGTCGAGCGGCTTCGGGCAAAAACGGTTCAAAGCTCGATGGGTCTCTTTGTCTTGTATTTCAAGACGAGGCGCAGCTATCCCGATGTGGCGCACCATACGATCGTGCTCTCTGAACGGTGGAGCGGGCTTTTGCGGGATGTGTTTCGAGGGAAAAATCTCCCGCCCGACCCGAGTCTTTATCTGCATCGGCCGGCCGCCACCGACCCCGGAGTTTTAGGGGGAAGCGAGGGGGATCTCTTTTACGTGCTGGCCCCGGTGCCCCATCTCGGAAATTTCTCGGGGTGGGCAGAGCAGGCGGAGGGGTTTAAGGGGCGGGTTTTGGATATATTGGATGCCCGCACGCTGCCTGGCCTTCACAGCTCGCTGGAGTTCGCCGAGGCGGTTGATCCCCGGTATTTTCGGGAGACACTGCAAAGTCCGCTCGGTGCGGGGTTCTCGATCGCGCCGCTTCTCTCCCAGTCGGCGTGGTTTCGGTTCCACAATAAAGCTGATCGCGTGTCCAACCTCTATCTGTGCGGGGCGGGGGTTCATCCGGGAGGTGGTCTACCGGGGGTGGTGACGTCGGCGAAGTTGGTCGAGCGTCTCGTGTGGGAGGACCTTCGAGCGGGGCGGGCACCCCTTTCTCCTGGGGCTCCTCTCTTTGAGGAGGCCGCGTGAATTCAGATCTGCGCCACATGGCCCGAGCGGGAAAGACGTTTTTTTTCGCCTCACGGTGGCTTCCAGCTGATGTGCGTGGGGATGTAGCAACCGCGTACACCTTTTGCCGCGAGGTCGACGATATCGCAGATGAAACGGTCGGCGGCGGAGCTGAGCGGCTCGGTCATATACTCGCCGCTTTAGAGCGGGGCGATCGATCGGTTCCTACTGTAGGCCGGGTGTGCGGTCTGATCGATCGATTTCCTGAGATCGCGGCCCCGCTCCTTGAACTCGTTCGCGCGTGCGCGCGGGACGGCGCAGGGATCCGCATCGACTCCGTGGAAGAGCTGCTGCAGTATTCGGAGGGTGTCGCCGGGACCGTCGGTCTTATGATGTATCCCCTCCTCGGGGGACGGGAGAGTGCGGGTCGGCGGCACGCTGAGGCGCTTGGGGTTGCGATGCAGTGTACGAACATCGCTCGCGACGTTCTTTCCGACCTGCGGAACGGGCGGGTGTACCTCCCCGGGGTGCGACTCGAGAGGCCGGAAGTTGACGAGCTGTTTGAGGGGCTCGGCGGTGCGGTTGAGCAGAGGGTTGTTGCCGCGATTCAGGGGGTTTTGGAGGTCGCTTCTGAGCGCTACTCGTTTGGACTCGAGGGGCTCGGCTATCTGCGCTCTGATTGCCGGCGGGCGATCGAGATCGCGGCGCGGTGCTACGCGGCGATCGGGGGGCGGGTAGTTTGCGGCGGTCGGTTGGTGCGCCGCCGCGCAGTTGTGCCCCTCGTGAGTAAGCTCGGGATCGCGCTTCAGGTCTATCTTGGGTCCCCGAGTGCGGCGAGCGGCTCGCTCGCTTTTCCAAAGTAGGTCGACATGTTTACGGTCGGGATCCGGGGGGCTGGTTTGGCGGGTCTCGCCTTGGCGGTGGAGCTCAAGCGCAGAAGCCCCGATACTGCGATCTCGGTGTTTGACACCCGGCCCCGCCTGCCTCATCCGGCCCGCACTTTTTGCTTTTTCGGGTCACCAGGTGACGCTCAAGGTTATGCGCCCACGATGCGCTGGCCGCTGGTGCGTTTTTCCGGGAGGGGTTTCCGGCGGACGATCGATTGCCGAGGGAGCCCGTACTGCCTCGTTCGGGGGGAGGACTTTTTTAATACTGCGCTGACGTTCCTCGAGGAGCGGGGGGTGCGATTCTTCTGGGAAGGCTGCGCGGTCGATGTGAGCTCCGGTGGGATATCGTTCGATGGTGTGACCCATCGTTTCGATGGGGTTGTTGATGCGGCGTTTCGCTCAGAGGGGTGTACTGCGGCTCTCTGGCAGTCGTTTGGTGGGGTGCGAATTCAGACGTCACAGCCGATGTTCGATGAGCGCGAGGCGCTTCTCATGGATCTTGAAGAGAGCTCAGGAGAGTCCCCGATTAGCTTCATTTATAAGTTGCCGTTTTCTTCCACCGAAGCGCTCGTTGAGCACACGACGTTTAGCTTTTCTCCCCGCCCCTTCGACGAGCATTTACGAGGGGTGTGGGGGTGGCTCGAACGGCAGGGAATCGGTGCGTGGCGGGAGCTTGAGCGGGAGCACGGAGCGATCCCGATGGGGACTCGTCGGGGGGGGCTCCCCCCGTGGCCGGTTATCGGTACCGCCGGGGGCGGTGTTCGGGCCGGAACTGGATACGGATTTATCGGGATACACCGTCAGGCGGAGCTGCTCGCGGAAGCGCTCGTCGCCCGATCGGGGAGGATCGGGCGATGGCGATTTGACCCGACTCCGCCGTGGCTTCGGCTCGGCGATGCGCTGTTTCTGCGGGCGCTGAGAGGGTATCCCAGAAGGGGGGGGGAGCTTTTGGGGACTCTTCTTGAGCGAGCCTCGGACCGGGATGTTATCGCGTTTCTGAGCGGATCACCCCGGATAGTTGAATCGGTGAGGTTCATGGCGAATGCACCGAAGCGTCTCATGATCGGTGCGTTATGCAGATGATGACTGGGGCCGGGGGAAGTTGGGTCGTCTGGATTTGGCTCGGTTTACTGGGTGCACAGCAGATGCGGCCGGCCGCTGCCGAATGGCTCGCGCTCGGTTTGATTATATTCGCGGGGATCCCCCACGGCGCGTTCGATCTGAGAGCCGCGCGACGGGTTTGGAGTGGGCGTCATCTCGGCCTTGTTGGGGTTTTCTATATCGGAATCGGACTCCTGATGAGCGGGCTTTGTCTTGCACTTCCCGGAGTTGGGCTCGCGCTCTTTTTAGCTATCTCGGCGGCCCATTTCGCTGAGGGGGAGTCTGAGGAGCTGGGCCAGGGAGCAGCTTGGTTCGTCGGAGGAAGCGCGATCCTTCTACCGATCGCTCTCCATATTGACGAGGCTGCCCAGTACCTGGCGTTTTTTATCGCATACGAGGAG
>JBJOHD010000292.1:0-11653 GCA_046047875.1 Pseudomonadota bacterium | reverse complement strand
CGGGGATCTCCATCGACCTTCTCGCACGCCTCAAAAACCCGCAGCCGATCCGCAACTCGTTCAAAATCGAGCCCCGCTTCCCGGAGTAAGAAATGATACCGGGCATTCCCGAGCGCGTAGTGCTGCGCCCCCGGGAGCCCAGTGGAGCGGAATCTTTGAGAGATCGCCGGTTCGTGATCCGCGGCCTCCATCGGGTAGAAAAATAGATGGCCCGGGGGCGCCTTTGCGTGCGCGATCGTGGAGGGAGCAACCCCACCGAGTCGAATCGCGACCTCCATCGCCTCGAGACTGGTTCCGTGCCAGCCAGCGATGTCGGCGCGGTTATCGAGTCCCCGCTCACAGAGCTCCACAAACGCCCGGATGTGGGCGGTTGTCGCCGCTAATCGAGACAGATCGGTAAGATTGCGCGAAACCGGGGCCTCCGCCGACCGCTTTTCGTGTTGTGGGCTCATACCAAGGTTATAATCGCTTACACGACCGAAGTCGCCTCTAAACTGGGTCAACGCCCTGTGACCAGCCCCCTGGTGCCTCAGGAGCGCGATCGTTTACCCTATGCACGATGACCGACCAATTAAACGAAACCCGAGCGATTGAGAGACTCCGTTGGATACTAGGGGTCACCGGACTCACCCTGGTCGCCATCGGGGTGTTTACCGTCTTGCAGCCGTTTCTTGTACCCCTCGCCTGGGCGGTCGTGATCGTCACCTCGCTCTGGCCCCTCTATGTCCGCCTATCGCGGCGATTACCGGAACGTCCGACGATCTCGGCAGCGCTCATGACCGGCTGTATCGGACTAGTGATTGTCGGCTTTATTGTACCACTGCTCGGAACGTTGAGCGCAGAGGTAGCGGGGGGAGCGAAAGGTGCCTCCTCGTGGTTTAGCGAGAACCGGGCCGGGCTCGGTCCTGCGGTCGAGCGGCTGCCGCTCCTCAGTGCGGAGACAAAAGCGCTGATTACCGAGAACGTGACCCGTCTCCTCGACGCCCAAAGTGCTGTCGCGAGCCTCCTCGGGGAACACCACACCGAGATCGCCCGCGCTCTCGGTGTGGCGGCGAAGGGGATTCTCGTCTTCACCGGGAAGATGTTGATCTGTCTTGTGAGCGTCTTCTTTCTTTTTCGACATGGAGCGACACTCGGCCGCGATCTCGCCCGCGCGCTTCACCGTATCGGTGGGGAGCGATTCGATCAGGTTTTGGGCGCCATCCACGGCTCAATTCGCGGCGGAGTATACGGGATCCTCGCAACCGCGTGTGCGCAAGGCACCCTCGCTGGGCTCGGGTTTTTGGTGGCCGGGGCACCGGCGCCGGTGCTTTTAGGGATCGCAACTATGGCGCTCTCCCCAGTGCCGTTCGGCGCTCCCCTCATCTACCTACCCACCGCATTGCTCGTCATCGCTCAATCGGGGGAGCTCCTCCCCGGCATTTTACTCGCATTGTGGGGGATCGGAGTTGTGAGCACGATAGATAACGTGCTGCGGCCCCTCTTCATCAGCCAAGCCACGAGTATGAATCTTCTGCTCGTGTTCTTCGGGGTCATCGGCGGTATCCTCGCCTTCGGCTTTATCGGGATCTTTGTAGGACCGGCGCTCCTCGCGATCGCACAGGTGCTGTGGGGCGAATGGATTCATACCGAAACACCTCCAGCGGCACGCTAACCCTTTGCCCCGAATAGCTTTTTAAAGGATTCAGGTTCGATTGCAGCCGAACCGTCCTTAACGGTATCATCGCCTCGGCGAATCGATCGCCCAGATAAAAAAGCGAAGGTACTATGTTCAAAGTTGCTTTGTTCGGTGCGGGGAAGATCGGGGCTGCGATGACGAGCCTCTTCGGCAGCTCGGGGCGATATCAGATCAAGGTATGCGATAGCGACCTCGGGCGCGCGAAGCAGGTAGCGGCGGGCTGGTCGTGCGCTGAAGCGGTCGCCCTTAACTTAAGCGACAAATCAGGCGCGGAGAAGATCCTCGCCGGCTGCGATGCGGTGCTCTCAGCGCTTCCCTACTACTGCAACGTGGATGTGGCGCAGCTCGCCGCCAAAGCGGGGGTACATTATTTTGACCTCACCGAGGATGTTGCAACGACCAAAGCCGTCTCCGAAATCGCCTCCACCGGTAAAGTTTTCATGATGCCCCAGTGCGGCTTAGCGCCGGGATTTATCTCTATCGCCGCCGCCCACCTTTTCAATTCGTTCGATAAGGTAGATACCGTGAAGATGCGGGTCGGTGCCCTCCCGATCTTTCCGAGCAATCTCTTAAAGTACAACCTCACCTGGTCGACCGACGGCCTCATCAACGAGTACGGTAATATGTGCGAACTCGTCGAGGATGGGGTCCTCAAGCAAGCTTTTCCCCTCGAAGGGTATGAGCGCTTCTCCCTCGATGGCTGCGAATACGAAGCGTTTAACACTTCAGGCGGCCTCGGCACTCTGTGCGAAACTCTCAAAGGGAGGGTGCGCTGCCTCGACTACAAGACCGCCCGCTATCCGGGGCACCGTGACCTTGTCGCATTTTTAATGAACGACCTTCGTTTCAACGAAGACCGCGAGACGTTAAAGCGGGTGTTCGAGAGAAGCATCCCCGCAACCGCCCAAGATAAGTGCATTATCTTTGTTGAAGCACGCGGATGGGTCGGCGAGCGATTCGTTCAAAAGACTTACGCCAGCACGATCTACAACACGACGGTTGGCAAGGAACACCTAAGCGCGATTCAACTCACGACCGCCTCCGGTATCTGCGCTCCGGTCGATATGGTGCTCACCGGCAAATTGAAAGTTGAGCGGGGCTTTGTGCGGTGCGAGCAGATCTCGCTCACCGACTTCCTCGATAACGAATTCGGCAGATATTACCGGGACGAAAAGGCTCTCTCGGGTATTTCGGCAGCAAAGTAGCGGAGCCTGGTGGAGTTAATCTCCCTCACCTCGGGCCTCATCGTGCTGAGCGTTGCGCTCAGCATCATCGGGGCATGGGCGTGTGTTCGCGACACCCTCGCGGGGAAAACGAAGCCCAACAGGGTATCGTGGTTCCTCTGGGCGCTTGCTCCGATTATCGGAGCCGCTGCGGCCGCCGCCGCGGGAGGCGAATTCGCGTCGTACGGACGAACACTCCTCGCCGGTATCATGCCCGGGCTCGTGTTCATCGCATCCTTTTACAATTCGCAAAGCTACTGGAAGACAACCCGGTTCGATATCTTCTGCGCCGTCACCGCCGTGGCCGCTCTCATTGCTTGGGGATTCGCCCACTCACCGCTCACCGCGATCGTCCTCTCAACCGCGGCTGACGGCTTCGCTTCTATTCCGACCGTCGTGAAAGCGTGGCGCCACCCGGAGACCGAAACCGGCATGATCTACCTAACGACGCTGCTCAGCGTCGGCCTTGTGTTTCCAACGATATCTGCGTGGACCCTCGAGAACTACCTCTTTCCGGTATACCTCGTCGCCATCAACATAATCCTCGTCTGGGCGGTGTATCGCCCGCGCAGACAGACTGGGATTTAGCCGCGGAGCACTTTGGCGATCCGCTCGATCGCCCAATCAAGCTCACGCTTTTCGATCACGAGCGGTGGCGCAAGACGCAGGGTCTGCACCCGGGTGTCTTTGCACAGGAGCCCCTCATCCATGAGGTGGTGGCACACCTTCTTCGCCGGACCGTACTCCGGTTTGATATCGACGCCGATAAAAAGCCCCTTCCCCCGCACCCCACTCACTATCGGACTCGCGATCTCTTTGAGAGCATTTAAGAGATAGGGCCCCAGCTCCGCTGCTCGCTCGTGCGGACGCTCCTCCTCGATGATATTCAAGACCTCGAGGGCTACCGCACAGGCGAATGGGTTCCCCCCGAAGGTGCTTCCGTGGGTACCAGGGGTGAGCACATCCATCACTTCTTTCCGTCCGATTACCGCCGAGATCGGAACGATCCCTCCGCCGAGCGATTTGGCGATCGTATAGATATCGGGGATCACCCCTTCGTGATCACACGCAAAGATCTTTCCAGTACGGCACATCCCCGTTTGAATCTCATCGGCGATGAGCAGGACGTTATTTTCCCGGCAGATCGCCGCGATCTCACTGAGGTACCCATCGGGCGGCATGATAATTCCCGCCTCTCCCTGAATCGGCTCAACGAGCACCGCCACCGTGTGAGGGGTGATCGCAGCCCGCATCGCTGCGGCATCACCGAACGGCACTATCGTAAACCCCGGCGTAAACGGACCGAAGTGCTTCTTCGCCGAGGGGGAGGAGCTAAAGCTGATTATCGTCGTCGTGCGCCCCGCAAAGTTCTGCCCCAGGCAGATGATCTCGGCGTGGTTATCGGGGACACCTTTCACCTCGTACCCCCACTTACGCGCGATCTTAATCGAACTCTCCACAGCCTCGGCCCCCGAATTCATGAGGAGTACGGTGTCGAGCTTGCACAGCTTCGCGAGCCGCTCACACAGCGGACCGAGCTTGTCGTTATAAAAGGCGCGGCTCGTCAAGGTAAGCCGATCGAGCTGGGCGTGAGCCGCTTGTAAGATTCGGGGATTTGAATGCCCAAAGTTGAGCGCGCTGTAGGCGCTCAGCATATCGAGGTATCTTTTGCCGTCGACATCCCACACCCAGACCCCTTCCCCGCGCGAGATGACGACCTCGAGGGGGGAATAATTGTGGGTGCTGTACGCTTCGGTGAGGCGTATATGCTCGTGGGAGTTCATACCCGAAATTTTATCTCACCCCGCCAAAACGGGCTAGGAAAAGCGGCTCCCCCCTCGGAAAAGGCGGGAGAGTACATTTTAGCCGTTCCAACGCCGTCGGGGGGCGCTAAAACTTCGCATACCCCGGAAACCGGGGGAACGGGATCACATCGCGAATGTTCTTCATCCCGGTCACATACATCAGGAGACGCTCAAAACCGAGCCCGAATCCAGCGTGGGGAACGGTGCCGAATTTACGGAGCTCGAGATACCACCAGTAGTTCTCCTCAGGGAGCTGCATTTCGCGGATGCGGTTTAAGAGGACATCATGGCGCTCTTCACGCTGCGAACCGCCGATGATCTCACCGAGCCCCGGAACGAGCATATCCATCGCCCGCACCGTTTTCCCGTCGTCGTTCACCTTCATATAGAACGCTTTGATGTCCTTCGGATAGTTCACGACGATTACCGGGCCTTTGACGTATTCCTCGGTCAGGTAGCGCTCGTGCTCCGATTGAAGATCGATCCCCCACTGCACCGGGAACTCGAACTTCCGTCCACTCTGTTCGAGAACCTTAATAGCCTCCGTATAGTCGAGGTGCGAAAACTTCGACTCCGCGACCGAGCGGAGCATCTGAATAAGCCCCTTATCGGTCCACTCCCGCGCTTCGAAGAACTCAAGCTCCTCCGAGCACCTCTCAAGGATCTCTTTAATGACGGTCTGGATGAAATCCTGGGCGAGCGCCATGTTGTCGCGGAGGTCGAAGAACGCCATCTCCGGCTCTACCATCCAAAACTCAGCGAGATGGCGGGTGGTATTCGAATTTTCAGCGCGGAACGTCGGCCCAAAGGTGTAGACCTTCGAAAGGGCGGTCGCAAAGATCTCCCCTTCGAGCTGGCCCGATACGGTGAGGCTCGCCTCACCTTTAAAGAAATCCTGAGTGTAGTCGACCTTCCCGTCTACCTTCGGCGGGTTCACCATATCGAGGGTCGTCACCCGAAACATCTCCCCCGCTCCTTCACAGTCGGAGGTCGTGATGATCGGCGAGGTAAGATAATAAAACCCCCGGTCCTGAAAAAATTTATGGATCGCCATCGCCGCGACCGAACGCAC
This sequence comes from Pseudomonadota bacterium, assembly GCA_046047875.1. Classification (GTDB taxonomy): domain Bacteria; phylum Bdellovibrionota_C; class UBA2361; order UBA2361; family UBA2361; genus JBILDU01. Next base: position 5,875 of record JBJOHD010000292.1, on the reverse strand, counting down.
CCGGAACACCGCCCCAAAGGTATTCGAGCGGGGGCGGAGATGCAGGATCTCGCGGAGGAACTCGAGGGTATGCCCCTTCTTTTGGAGGGGATACGTCTCTGGATCGGCTTCACCAACCAGATCGATCGCGCCAACCTGGAACTCGTACTTCTGAGCTCGACCGGGGGTCTCGATAAGCTCCCCCTCGACCCGGATAGCGGCGCCCGTTGCAATTCGCGCTGCTATCGGTGCATAGCTCGCGAGGGTCGGATTAATAACGAGCTGGAGCCCCTTCACGGCTGTCCCGTCGGTGAGCTCGATAAACGACACGTTCTTCGATTGCCGGTGGGTTCGCACCCACCCCGAGAACTCATAACGCCCGACCGAAACCTTATCTTGATGGATGTCGCGAATGGTAAATTTGTTCATAGTGGAGAAAATCTAATAGAATCGCCCCGAAAAATCAAAAGATTGATGAGTCTTTCAAACTATCTAGGGCTGTACTAGAGTATCGGGGTAATCATATCGGGGTGTAGCTCAGCCTGGCTAGAGCACTAGTTTTGGGAACTAGGGGTCGCTGGTTCAAATCCAGTCACCCCGATATATCTCCTCTCCCATGGCGCCGAACGGCGCGGGTCCCATGGCGCCGAACGGCGCGGATCCTATGGAGCCGAACGGCTGCGGGGGAAACTCGCGCATCGTGAGGTGTCGTGACCCCTTTGTCGGGCTCAATCTTCGCGGGATTCAACCGTGGCGACCGCGAGCCGATACAGCGCCGCCCGAAACGCGCGAACCTCCCTCCGCACCTCGTCGGTGGGATGGGCAGCCGCGGTGGGAACCACCCGACTCAGTGATACGTTCTGTCGCATGACGCCTGACGTAATCTTATCAGCACACAAAAGCTCTTGGGCTTCGAACGACAACTCCGCCGGCATAAAGACTTTCGAGAATTGGCCTTCGGGACGCGTGCCTCGCCGACTCGTCACGAGCGTTATCGGCCATCGCATGGAGTAGTCGCGCACAAGAAAGCCGCTCAGCGAGGCGATGGCGGGAACTTTTCCTGCGGAATTTAATGCACGCACGATACTCCCCACCGCCTCCCCCGAGTAGATGACTTCTGTCACGATCATCGGGTGCTCACCGAGAGAGTCGATTTGTCGCGGAGTGAGCTGCGAGATCTCGCGCTTTCCTCCCTCTCCTGGACCGGGAGGGCACACAAAGACGAGGGGAAGCTTATGCCCCAGAAGTTCGAGACTGCGATGCAGGAATAGCCCGATGGCACGGCCACCGGTATCGTCGACAACAAGCGACGACACCCGTCCGTGCTCGACCTCCGGAAGGATCTTATCAAGGAGCCCAACGAGGCTCGCCTCAACGACACCGATCTTTTGAGCTGCTTGGGGGGTAGTGGGGCGATATTCAAAACTACTCATGCCCGAGGGTAGCAAACGCAACTTTCGTACTCAAATACCCCCCACGGGAGGGCGTAACTGATTGACTCGATTTGGCTTCAAACCGAACTCCTCCTTTATGAGGGACTTTGAGAGGCTCTTATCAAAACTTCTCTGACAGCCACGCGGGGAATCGTCCGATCGTAGATCTTCAACCTGAATTAGACCCTGAATCCAGCTCGGGAAAATCCTCGACTTCAGGGGAGAATTCATCGTTCGCGGCTTCTGAGAGTTCGCGGTGTTCGAACGAGCTCAAAGGGCCGCTCGATCTCACGGAGAAGGGAACGGTGCTTCTCAAGATCTCGCCCCACACTCTCGGTCTTATCGGCGGGCCTTTTACAGTAGACGAGCGGGAGTTCACGCCGAAAGCTGAGACCCACATTACCCTCCTCGGCTTTAAACATTCGAGCGATATGAAAAAAGTGCTCGCCGATCCGGATAAGGGCGCTGAGCTGCAGAAACTTGCTGATGCTGCCAACGCGTTGGGCGGGCTCGACGTTACCCTTGCCCCCGACGCGCCGACTATCCGTCTCGCTCGGGATACGCTGGTTTCCCGAAAAGGCGGGGAGCAAGCGCTCGAACACCACGAATCGTTCATCGTCCCGGTCGCGGCCCCTCACGCGCGGGAGATTATAAAGTCGATCGGAGCGATCCTCGGCAGAGAGCTGCCTGAGCCGTATCTTCACATCACCCTTTACACCCACGGGTCTCCATCCGGAATCGGCATCTCCGCTAGCACCGCGCTCGATAGTCTTACGATTGGAGAGATGCCTGCAGCGCAGTTTCGCATGCTCACGATGTGCTCAGCGGCGGTCACCGTTGACTCTCCACTAACCCCCGCCCAATGCGGCGAAGCGCTCGTCGCAGCGCTCAAAACTTCGGATCCGGTTCAGGCGTTCGAGAAGCTCGTTGAGCGGACCGGGGCACGCGAGGGGCTGGGAGCGATCCTCGCTGTGCGCCACATCCCTCAAGACCCCCGCCACCACCCTGAGGGTGATGTCTACATCCACACGCTCCGAGTCGTAGCTGAGACCCACACGCTCTGTGAGCGGTTCGAACTTTCGGAGAGGGAGAGAGCCGCCGCTCTCCTCGGAGCACTCCTTCACGATATCGGTAAAGGGGTCCCCGGGACTACAGAGATATCTCTTGAGGGGGGGGCGTCCCCCCGCATCTCCGCCCACGGGCACGAGCGCGCCGTTTACTGAACGAACTCGGCCTTTCCGAGTTTAGCCGCGAGGTGCTGGCGGTCGTAGAGCACCACATGAACGTGCCGGGAAGGTATCGCGAGGTAACCCGCGGTAATATGCCCCTTGAGCGGTGTATCGAGCGAACCCGCACCTTTATCGACCGCGAGCTCAGCGGGGTGACTCCCCAGATACTCCACACCTGCATGATAGCCGACTGGCTCGGACGGGGTTTATCCGACTCGCTGGAGACCCGCGAGCGTTTTATTGCGGGATTCTCCGATGTATTTACCCGTGCACTCGGATCAAAAAAGGTCTAATATCTACTGGTTCACGTCGCTTCCACGGAACCACCGGTTCGCGCGGAGAGGCGATAAGGCTCGCCTCAGCAAGACAGCAGCGATGGGCACCGTGTCACTGAAAACCCCTCTTCTAAAAAAAGCTTTGATCGTCGGCGGTGTCCTTCTCGCAGCCCAATTTTGCTTCCTCGGGCTTTATATGGAGCGCACCCCCGATCAGACCGACCCAGCTGGGGGAGCGTCTCCCCAAGCTGCCGAGAATCCCCCGGCTGTACCTGTCGCTGCTGCGCCTGTCGCGGCTGCTCAGACCGCCGGCTCCCCGGGGAGACTCACCGCCGATGCGGTCGCAGCTCTCCCCGATACCCCACCGACACCAGATTTCGTCTACGACGCCTCGGGGAAACGTGACCCCTTCCAGCCGTTTGATTTTTCACCGAAAGATACGCAGCGCGACAACCTCTCACCCCTTGAGCGGTACGAGATCGGACAACTTAAACTCACGGCGGTTCTCGACGGCTTCGAGGAGCCGACCGCTATCGTCGAAAATGCTGCGGGACGGGGATTCACGGTTCGGCGCGGCACAAAGATCGGTCCGAATGGGGGTGCCATCACCGAGATATTAAAAGACAAGCTCGTTATCGTCGAGACGATCACCGATTATACAGGGGTTTCGAAGACACAAACGATCGAGATGGCGATTCGAACAAAGGACCAAAAGGAGCAGCTATGAGCCGGAGTCATATGGGAATGATCGCACGAGGAGCAGCAGCGCTGTGCCTTGCTGTTAACCTCCTCGCCTGTGATCAAAAAGGTGGGCCTGATAATCCCGATACCCGGCGGCTCGCGGCGCTTCGATACCACCAGGCGCTTCCGATGGAGCAGATGATGGATGAGCTCACCTCACAGCTCGCGATGCAAGCTCCTCCGGAGGCCCGCGAAGAGGTGAAGAAGATGATGTTCGACGGACTCGATTTTAAGAGACTCCGCGACGTCTCGGTTGAATTGATGGTGAAGCATTTTACCGCAGGTGAGATCAATTCCCTCACCGACTTCTACAGCTCCCCAGAGGGTCGCTCGGTGATGCAGAAGATGCCGACGTACACCGCGGAGCTCATGCCAAACATTCAACAAGAGGTGATGCGGAATATGCCCACGCCGGGGCAGTAGCCCCGTCCGGCGCCTCGACCGTCTACGATCGCCCCAGAAGCACCGTGCGGAGCGAACCGGAAAAACTGCGCTCCGGCCCCCCCTCCTCGAGGAGGACACGCAGATCCTCGAGCGCCTTTTTCTTTTCAATCGATACCCACGTCCGCGACACTCCGAGAGATTCGGCGATTTTGGCTGACTCTTCCCCGTTTCGGAATATCCCCTCGATAATCGCGGCTTGATGGGAGGGGAGACAACGACGCACGACCCGCCACATATCTTCCTCACTCATGCTTCGGTCCACCGCGAACTCTCGTCTATCGGGGAGGAGATCCCCCACTCCAAAACCCGGGGACTCTCTCGATTCATCCCGCCCGCGCAACCGAGGCCCATCGATCGAGATAACATACCTGCGCCGCATCAGTTCGCGGCCCCGGTTGAAATCCTCCGCCGATAAACCGCTCTGCCGCTGAAGCTCCTCTTCCGAGGGATTCGTGATCCCCTCCCCTTTTAAAAGGTCGAACGCCCGCTCCAGCTGCCGCTGAATCCGCCGCTCCCCCCGGGTGAGTACATCCTCAGACCGAAGTCCGTCGAGTATCGCCCCCTCAATTCGGAGAGAGGCGAAGGTGGCAAATTTTACATTATGGGAAAGGTCAAACGACTCGATCGCCCGCAGTAACCCTAATGAGCCGAATTGGATTAGATCATCCCGAGTAACGACCGAGGCAAATCCCGACCGAGAGTGAATCGCGATCGCACGCGCGCGGACCAGCGGGAGCATCTCTCGGGCGATCTCATTATAGAGTTCAGGGGTTCGCTCACGCTGGAATCGAGTTACGCGCAGCTCCACCGAGTCGAACTCAGGCACGGGGAGCCGGGCGAGCTTCGGCTCGACGAGTGTGTCGTTCTGTACAACGCCACGGGGGCGTTCAAGGGTCGTTTGCGTCATCGCAACAACAGAAAAATATGGCTTTGAGTGTGCAGGAATCGAAAAGAACGAGCAGAACTGCTATTTTAGGGGCTTTGCCGGGGCTAATCAACGTGGCAGGGACTCTCCCGCGGCTCGGGAGGAACCCATCATAATTCCCGCACCTTACCCGCGCCGAGCGCCCACGTGCTCGCTCCCCCCGCCCCGGCAATATCTCTCGATCCGCTCAAGCGAGCGATACTGCACCGCTTCAGCCACATGCGGGGTCGATACCCGCTCCTCCCCGGCGATGTCGGCGATCGTTCGCGCAACCCTTAAGACGCGCAGATACCCCCGCGCACTCAGTCCGGTTTTTTCAGCTGCTCGTTCGAGGAGACGTAAAGCCTCCGTTTCAGCATTCAGGTTTTCCCGAATCGCTGCGGAGGATAACGCCGAGTTGAGGTCACCGCTCCGTTTAATCTGGCGTTCCCGGGCAGATAAAACGACCTCACGCAGACGACGCTCCTCGTCGAGACGCCCCCCCTGAGGCAGCTCGGTGATCCTATGCAACGGCACCGCTGAAAGCTCCACATGAAGGTCGATTCGATCCAGGATCGGCTGCGAGACCTTCGCCAAATACCCATGAATCGCGTTTCGCGAGCAGAGGCATCCCCCTCCCGGAGAGCCGAGCCGTCCGCACGGACACGGATTCATTGCGGCGATGAGCTGAAACCGCGCCGGAAATGTGACCGCCGCCTTGGCCCGAACTATGCTCACCCCCCCTGATTCGAGGGGCGCCCGCATCGACTCCAGCGCGGTCCGCCGAAACTCGGGGAACTCATCGAGAAAGAGAACACCCCGATGGGCGAGGCTGATCTCGCCGGGACGGGGGGAGGTGCCCCCCCCGAT
>JBJOHD010000291.1:0-6387 GCA_046047875.1 Pseudomonadota bacterium | reverse complement strand
CGGCGTTAATTATCTCGCTCATCCTCGCAGGCTTTGTGCTGCTGGTGGTCGCCAAAACGGCGATCGTCGTGCCGCAGCAGAGCGCGTACGTGGTGGAGCGACTCGGTAAATACAGCAAAACACTCGGGGCTGGGTTCCACATCCTCTTCCCCTTCATCGATGTCATTCGGTACCGCCATTCATTGAAAGAGATGGCGCTCGATATTCCGGAGCAGGTGTGTATCACCCGCGACAACGTGCAGGTTTCGGTTGACGGCGTTTTATATCTGAAGGTTATGGACGCGGAGCGCGCCTCCTATGGTATCGATAACTACATCTTCGCTATTACACAACTCGCGCAGACGACGTTACGGAGCGAGATCGGGCGGATCGAGCTTGATCGGACCTTCGAGGAGCGTACCCATATCAACACCCAGGTGGTGAGCGAGCTCGACAAAGCCTCAGAGCCGTGGGGAGTAAAGGTTCTCCGATACGAAATTAAAAATATCACCCCGCCCCACGACGTCATCGCAGCGATGGAGAAGCAGATGCGGGCGGAGCGGGAGAAGCGGGCGGTCATATTGACCTCCGAGGGTGAGCGCGACGCAGCGATCAACTCCGCTGAGGGGCAAAAGCAGCAGGTAATTAAAGCCTCAGAGGCGACGAAGCAGCAGCAGATGAACGAGGCGGAAGGTGAGGCTGCGGCGATATTGGCGGTGGCCACCGCGACCGCAGAGGGTATCACCCGTGTGGCTCAGGCGATCGCGAGTCAGGGCGGCTTTGAGGCTACCCAGCTGCGGGTGGCGGAGCAGTACATCTCGCAGTTTGGGAACCTGGCGAAGTCGAATAACACGATGATTATTCCCTCGAATCTCACCGATATCGCCTCGATGGTTGCGACCGCCACCTCGGTGATTCAGCGCGAAAAGCACTAAGATCGGTAACGGAGGATCTGCCCTCTCTCGGGCAGTGCCCCTTTGTTTCGGTTAGCGCTTCTCGCTCTGAAGGAGACTTTCGATATCGGCGAGGTTCTCCCGCTCTCCCTCGGCCGAACGGCGAGAGCGGGCACCGAGAGGCTCCTCTACTGGAGCGGCGGCTTTCGGCGCAGTCGATCTTCGGCGAGGCTGCTCCCCGCTCGTTCGGCGGGCCGCTTCCTCATATGGCGGGGTAGTGATTATATGAATCCCCACGTACGGCCCCAGGAGGATGGCGCCGGTGAGTGCTAGACCGAGGAGGGCGAGGTTGCGGGCGGTCATGCGGACTTCTCGGGAGTGGAATTTATCCGCTCCAACGCGCTCTCGAGGATACTCTCCAGATGGGTGTTGATGAGGGTGCGCATCCGCTCTCGGATGAGGGGAGCGTCAGCCTCGAGCCCCGCCTCGTGTTGGTGAGTAATCGCGGCAACGAGATCCGCCGTGGTGGGATGACCTGCGTCGACGGATATCCCGGTGGCAGGCGAATACGCCAGGGGAATCTTGTTATGTATCAAGAGCCACACAATCGCCGAGTCGGAGAGGCCTGAGAGCCGTTGAAACTCAGCGAGGGGAATCGGGGGGGTACTCATGATAATCGGGCCTCTTTACGTCCCACCGTTTAAACGATCGCTCACGCGATGGCGCGCTGCGTCAACTCTGTCACCTAATTTTTTTGTTCCTCATCGCGGGTGAATTTTTTCATCGCTGCGGTCTCTGCGAATAGTCGCATGAGCTCTCGACGATCGTCAATCAACTGCGCCGCTTGCTCCCAGTCCCCTCCGCATACCTCAAGCGCAAGGCTGCGAGCGGTATCGAGAAAGCGCTCCGCCCCCACGGTGAGTCGCGAGTCCCCGGAAAGAGCGGCGTTCTCGCAGACGGCGAGTGCGGCTTGGGCGATAACCTCCGGTCCCGTGGTTACTGAGCGCAGAAGACGGGCACTGAACACCTCGTGAACCACCCGCTCATCGACGATCGAGCCGCCGTTTATCTCGGTCACTTCGCACAGCTGAGCGACGACGTTCTCGAGTTGGCGGAGATTGCCGGGCCAGAGCTGGGCGAAGAGAAGTCGGTAGGCCCCGCTCGTTAGACCGTGCACCGACCGTGAATGAGGCCGTTGTCGTGTGACCTTGGCGAGGGCGAAGGCGAGCGCCGCCGCGATATCAAGCCGGCGCTCATGGAGAGGCTTCAGGTTGAGTTGAACCCGCTCAAGCCGATATGCGAAATCGTCCCGCAAAATGTCGGATTCCATCATGTCGTAGAGGCTGCGATTTGACGCGAAAACGAACCGCACATCCGCCTCGACGGTGTCAGCGCTTCCGACTCGGCGATACACCTTGTTTTCGATAAAGGTGATGAGCTTGCCCTGGAGCTCTTTGTCGATGCTTTGGAGCTCATCGATGAAGAGGGTGCCTTTCTCAGCTCGCTTAACCAGTCCCCACTTATCGACCGCACCGGTGTAGGCTCCGGCGACCGCTCCGAAAAGCTCAGCTTGTACGAGCTCCGAGGAAGAGAAGTCACGGGGGGTAATGCTCACGAACTGGCCGGTGCGTCCTGAGAAGAGATGGAGCGCATGGGCGAGATTTGTTTTTCCGGTGCCGGTTGCGCCGATAATGAGAGGGTTCTCGTTTGTGTAACTGGCGTAGCGGGGGAGCCAGCGACACCACAGATCCCGGCTCGCCGGATCAGCCATCGATTGAACCCAGCCGGTTGCGCCGAGCGGCGGAACGGGGCGTTTCTCCTCAGCTCGCCGCGTATGTTCGTGGCGGACTGCGCCCACGAGGCTCGTGAGTTGATCACGATAATCGGGGATGGAGGGCATCCCAGCTGGAGGAGCAACGACGAAGGTATCGAGGAATCCCGACGGAGCGAGCGTATCTCCGTCTTCGAACAGAAGGTCGCCTCCAAACCACAGCTTCTCGCTAGCGTTTAAGACCGCGGCGATCGTGATCTCACCGCCGAGTCGCTCCCGGGTCTGCGCTAGAACGCGGCGCAGCGAGGAATGCAGCCGTTCGTTGTAGTGCAGCCCGATCTCGACGAGAAGCAGTTGGGGGCGGTGCGTCAGGATAAGTGCCCAGGCATCAGGGATGCGGCTGTGGAAGACGGTGACGCTGAGGCCGGCACCGTTGAGGAGCGCCTCAAGTCGGCGACTTGCATCGATCGATCCGATGATACCGACGGTAAGTGGGGAGGGCGTCGTGGTCATACACCTTCCTTTTCAGCGAGCGGCGCTCCCGTAAGGGCGGCGCGCACTTGAGCAACTGAACAGCCGAGTCGCGCGGCGGTTCGGCGATAATGCCTCCCGGCAACTTCAAATGCAGCGGCGATGGAGAGGGGGTCGAGCGGTACCGTCGATCGCTCACTTGAATCGGTCGGCCCGTTAAGCTCATAATTAATCATCAAGAGTTCGTCACGCGGCCGTTCGCTGCGAAGTGAATCGAGCGCGGTGTTGAGCACCACGGTGCGGAGCTGTCTGACGTTCCCCGGCCAGGCGAGTTCGGTCATCTTCAGAATAAAGTCGCTGTCGAACGTCGGGATCTTCTTGCCAGATAACACCTCAGCTTCACGGATGAACCGCTGAACGAGCGCTCCGATGTCGCCTCTTCGATGACTGAGCGCCGGAATCGAAATTGTCTCACCCCCAAAGATTTGGGCGTATGCTCGGGCGGTGGATTCATCGCTTGTACAGACCAGCGTAGTCCCGCCGTGCTCCGGCACGAGAGACGCACCGTCAGCGAAAGCGCTGAGGATCTCACCGTCATCCGACTCGATATTATCGAGGATCACCAGATGCCCGGAGCGGGGACGAATCCCACGGCGTGGGTCGATCTCAACTCCCGGAATCATCGCTGGGGCGTGAAGAAACGATCGCACATCGAGGTAGCTCCAGGCCGCGGGATTTTCGCGAAGGAGCGTGGCGCCTCGAGCGATGGTGGTGCGCCCACTCCCCGGCGGGCCGAGAAGGACTACTCCTCGACTACGGCGCTCGATTGCATTTCTGAGAGCGCCGAGCGTTTGTTGGAGGGGGGGGGTTGCTGCGACGAGATCGGAGAGGCTAACCCAACGGGGTAGCGGCGGACGTTTCACCGCGCGCTGCTCCGCGAGGCCGTTTTCAATAATTGTTATCGCGAGGTGGAGGGACTGGGGGGACTCTAGTTCGAGGTAGTCCTTAGCGCCGCCCTTGAGCGCTTGCACTGCGACGTGGATGCTCGGCTCATCGGTTAAGAAGAGGACGCAGGGGCGATCCTCATCGCTCATCTCGTTGATCGCACTTAAGACGTCGAGTCCGGTGGTGTAATCTCCGAGGAGGTAGTCGAGGATGACGAAGCGGGGCTTCCGCGCTGTGACCACCGCGGCGATGTGTTGGTCGACGACCAGGCGAGACGACGTTATATTAAGACTTTTGAGACGTAGTTCGATAATCTCGGCGATCTTGGCCTTCGCCGGCTCGCGCTCGTTTAAAATGATACAGACGTCTTGGCGAAGCACTAAAACTCAGAAAAAACTAAAAAATACCGCCCTGACACCGCATCAAATAAGATGTTGGGTGAGCTCAACCGGTTCCACGAAGTAAGCCGATGAGGAGGCGCAGACAATCTATGAAGGATATCCTGATCGTTGAGGATGGCTCTCAAGAGCGGGAGAGACTCGTGAAGCTGTTCACGAGTGAGGGTTATTCGGTGCACGGCTGTGAGAGTGTGAAAGATGCCGAAGAGTCTTTACGGAACGATTCGTTTCGCCTCGCCATCCTCGATATCGGCCTCAACGATAAGTCTGGCTCGTTCCTTTTCGGTGTTATTAAGCGCTCTGGGCGGGTGCCGTACGTCGTGATCTTTACCGGGAATCCGTCGGTTCATCTGAAGCAGCGATTCATGGAGGAGGGGGCGGTAGATTACATCGTCAAGGGCTCTCCCCAGGCCCAGAGTGAGAGCTTTCTCAATAGGGTTCGCGAAATTCTGGGGGTGGGGCAGGGGAGTCGAGTCGAAGGGGCTCCGCTTGAAGATTTTCTCCGAGCGCATATCGCAGAGGCTTCGCGAAATCTTTTTCTCGAGAGCGACAACTCGCTTCCGGCGTGTGCTGGGTGTTCCTCGAAAAACTACGTGGTCACCTTCGCACGTCGTCCGCAGGTGCCGCCGGAGCTCATCGGAGACGTCTTATGCGCCGTTTGCGGGGCACCGATGGATCCGAAGATAAGTTAGGCAGCGTCATGGGGGTCGCAATGCACGGCTCTCCGGAGGTGCGTCGAGTATGACTCTCGACAGGAAAGACAGCGGGCTCGCGGCTCGATTGGGCCGTAGCCGGCGTACCTTGAACTCGGTGCTCGATGGCACGGTGGGTAGCGCCGGTGAATTCACCCGGAATTTTTTGATCCCCCATGCATTCGTCTTTGTGCTGCTTCTCGTTGTTGGAGCTATCCTTGTTCAGGGAATAGAGTCTTTCGTCGTGCGTCTCGCTGCGCTCGCGTTTCTCCTCGGGATCGGGGCTTTCGTTTCGACTGCGCGCGAGTATGTTTCGTACCGTTTCGCGCTCACGACCAGTGGAGTCCTTGGGGTGAGCCTCACCGGTGCAGCGATACTGGGCGGTCTCGAGCCGATGACCCATCTGTTTCTCCCCCTGGGTGGGCTTCTCCTGCCGTTCGTCTTTGTTCGGCTGCCGTTGGCGGTAGTCTCGGTCGTATCCGGTGCGGCGGTTGTGCTCATAATCTTTTATACCCCGTTTGGTTTAAGAGATTGGGGAATTGAGAGCGGTGTACTGGGGGGGGTCAGCGGGATTTTATTTCTTTCAGGGCTCGCCCTGGTACGGGCTCGATCGATGAAGCCGGAGGGGGTTCGCTATGAGACGCCCCTTGGAGCAGAGGAGCGGCCGATCTATCCGGCGATCGCTGACGACGGAGGCTCTTTGGTCGATGAGCGTATGGTTCGTCGGGATCTCCAGCTTTTGCTGAATCGAACCGCCTTGAGTGAGTTTCTCGGGGAGGTTTTTTGGCGTCTTATCTCGGTGAGTGTGCTCATCGGAGGGATCGTTTGTCTCCTGGTGATTCAGTTCGAGCCGATACGGCCGCTCCTCGCCCTTAGTTGGGTGGCGCTTGCGGCAATTGAGCTCACAATTTTCATCCAGATTCTGCAGGCGCGCGAGATGGATCGCGTCATGCGAGGAGCCTTTCTCTGCGCCGTTGTTGTCATCGGGTGGTGGGAGATCATCATCGCTGAGCCGCGGATCGATAGTGTGCTCCCCGAGATCATGCTCGGCTTCATAGTTATAACTCTTGGCTCAGCGCCGTGGTCGTGGCGTCTCAGTTTTACCTTGGTAGGGATTTTTATCGGAGCAGCTGTTCTTCGATTCGTTAGTAGTCCGGAGCCGCTCCTCTTTGGGATCGGACTTGCGGCGCTATGCCCCTTTATCATCCGTCTTGCGGCGTTGAATTTCGTCCATCTCT
>JBJOHD010000290.1:0-10717 GCA_046047875.1 Pseudomonadota bacterium | reverse complement strand
GGCGTCGATATCACAACCGGAGAGGGAGAAGACCTCATGGGCGGAGCGCCCACACACTCCGACCACCTGGTGTGGCGAGCCCCGCGGGGAGAGTCGCCGGTTCCCGAAACGTGGCGCATGAAGGATATAGCCGAGATCGACTCGATCCTCGCCGGCTTGCCCGAGGGGCGGCTTCTCCTGACCCCGCTCATCCACCGGATCGAGTTGGTGGAGACCCTCGGCGAAAACGTTCTCGGAGCGCGCTATCAAGACGACGGGCGGATAAAGATAGCCCGAATTGCGCTCGATCATCCGGGCATATCAGCCGCAGTTCACAATGTAAGTTCGCTGGTCTTTGTGTTGACACATGAGCTTGGCCACAGCTTCCAGATCGGTGGAGGAAAAGCGGGGTATGTCATCGAGGGGGGCGTGATCGATTTTGCGCCGGGTGAACCGACGATCGACTTTCGGGAATTCGCTGCTCTCGCGGGATGGGAGGTAATCGAACCGCAGCGCTACGAGCTCGGCGAGCGATTCGGGATAGTGGTGCTCGATGGCCGGGAGCTCCCGTGTGGGGCGCCGGTGGAGCATCGAGGTCGGCGGATCGTACTTTCCCTGAATCCGTTTACCGGTATCCTCGTATCGGTCGATGCCGATGCTGAGTTTTCCCGCAGGTGGTACAGTCGGACGTCGCCGTGGGAGGACTTCGCAGAGGCGTTTGCCTACTATCATACCTGCCCAGAGATATTGATCATCGACGCTCCCCAGAAGTTTCGTCATTTAGATGAGGAGTTCAGGCGGTACTCCACTGATCCGCAGTTACAAGGATTACTCCGCGCAGCGTTAAGCATCGGTAGAGCGACGGATCGAGATGTGATAAAAACAGGGGTGAATCGCCCAACCAATCCCTCGAGCGTGAGCCCCGGTGAGAAGACGACCCGATCGGAAGATATTTAGTATTCGCCAACCGGTGTTGTTTGATGAGCCGGGTGAGGAACGGGCAAAGCTCGCCCGTCAGGCGGCTTCGCAGCTTCTCGCCGGAGAGATAGATACCCTCGAGCAGTTCACCCGGGTTTTTGAGGCGCTTGAGCTGCCCCCGTTCCGTGAGTGCTCCCCGCAGCGGATGCGATTCGAACTTCCCGAAACCGGACTCCAGCTGCTGCCGGAGGGATACTTTTTTAAGGGTGGGGCGGCGCGGCGCGCCCTCGGTCTTACGCTTCGGGGACACGCGCCGTTTCCACGTGACCTCGACATAGTGCGTTTCGGTTCCGGGTGGACCGAGCACGACAGCATCGTGTCGAGATCGTTGATGCCGCAGGATTTTGAGCGGGGATTCGGTGTCGAGGTTATCGCGAACCTCGGCCGGTATATGGCGAATCGCGATCTCAGTGTGAACGAGGTCGTGTCGGGGGGCGGGGAGGTGGTCGCTTCCCCCCTCGCTGTGCTCGATTTTATCGGGGGCGTCCTGCGACCGTGCAAATATCGGCCCGGTTCGATCCATCGTCCGCCATCGCTGGGGAGCCTTACCGTCGTAAAGATGCTGCGCCTACGGGCGGAGGGGCTCGTGGATGGAGCCCGTTGGTCACTCGTGGGGGTGCCCCCCGATCAAACGATTGAGCCGTTCGATGTCGCGGTACAGCTCGACAAGGCGTTCTCGCGCTCGCGGAGAGCAGCCGAGGTGTTTATCGAACAGTGTCGTGCGGTCGGCATATTTCCCTCAACTGAGGAACCGACAGGAGCGTTTATCGAAGATATCGCAGAGATAGTGGGCACGATCTTCGAGCCGGAGCGTTTTTTTAGAAATATACCGGGGGATATTCTCGCCGAGGCGCTCGCGCATATGCGATAAGGTATGGGTCGAGCCGGGGGGCGGCGCGGCGTCTGTTTTCGGTGCAGTTGAGGAGAATTTCCAGATGGCTGAAACGTTTCCGAAGGGGCATCCAACCGCTCCTCCGCATCTGCAGGGGATCGATTGCGATGCAGAGGACTGGCGTTCAAAGGATGACGATTATTGGCGTACCGTTTTATCGGCTGATCAGTTCGCGGTGTGCCGTCGTGCCGGGACTGAGAGGCCGTTCTCAGGCACGTACTGTGAGCGGAAAGAGCCGGGGCGATATCGGTGTGTGTGCTGTGGTGCGAGCCTCTTCGAGGCGGCGACGAAGTTTGATTCCGGCACCGGTTGGCCGAGCTTCACCACACCGCTCGCCCCCGAAGCGGTGGTGTCTATTCCCGATTACTCTCACGGGATGATTCGGGTGGAGGTTCGGTGTAAGCGGTGCAATGCGCACTTGGGGCATGTTTTTGAGGATGGCCCTCCTCCCACCGGTCAGCGTTACTGCATTAACTCGGTGTGTCTAATCCATGAGCCGCTTCGATGAGCACGGTGATCTCACCGGAGAAACAGGCTCACCTGGCCCAACGGATGGAGGAGCTCGGGATCTTTGAACACGACCTCACGGAGAAGTTCGTGCGTGGGGGGGGGCGTGGGGGACAAAAAATAAACAAGACCTCGTCGTGCGTTTATCTGCGACACGAGCCGACCGGTATTGAGGTGAAATGTCAGGCTGGACGCTCGCAGTCGGCGAACCGTTTTCTTGCGCGGCGTCTCCTGTGTGAGCGTGTGGCCGCGCTTCAAGAGGGAGAAGCGAGCGCCGTCGAGCAGGCTCGTGAGAAGATTCGACGGCAGAAGCGGCGCCGCTCCCGCCGACAGAAGGAGCGGATACTTACCGAAAAACGCTATCGTGCGAAGACGAAGACGCAGCGTCGTCCGGTGCGGGAGGTCGAATAAGCATGTGGGCTCACCGCTGTCCTTTGACGGCGGGTGTCGTGCGGGTGCTCCCATCGATCGCCGAGCTGACGCCTCGGGTTCAGCCACCCCGTGTTGAGCGTCCCGGTGGATGAGCGTGAACGAGTGGATGCGAGTTCTTCATCGGGGCAATTTGAGCGGTCTGCGAGAGATCAGGCCGCCGCGGCTTTTTAAAATCGGCCAGCTCGACCCGCCGTCCCGTCGAGGCAGATCGCTCAAGCGCTTCGATGATACGTACATCGGCGAGCCCTTCAAGCCCTGAGGACTCAGGTTCGGTGTGTTCGGTGATGCATCGAGCGAATTCTATTATCTCTGGGGCAAATTGATCGACCGTCGGATAGTGCTCCCGTTCGACTCCGGCGGCGGTGGTTATCTCAAGGGTAAGCGGGGTATTGTGGTCAAATGCGGGGCTGAGACGCACCGTTCCTGCGGTGCCGATGACGTTAAAATACGACGTGAGAGTGCTACCGTAACTCGCTGTAATCGTCGCGAGCCGCCCGGAGCCGAAATCGAGGATCGCGCTCTCGAGCGCTGGAACGTCGGAGAAGCGCGGGTCAAGAAGCTCACTGGCCAGCGCGGTAACGCGGATCGGCTCGGCCCGAAAGAGATAGCGGGAAGCGTTGATACCGTAGATCCCGATGTCATACATCGGGCCCCCAAAGAGCTGTCGGCGAGTCCGCGGACTCTCATCCTCGAGCTGCATCGAGACGACTGCATCAACGATGCGGGGGATCCCGATCTCTCCCGATCGAACGATCGCCGAAGCGCGCATATTGCTTCGCTCGAAGTGGAGTCTGTAACCCACCATCAGACGGACGTGGTGCTCCTGAGCGACCCGAATCATCTCCTTACACTCTGCGCTTGTGAGAGCAAGGGGAGTTTCGCATAAGATATGTTTTCCAGCGATTGCTGCGCGGAGGGCAAAATCGCAGTGGCAGGAGTTCGGTACGGCGATATAGACGGCATCGAAGGTATTTGCAGCGAGCGCTGCATCGAAGTCGGTTTGATCGTACAGGTGGGTAACACCATGGCGCGCCCCGAGTTCGCGGAGCTTGGTCGGGTCGCTTGAGATAAGGGCGGTCAATTCAGCGACCTTGCGGGTGTGACTGAAGGCAGGAAGGATCGCGCTTTGGGCGACATAGCCGAGTCCGATAACCCCGAAACGGATCGTCGGCTGGGCGGTCTGGTTGAGGAATCTCATCAGATGAGGGTTACATCGGGCGATTCGCGGGGGGTATGAGCGGGGTCCGATGGCGATTTCCTGTTGTGTGCCGCCCCTTTCCCTCGTAGCCTGTGAGGAGTTGACCTCTTCACCGGCACCAGCTGTTCGCCCGGAGATGTCTACCGGGCCTCACGGCGGATATCGCCGCCGAATAGCTCGAAATTTAAACGGCCTCGTTCGCTGCTACGGTGAACGGTGTGCTTTTATGGAGATACCGTATGAAACGCGCCCTCGTAATCGCTCTCGGTTTTTGCTTCGTTGCGGTGAACGCTTTCGCGGCTGACAAGGCCACGACGACCACCACCACCACGAAGACCGAAGAGCACGTTGCTGCTGCTACCGAACAGGAGAAGGCCGAGGATAAGACCGTCGCGATGGCGGACGCTGAGAAGGCCGAGGATAAGGCTCACGATCACGCCCACGAGACCCACTAATTCTAACGGATTGTGGAAGGAAGGAGCTCCCGAAAGGCGAGCTCCTTTTTTTATGTCCGTTCGTTGTACGCTTACTTTTTTTATTCCGAGAAGCCGCACCTCCCCGGTTTTTGGCGGGGCAAATTATCTCCGCCGATCGCGTCCACCTCGACGGTGTCCTCCGCCGCGACGTCCACCTGAATCCTCATCGTGGGAACGCCGGTGTCCACCCCCCTGCGGCTCAGGGGGTCGCTCCCCGAGTTCCTCATCGAGGCTCCGCATCTGAGGCTTCAACATATGCTCAAGCGCGAAACGATACATCCGGGCGATGAGGTTCGCCGTTTCGCTCTGGGGGTCTACGGTGAGACCGCTTTCACGCACCAGTTCGCTGGCGAGAAGGCGATCCCGCTCGTGTACGGGGACGTTGGCACTCCCCAAGAGCTCTTTGAAGTGCTCCCGACGAGCGGCCATCACCTCCTCGTCGGTTGGCAGCGGGGTCTTGTGGAGCTCTACCTGAATATGTCGCTTGAGGTTCATAAATGAACCGAAATCCTGAGGTCCGATGAGGCTGACGGCGCGCCCGGTGCGGCCGGCACGCCCGGTGCGGCCGGTGCGGTGAACGTAGACCTCGGGCTGCTCCGGCAGGGTATAATTTACGACGAGATCGATCTGCTCGATGTCGATTCCCCGCGCAGCGATGTCGGTGCCGATCAGGAAGCGGAGCTCTCCCGCCCGAATCTTCCCCATGATGTAATCGCGCTGTTTTTGGGTAAGGTCGGAGTTTATGCGCCGAGCGTCGAAGCCGCGCCGACGCAGGAAAACCTCAACGAGCTCGGTGTCGGACTTGGTATTACAGAAGATAATCGCCGAGCGAGGTTTAGAGGTTTCGAGCAGATCGGCAAGCGCCGCGACTTTGGCGGTGAGTTCCCCCGGCAGCTCGTAATAGCAATGCTCGATCGCCGGCATCTCCTCTGCGGGGGTTTCGATGATAATTCGGCGAGGCTCAGCCAGGAATGAAAGCGCTAACGATTCGACCCGATTTGATATCGTCGCGCTGATAAAGAGTCCCTGACGCTGCCGGGGAAGCTTCGCGAGAATTCCCCGAACTTCTTCAACGAAGTCCATCGACAGCATCTCGTCCGCTTCATCGAGGACGAAGTAGGCGCAGGTTGACAGGTTTATCAGCCGCTGACGGATAAAATCGTCGATTCGACCGGGGGTTCCGACGATAATTCGACGGTCATCGTCGAGAGAGCGGATCTGCTGATGGCTCGGAACTCCCCCGATAAGACACGCCGGCTTTATCGAGCTCATCGAGGTGATGACCTCGCATATCTGCACGGCGAGCTCACGGGTCGGGGTAATAATGAGGCCCGCGGTGCTATCTTGATCTGCTAAATGCTCGAGACGCATCAGGAGCGGCGCCACGAACGCGAGGGTCTTGCCGCTCCCAGTTTTCGCTTGGACGATGAGATCGGTCCCCGAAAGGGCGGCCGGTATCGTTTTCGCTTGAACCGGGGTCGGTGTGGAAAAGCCGAGCTTATCGAGCGCACCCAGCAGTGTGGGGCTCGGGATGATATCGTTAAAGGTGATCGAGGGAGAGGTCTCCACTGCGAGATCGCTTGCCGCAAGCATATAGCCGTAACCTTAATTTTTCGTATGAAATAAAAATCACCCCCGAACTTCAGGGGAACTCGACCCGTTAACTAGGGTACTTTTTTGCACAAACCGGTCGATTCGACGCAACGCCTCTCTACAGCGGCATCTCTCCGGTCCGGGGGGGGAGGTTAGCATAAAAACGTTTAAAACTCTAATGACCTCCCCGTCGACCGGGAGGGGGGGGCGGCCCGAGTCTTCAGCCCCCGTCAAGATGAGTTGTCCCGGATGGTTGACGTCCGAAAAGCCCCACTCCGAGCTGATTTCTCAAAATATGCATTATCGAGCCGGCGATGAGGTTGGGTGAACGACGTGAGTATCCCCCCGCCAAGACCATAACGATCGGAATCTCCCGTTTGAACGCTTCAGCGAAAACGAATTCATCCCGGCGATACACCGCAGCGTCTGAAAGCCGCATCTTGCCGAGGCGATCGCCGGCGCACACATCCGAGCCGGCGCTATACACGATCAGATCGGCGCTGAATGTGTCGAGCGCTCGGGGGAGCTGCCGCATCAAAAGATCAAGATACTCGTGGTCGGTTATCTCCGATCGAATCGGGAGATTGAAGTCGATTCGCTCGCTCGCTCCCGGATCGCGGGGATAGATATCGCCGTTATGAATGTCAAAGAGACAGACACGGGGATCCTCGCCGAGAATCGCGGCGACACCGTTGCCTTGATGCGCATCGAGATCGACGCTGAGAACCCGTAGGTCAGGACGCTCCATCTGGAGAGCGCGAATCGCCACCGCGGTATCGGCAAAGAAGCAGAACCCCTCGGCCGTCGCACTTTTGGCGTGATGAAATCCCCCGCTGAGGTTGATAGCCCAGCCGTGCTCGGCAGCGAGCCGGGAGGCGAGGACGGTTCCGCCGACCGCATACCGTAACGGATCAATGAGCCGCCGTTCGATCGATTCAGTCGGAAAGGATTGAAGCTCAGGTAATCCCATAACCGCTGCGACACGCGCCGGTTCAGCCACTGATTTTAAATAATTCGACTCGTGAACTAGTCCCAAGAGCGCGTCGCTGGCCGGCTCCGGCACAAAGATCGATTCAGGTGAGAATACGAGCCGATTTCGAAGCTCGGAGAATACCCGGCTTCGCTTATTAAACTCGAAGGGGTGGGGACCTTGGATATCGTGCAGAGCGATGTCGTACTGCGGGTGAAAGACTATCGGTATCCGGCCATCGCGCTCGAGCGCGGGCAGGCGAAGGGTGCCCTCAGCGGGAGCCGAGCTGCGAGCGGCAGCGGGGGGTGTAACGGCGCGAGATGCCTCGAGCGGATCCATAGAGAATCGATTTTATTCGTCCGAGGAGTCAGATGCAAATCGCCCTGTGGGGTCGCGGAAAACTCAAGAGAAGGGCTAATCCCCTGACATGAGGAGATAAAATGGGATGAGGGATCGGTCACCCCCCCCAGTACGTGATCAGGTCAAAAAAATCGGGGTTGGGCTCGTAGCAAAATCCGCGATCCCGCGGTGTGAGGGGCTCGAGCTCATGCGATCGGGGATTAAGCACGGTGCGAACAGCGTAACTCCCTCCATCGGTCTCGTCTGACCCCTCGAGCTCAAAAGGGTTCATCAAATCGGTATCGTCTCCGCTCATCGGAGCATAGTGCGGGAGGTATGCAGGCGCTGGTATGAGGGGGCTTAGAGTTACGGGCGAATACCGCCCGGACCCCGTCCGGTTTTCGTCACTTTATCAAGCAGGTTCACCCGCTCGCCGCTGACAACCGAGAGCTTCTTGCCGAGGGAGTCGCCGACGGAGCTCTCGAGATACTTTAAGTATGACTGGCCCAATTCAAGATTGCCCTGTGCGTCGGAATGCCGAAATCCACCCTGCCATTCGATCGAGCTATCGGCGGTGTACCTTCCCGTGCTGCCCGATGCCGATCTCAGGTCGTCGCGGGTCATGACCTCCGTCTCCCCGTTTTGACGTTCCTCGAATTTCCCGCGAGTGAACTCTGGGCCGTATGCTCGGCCGGATTTGTCGGCGAAAAGAAACCGCCGGGCGGCGAGCGCCACCGGAGCTTTCTCGATATGCTGCTCCAGGGAGGGCAGATGTTCGACTACCGGGCTGGCTGCAGCACCACCCCCGACGTTCACCGAGAGCATTACCGGAGCGGTTGATTCCTTCGCTGTGACCGGACGCTTGCGCGGTGTCGTGGGGGAACTTCGAACAGATAGAAAAAGAGCCACTCCTAAAACTATCCCGATCGTTAATAGGAGGGCGAGACGGGGCACTGAAAAGCGGTGTGGGGTGAACGCCATCGTAGCGTGCGGGCTCGATGCGCCGGTACCGAATAGGTCGCTCGCCGTTCCGAACGAGCCAGTTTGGGTCTCAAGATGCGGGGGGCGATCCACGCGAGCTGCAAAGACTGTGTCGTCTGCGATTTGACCCTTTGAACCAAACATACCTAATAAAACCGATGGATTAGATGGCTTACAGCCTGTACGATCCACCCTCCTATCGGCGTGGTTGGAGGAAGTGCTTCCGGAAAAGATCAACCGTATCGGAGAATTGCGGAGAGGGGGGGATTGCGCCCCCTTACTCTCAGCGCATCAGCTCGATCGCCCGTGAGGCTTGGGCGACCGAACGTTTGAATTGAGGGCGATCACCGGCGATTCGAATGAACTCTCGATAGAATGCGACCGCCTCGGCGCGATGCTCGAGCATCTGATGAGCTGCCCCCAAATTAAAAAACGCTTCGGCATCGGTCGGATCGTTCGCGATCGCGATCGTCAGGTGAGGTATCGCTTGAGCCGGTTTCTTCTCGATGAGGTAGAGATGCCCGAGATTTCTTCGCGCTTCTCCATCTCCGGGGTTATTGCGCAGGGCGGCCTCGTACGCATTCGCGGCCTCGCTGTAGCGCTCTAATTTTACGAAAGCGGCTGCAAGATTGTTGTGTCCCTCAGCGAAGCCAGGGCTTTGACGAAGTGCGGTCTCATACATACCAACCGCTTCGTTCAGGCGACCATCGTTAAACAGAACGACACCGATATTATTATTCGCGATCGGAGCGTTCGGGTCGAGGCGGAGCGCCTCGCGCCAGGCACTCACCGCTTCGCCCGAGCGGTTGAGCTGGGCCAGGGCAAATCCCAAGTTGATGTGGCTATCGATGTCGCGGGGCTGCGAGGTGATCAAGGCTTTAAAATGCTCTGCCGCTGCGGCGTAGTCCTCGCGTCTCAGGAGCTCGAGTCCGAGATTATAGCGAGCAAATGCTAGGTCTGGTTTTACTCGCAGGGCGAGGTGGTACTGCTCGATCGCTTGGGCTCCCCGTTTTTGGCGGGCGTACACAAGGCCAAGGTCGTTCATCAACTCCGCAGCTGAGGGGTTCATTTCGATCCCCTTCTTGTACGCCTCAGCGGCGTTATTGAGGTCTCCAGCCGCAGCATACGTCGCCCCAAGAGCGTGAAAGGCGCTTACCATCGAGCCGTCGAGGGTAATAGCGCTTTCAAGATTCTGAATCGCCTCGGTGGGGCGGCCCCGTCGAATCTGCGCCACCGCAAGATTGTATGCGGCCACCGCTGATTTGGGGTCCGCGGCGAGCGCGCCCTGCCACTCCCGAATCGCTGCATCGAGGTCTCCCTGCTGCGCAAAGGCGTAGCCGAGGGCGGTCCGGGCGGGCGCATCCTGAGTGTGTGACGAGATAAATCGTTTCAGCTGATCGATCGCTCGAGGGTAGTCGCCCTGGTCGAGCGCCGTGGCGGCATTCTTGAGCTCGCGGAACTGGGTCGCGAGATCCACACCCAGGATCACGTTCAAGGAGTCGGGTGCCGCGCGGCGGGGCGTGGCGCTTTTAACGAGCCCGCCCGAGGTGCTGGCATCGGGGGGCACCGCCAGTCTCCATTCCGCTACCGCCTCTTTGAGTCGCCCCTGGCGCAGGAGAATCGTGCCAAGTCCGTTATGAGCCTCTCGAAAGGCGGGATCAATCTGAAGCGCGGTTCTGAACTCCCGAGTCGCTCCCTCGAGATTCCCGGCGTCCGCCTCAGCAAGTCCGATGTAATAATGAATCGGTGCAGAGCGTACCCCCCGAGAGACCACCCCGCGCCAGGTCTTTAATCCTTGCGCTTTTTGCCCGGTGGCGACGTAGATGAGCCCTAAGTTAAGCGCGCCGTCGGCATGGCTGGGATTGAGCAGCAGGGTGCGTCGGTAGTTATCGCTCGCCTGTTCGTTGAGTCCTTGCGCGGTGTAAACCACCCCCAGATCGAAATAAGCTTGTGGATCCTGGGGAGCGAGATTGATAACTCGGCGGTAGTAGCCCGCGGCTTCGGCGTGATGCCCAAGACGATACGAGATGAGGCCGAGGTTGCTCAGCGCGTTACGGTCGTTCGGGTTCGCCCGAACAAGCCCCTCATAGATCGCCGCTGCCTCCTCGAATTTGCCCGCAGTGTAAAGATCGAGAGCTTGTCCGCCGTTTGGTGCAGTAGGCGCCCGAGTCTCTCCCCGAACTGTCGTCACCCCTTCACTGGGGGCTGTCAATGTGCGCCGAGCGGTCGGAGGTGTCGGAGATTTAGTCGCTGGGGCGCAACCGCTGGCGATTGTGACCAGAGAAAAGCTGAGTCCGATAACGTAACCGCTGCGGCGAGAAAGGGAGATCTTCATAGCGCTCTATTCCAGGCAACATCATATCGGGGGGACC
>JBJOHD010000289.1:0-7119 GCA_046047875.1 Pseudomonadota bacterium | reverse complement strand
CGAACCCTTGGAGGGCCGGATTCTATCCGGCCTAAGAGCCCCCAACCCCGCTCCTATTTGAAATCCCAAGAATCGTGCTTAGCTATATTGATGAGGCCATGAACGGCTGAGTTAGGATAGGGTCGTGAAATTCCAAGACTATTACGAAACACTCGGGGTAAAGCGCGAGGCGTCGGCCGATGAGATTCAAAAGGCCTATCGTAAACTCGCTCGTAAGTACCACCCGGACGTCAACAAGGCTAAGGGGGCCGAGGACAAGTTTAAGCAGATAGGCGAGGCGTACGAGGTCTTAAAAGACCCTGAGAAGCGCCGCCGCTACGATGCGCTCGGTGCGAATTGGAAAGCGGGGCAGGATTTTAGACCTCCCCCTGGATTCGATAGCGGGCAGTTCCGCTCGGCGGGTGGGGGCGCTGGCTTCGACATGGGGGGCTTTAGCGACTTCTTCGAAGCTATCTTTGGTGGTGGCGCGAGCTTCGGCGGTGCCGGCATGGGTGGCCAAGGGATGGGTGGTTTCGATTTCGGCGGGGGCGGATTTCGGGCGGGAAGCACCCACGATTTTGGGCGGATGTTTGATGATGCGGCGGGTGCTAGGGCTCGCGCCGGCTCCGCTCAAGAGGCTGAGATAACGCTTGCTCTGAGCGACGTCTATGCTGGAGCGAAAACCGGCATCTCCCTCCAAGGCCCCCAAGGGGTAAAGACCTTGATGGTGAAGATTCCGCCCGGAACGACGAACGGGTCGACAATTCGGCTTCAGGGGCAGGGCGCGCCGGGGCGGGGCGGTGGAGCGGCTGGAGATCTCCATCTAAAGGTACGGCTCGCACCGCATCCCCGATTTAAGGTCGAGAATTTCGATCTAACCACCGCGGTTCCAGTAGCACCGTGGGAAGCCGCACTCGGAGCGAAGGTCGATTTCGACACCTTAGACGGCGCGGTAAAAATAACCATCCCCCCGGGTGCTCAGGGGGGACAGCGGTTTCGCTTAAAAGGAAAGGGGCTGCCAAAAACCGCGAGCGAGCGGGGCGACATGTACGCGGAGCTTCAGATCGCGGTGCCGAAGAAACTATCGGGTGAGGAGCGGGAGTATTTTGAGAAGTTGTCGCGGGTGTCTGGATTTAATCCGCGCGGGTAAAGGATTTAAGGAGGGGGTATGGACTTCAATCGTTTGACCGAAAAGTGCCAAGAAGGGATTCAAAGCGCGCAATCGAAAGCGGTGCGGTTCGGCCATCAAGAGGTTGACGGTGAGCACGTGCTCGCTGCCCTCACGGAGCAGAGCGACGGCATCGTCCCCCGAATCATCGCGAAGATGGGGGTCGATAGCAAAGCGTTCGCCGAGGCGGTAAGCGCAGAGCTTGAGAAGCGCCCCTCCGTTTCAGGCCCCGGAGCAGAGGCTGGAAAGATCTACATCTCGCAGCGGCTCCAAAAAATCTTCCTCCGCGCTGAGGAGGAAGCGAAGCGGCTAAAAGATGAGTACATCTCGGTTGAGCATCTGGTCCTCGCCCTTATCGAAGAGGGGCCGAAGACTCCGAGCGGTAAACTCTTCGCCACGTTTCAGATCACCCGTGAGCGATTTTTAGAAACCCTTACTCAGATACGGGGGAATCAACGGGTGCAGAGCGCAAATCCGGAGGCCACCTACGAGGCGCTCGAGCGGTACGGTCGCGACCTCGTCGTTGAGGCGCAGAAGGGGAAGATCGATCCCGTTATCGGGCGCGACGCAGAGATCCGGCGGGTCATCCGGGTACTCTCCCGGAAGACCAAGAACAACCCGGTGCTCATCGGCGAGCCCGGAGTGGGTAAAACTGCAATCGTCGAGGGGCTCGCGCAGCGAATCGTGCGGGGCGATGTACCGGAAGGGCTCAAAGAAAAAACCGTCTTCGCGCTCGATATGGGGGCGCTCGTGGCCGGTGCGAAATACCGGGGCGAATTCGAGGAGCGGCTTAAGGCGGTGCTGAACGAAGTCAAAAATTCGGACGGACGCATCATCCTCTTTATCGACGAACTTCACACCATCGTCGGTGCGGGCAAAGCCGAAGGGGCGATGGATGCGGGCAATATGCTGAAGCCGATGCTCGCTCGGGGAGAGCTCCACTGCATCGGCGCCACCACCCTCGATGAATACCGAAAATATATCGAGAAGGACGCAGCGCTTGAGCGGCGCTTTCAACCGGTTATGGTTGAGCAGCCGAACGTCGAGGATACGATCTCGATCTTACGAGGGGTCAAGGAGCGGTTTGAGGTCCACCACGGCGTAAAGATCCAAGATAATGCGCTCGTTGCCGCTGCGGTGCTTTCGAATCGTTATATCTCCGAGCGGTTTTTACCTGACAAGGCTATCGACCTTGTCGATGAGGCGTGCGCCACCATCCGCACCGAGATCGATTCGATGCCGGCGGAGCTCGATGAGGTGACCCGCCGGGTGCGTCAGCTCGAGATCGAGCAGGCGGCGCTCTCAAAGGAAAAAGACGAGGCGAGTAAAACGAGGCTCGTTGAGCTTAAAAAGGAGCTCGCTGACTTAAAAGACAAGTCCTCCGCGATGAACGCCCAGTGGATGGCGGAGAAGGAGGGCATACACAAGATCCAAGCGCTCAGGGAGTCGCTCGAGGTGATGCGCCGGGAGTGCGAGAAGGCCGAGCGGGGATCCGATCTCACCCGCGCGGCGGAGCTTCGGCACGGGAAGATCCCCCAAGCTGAGCGCGACTTAAAGGCGGCCGAGGAGGCGATAAAGGCGCGCGAGGGGGGCAAGAGCCTGTTACGGGAGGAGGTAACCGAGGATGAGATCGCTGAGATCATCTCGCGGTGGACCGGTATTCCGGTAACCCGGCTTGTCGAAGGTGAAAAGGAGAAGCTCTTAAAGCTCGATGCGATCCTTCACGAGCGGGTTATCGGACAAGATGAAGCGGTGCAGTTTGTGGCGGACGCGGTTATCCGCGCCCGGGCGGGGATTAAAGACCCCCGCCGTCCGATCGGCTCATTCATTTTCCTTGGCCCTACCGGGGTCGGAAAGACGGAGCTTGCAAAGACTTTGGCCGCGACCCTCTTCGATTCTGAGGATAACCTTATCCGGATCGACATGAGCGAATACATGGAAAAGTTCGCGGTGTCGCGGCTTATCGGCGCCCCGCCAGGATACGTAGGGTACGAGGAAGGGGGGCAGCTTACTGAGGCGGTGCGGCGAAAGCCATACGCAGTGGTGCTCTTTGATGAGATCGAAAAGGCGCATGGCGACGTATTTAACGTGCTCCTTCAGATCTTGGACGATGGACGGGTCACCGACTCGCAGGGGCGCACCGTGGATTTTAAGAACACGGTGATAATCCTCACCTCGAATATCGGCTCGCAGCACCTGCTTGAAGGGATAACCGAAAAGGGAGAGATCCTCGAGGGGGCCCGGGGGCGGGTTATGAGCGATCTTCAAGGGCGTTTTCGGCCGGAGTTCTTAAACCGGATCGATGAGATCGTGCTTTTTAAGCCGCTCACCCTCATGGAGATTACGAAGATCGTTGATCTCCAGATAGCGGATGTCGCGAAACGGCTCCGCGACCGGAATATCTCCCTTGAGATCTCCTCGGAGGCGAAGGAGTATGTGGCGAAAGCGGGCTACGACCCGGTGTACGGTGCGCGACCCTTAAAGCGATACATTCAGCGTCAGCTTGAGACCAGGATCGGCCGGGCGCTGCTCGCAAACGAGATCGCTGAAGGAGCGGGCATTAAGGTTGCGCTCAAGAGCGGGGAGCTCGTGGTTGAGCCGGTGCTCGGATCGACCAAAGCGGCGGCGTAAACGAACGGAGGGGTATGATGGATTGGGTAAAGGGATTTTTAGCTTTGTGGGTAGTGCTCCACGCGGGCACCCCCGCGTACGCTGAGGGGGGAGGGGAGAAGCTGGCGCTTTCGAAGGACGGAGAAACGGTCGTTACTCTAGACCCCGCGACCCCCCAGGAGACGGTGCAGCGAATCAAAGAGGGGGCGCTCGTCGTTGATGTACGGAGCCCCGAGGAGTTTCAAAGCGGGCATCTCGAGGGGGCAGTAAATATACCCCATACGTCGATAGCTCAGAATATCGCCCAGTTCGGCGTAGATAAGGGGCGGAATATCGTGGTGTATTGCCGCTCCGGCCGACGCTCAGGGCTCGCCCTTACTGAGCTCGTGGCGCTCGGATTCACCAACGTGATAAACGGCGGGGCGTACAAAGATATCGTCGCGGCGAAGTAAGAGGCCCCCTCAGTTGGCGTACGAGTTCGTTGAGCACACGGCGGATATCGCGCTGAGAGCCTGCAGTCCGAGCGAGCGCGATCTCTTTATCGAGCTCGCTCGGGGGATGAACGAGTACCTCTTTGGTGAAGAGGCGGGCAAGGAGCCGGGCGTAATACTCGCTGAAGAGAGCGTTGAGGTTCACGCCTTGGATGAGGTGGCGCTTATCGTTGCTTGGCTCTCAAAGATCCTTCTTTTTACCGAGCTTCATCACGGACGGGTGGTGATAAAAGAGATATCGCATATCTCACCGACCGCGGTGTGTGCGAAGCTCGAAGTCGTGCGGGGTGAGCAGATCGAGGATATTAAAGCGGTCACCTACCACGGACTTGAGGTGCTTCATACCCCCGGCGGTGTTGAGGCGTGTGTAACGTTCGATATCTAAGTGCGGCGTGGGGGCTATCGGTCAACAATTCGAGGGCTGGACGCTGTCCAGCCGAAGCGCCACCGGTGGTGCGAAGAGGGCCCGATAGAATCGGGCACTCCACAGATCGCGAGGGGTAATACACGGCTGTCTTACGTAAAAAACTTGTTTTATGACCCGCCATCGCGTCACCCGCGCCGACCTAATCGAAATGTCACCGTACCTCTTTGAGGTGCCGGCGTCGTTTCGGGCCGATATGCGTGCTCCAGCGCGATTCTACACCCGCGCGGATCTAATCGAGGCGATCCTCTCCGACACCTCGGTTGATCAACTTGTAAACGTCGCGACGCTTCCTGGGATCGATCCGTACGCCCTGGCGATGCCCGACATGCACCAAGGGTACGGTTTTCCGATCGGGGGTGTGGCCCCCATACGCTCGAGCGATGGGGTTATATCGCCGGGGGGCGTGGGGTACGATATCAACTGCGGGGTTAGGCTTCTTTTAAGCCCCTTTACTCGCGCCGATATCGCCGATCGCTTAGAGGGGCTCGCGACCCAGCTTTCGCGCGATATCCCCTCCGGTGTGGGGCGGGGCGGGGAATTTGTTCTCTCCGACGATGAGATGGACAGGGTCCTCAACACCGGATGCCGCTGGGCGCTTGAAAAGGGTTATGCGGAACCAGAGGATCTCGAGTTTATTGAGGAACACGGGAGCTACCACCACGCCGATGCCGGGGCCGTCTCAGATCACGCCAAAAAACGGGGGCGGGACCAACTCGGCACCATCGGCTCAGGGAACCACTTCGTCGAGATCCAAGAGGTCGAGGAGATCATCGATGCACCCACCGCTGATGTCTTCGGGCTTTTTAAGGGGCAGATAACGGTGATGATCCACACCGGTTCTCGGGGGCTTGGTCACCAAACGTGTACCGATTACGTACAGGTGATGAATGAGGTGCTGCCTAAATACGGGATCGAGCTCCCCGATAGGGAGCTTTCGTGTGCGCCGTTTATGTCCCCTGAGGGTCAGCGATATTTTCAAGCGATGGCGGCGGCGGCGAACTTCGCGTGGACCAATCGCCAGGTGATTACGTACGCAGCGCGGAGCGCCTTTAAGCGGTGTTTAAAGATCGATGATTCAGAGAATCTAAAACTGCTCTACGACGTCTCCCACAACATCGCAAAGCTTGAGACCCACGGGGTCAAGGATTACATCGTGCACCGAAAAGGTGCGACCCGCGCATTCGGCCCAGGGAGGGAGGAGATACCGAAGCGGTACCGTGAGGTTGGGCAGCCGGTGATCATCCCCGGCTCGATGGGGACGTGTTCGTACGTGCTCCGGGGCACGAAGCTCGGTATGCACGCGAGTTTCGGATCTTCGTGCCACGGTGCGGGGCGGCAGCTTTCAAGGATGCGGGCCCGTAAGACCATCGACTACAACCAGCTAAGACGGGAGCTCGCGGCGAAGGGGGTTATAATCCGCTCCGCCTCGGCGAAAGGCCTTTTGGAGGAGGCACCGGTCGCTTACAAAGATGTAAACGCCGTGGTCGATGTGGTTTCGCATGGAGAGCTGGCTAAGCCGGTCGCGAAGCTTAAACCGGTGGCGGTCATTAAGGGCTAACCCCCCCGGATTTAGCCAAAATCTTTCAGTTCTTCGGCACGGGGCGGTGTGCTAAAACTCCCCTGGAGGAGTTTTGGTATGACCTCACCTCAGATATTCGATATCCCGGAACGTGTTGCAAAGCACGCCTTGCTCGATAGCGCCCAGTATGAGGCGCTTTATAAGCGCTCGATAGAGGACCCCGAAGGTTTCTGGAGCGAACGCGCGAAGGAGTTCGTCACCTGGTTCTCGCCGTGGAAGACGACCCTTGAGCACGATTACAACAAAGCTCATATCCGCTGGTTTCAAGGAGGCGAGCTGAACGTCGCCTATAATTGCGTCGATCGGCACATTGAGGAGCGGGGGGACAAAACAGCGATCATCTGGATCGGAAACGAGCCGGGGGATGAGCGAAAGATTTCATACCGCGAGCTTCACGCCGGTGTAGGCCGGGTGGCGAACGCACTTAAGGCTCTGGGGGTAACGAAGGGTGATCGGGTGGCGGTGTATATGCCGATGGTGCCTGAGCTTGCGATGACGATGCTCGCGTGCGCGCGGTTAGGGGCGATCCACTCGGTGATCTTCGCGGGGTTCTCGGCCGAAGCGGTACGGGACAGAATACTCGACTCGAAGTGCAAGGTGGTTGTAACTGCGAACGAGGGACTCCGTGGACCGAAATCGATCCCGCTAAAAAATATCGTCGATACCGCGCTTGAGGGGGTTGATTGCGTTTCATCGGTGCTCGTCTATCGCCGGACCGAGTCGCCGTGCAAGCTCGTCCCGGGGCGCGATGTTTTGTGGGACGATGCAGTCTTAAAGGCGTCGCCGGATTGTCCCCCTGAGAGGCTCGACGCCGAGGATCCGCTTTTTATCCTTTATACCTCCGGTTCAACAGGTAAACCGAAAG
>JBJOHD010000288.1:0-4969 GCA_046047875.1 Pseudomonadota bacterium | reverse complement strand
CTTCGGCGCGGGGGGTAACTCAGCGAAGCTGTACGAGGTGACCACTATCTTCCCGCCGCCGCCACCGGAACCCTCGATATCCTCGGTGGTATCTTGGTCAAAGGAGGATAAATAAGCACGCACCCTCTGATGGAAATCCCGACCTGCCTCAAGGATCCACCGTTTAAGCTCCGGCAGCTTGCCGACCGGAAGATTGTCGTAGGCGGTTTTGAGGTGCAGGTTTCGGGGGGCCGGATTGTGCAGAAAATTCTCCTCGGCTGAGCGGAGACATCCCTCAAGATTCGTCTCGACAATCTTCGCTGCCCGATCGATATCGCCCACGATCAGCGCCTCTCGTTTGATGAGGGTCACTATGTCGTTTTCTACCGTGACGAGCCCCGCCCGCTTTAGCTCAGCGAGGATCGTTCCATCGTGGGTATCCTTGCTCACCGAGTAAACCAGTTTGCTAAACTCGTTCCCCCGCACCTTCCAACTTAAGGGACGAGGGCACTTCGATGTGTCGAGAAATTTTGGGGAGGTCTCCCATTTGGTCAGAACCCGCGCCACGAGGCTTGCGCTATACTCACTCGGTTGATGCTTCCCCTTAAGGTACTCGCTGATCTCCCGGCGGTAGAGCCCGGTCATGACGCTGATCCGGCTTATATTCACTTTACGGCCGCTGTTGACCAGCTCCTCCTGGGCGGCTTCGATAAAAAGCTCCTTGCCGATGACGATAAGATCGTGGATTGAGTACCCATGGCGGAGAAAAGCCCGGATGATCGGCTTAAGGTAGTGCCGGATCTGTTCTTTTGTAAGCACCGCCATCGCCTCACCTCTGTTCAATAAGGGTATCGGTCAAAACTGGTAAATCTTAACAGATCTTACCGATCGCCGGGGGGCTGATTTGAGTGAGAAACTACCGGGTATTTAGAGAACAGGGGGGCGCGATAAAGCAGCGGCCTCTCGGCTGATACTACCGCTCTTCGAGACGGGGGAGGGGAATTCGCTCGACTCTCCCATAGAGCTCGACCTGATTTCTGAGCCCCTCGATAAGCTTTCGCCGTTCGTCCTCGTTGAGGTAGATCGAGTGCTTTTCACCCTCTGCATCGAGATAGCGGAGCTCCCACAGCGTGCTGGCGTGGAGCGCCCCCACGGGCATCCCCGACGCCATGGCGCTGCACACGACCCGAATGTCCGCATCAAGGGCGGCCGCGATATTTTCCCGCGCGGGAAAGCTCTCCTGAGAGAGGGAGTCCACCACGACCCCCGGTTTTAACTCCGGCTCGGACGGCACGACCGAATCAACGACAGCCCGCAGAAAATTTAAGGCTTTTGAAAACACGATGGATCCAGAATAAAAACTCGGGAGAATATTACGTTGGGCACGCGGACTAATCAATGCCGACGCTCTTTGCTAACCCCCTTATATTCTGCTACTTTTACAGCCGTTGTTGGTTAAAAGCGGTTATGTTGATCGTTGCTGATACCCATGTGCACCTCTATCCGTCGTTCGATCTCAGCGTTGCTCTGGATGCTGCGTTCGAAAATCTCGGTAAGCTTGTAGGGAGCGAGCGGAGGGAGGGGGGAACGGTGAAGGTTGTGTGCCTTACCGAGCGATACGACTGTCATATGTTTAAGGCGTTGCGGGAGGGGAGAGCCTCGATCGATTCACGCTATTCGCTCCACCACCATGGGGATGCAGTTTTGATGGTGTCACGGGATGGGGGGGAGGAGCTTCTGCTCATCGTCGCTGGGCGTCAGGTCGTGACGCGGGAGAGACTTGAGGTGTTGGCGCTCACCACCGATGCGGAGATCCCCGATGGGCTCTCGATTGACGAGACGATCGCGAGAGTTCGTGAGGTCGGCGGGGTCCCGGTGGTTACCTGGGCCGCCGGGAAATGGCTTTTTCGGCGGGGCCGGATCGTTCGACGGGTCCTGGGGGGAGCTGAGAAAGGGAGTGTGGTTATCGGTGATTCCTCGCTTCGGCCAGCTGGATGGCGGGAGCCGAAGACGATGCAGCTCGGCCGAGCCCGGGGATTAAGAATTATAGCAGGAACCGATCCCCTGCCGGTTGTGGGTGAGGAGTGGAGAATCGGGACGTACGGCGTCATCGGAGAAAGCGATTTCAACTGGCGTGATCCCCTTGGGTCGATCCGCTCTCTGTTGCTCTCAGCGCCGTCCCTTCGAATTGTGGGGCAACGAGGCGATTTTAAGACGGTATGGTCGCGGCTGATGGCGCATCGTCGGACGAAGAAAGGTCTGAACTCGATTTTGCGTGACGGGGGCTCTGTAGAAAAATCCCCGGTTTCCGCTCAGTGTGCTTAGTAAGAGGGCTCGCATGATAAACTCGGTTACCCTTCTTGGCTCCTCCTCCGGTCGGAATGCGGGTGACGCTGCGTTGATCTCCGGTATCATGGAGTCGGTTGATTCCGCGCTTGGTCGGTCACTTCTCTACGAGATTCCCACGATAAAGCCGGGCTTTGTCCGATCGAGTTATCCAAATCGGGTGGAGCCTATATCGATGCTGCCGTGGAGCGGCTCGCTCAAGATGCTTGGGATCCCGACCTATCGGTCGATAATGCGCACCGACCTTTCGCTGATCTTCGATGCGATTCTGTTTGATCGGCAGCTCTACAATCCACTGTTCAACTTCCTTTCGACCCTATCCCTTCTCTTGCCTGTCGCAAAGAGAAGGGGCAAAAAGCTAGGCTTTTTTAACGTCGGGGCAGGTCCAGTCACGACACTCCGGGGTCGGGATATGCTTCGTCGGCTCGCTGATCAAATGGACTTTATAACTGTGCGAGACCAAAGCTCATACAATATCTTGATGGATATCGGGGTCTCGAATCCGCGGATACTGGTGACCGCTGACGCGGCTTTAAACGTGACGCCGGCGCCGGTTGAGAAGGTCGACACGATCCTCCGTTCCCACGGACTGACGCCGGGGGAGGAGATATTGGCGATCAATATCAGCAAATATCTCGACACGTGGGCCGGAGCGACTTCATCGTCGATGGGGAAGGAGCGGTTTCTTAGAGAGTATAGCGTTGCACTGAATACCGTCGCCGAGAGGATCGATGCGCCGATCCTTTTCGTGTGCACCCAACACCACGATATCGATGTCACCCGTGAGTTGATGGATCTCGTTACCAAAGCGCGGCGTAAGGCGATCGTGACGAATCGTGAGTGCACCCATTACGAGATTCACGGGATCTTGGGTCGGGTATCGCTCCTTTTTGGTATGCGGCTTCATGCGACGATTCTTGCGTCCTCGCTCCATACCCCGGTGCTGGCGCTGCCGCACCAACCGAAGGTGGCGCATTATTTCAAGACGCTGGCGCTTGACGAGTATGTACTCACCTTCGACAAGTTTAGCGCCACGGCTCTCGCTGACCATATTTTGAGGGGATGGGGAGAGCGCGCCAGGATGCGGGAGTTACTCGATCGGTATATTCCACCCAGTAAGAAACGAGCGCTTAAAGCTTCAGAGCTGGTGCTTGCAATTGAGCGGGGAGAGGATCTCGATAGTGCGGTGGTGCGACTCAAAGGGGACGAGGTGCTTTCGGCGGTGCAGGTCGGCTAGAAGGTGGCTGCCTATTTTGCCGATTTTCTTGGATAGGTCTACGCGCCCGAGCGTGGTTCGTCTCACCGCCTCTCCTCCTGTGAACCTCGGTAGAGCTGGTACGGTCGGTGCGTCGATTAAGCCGTTGGGGCCGCATCCCCGGTAAGAGCCGGGAGATAGAAGCGAAACTCGGTGCCCCGCCCGAGGATGCTCGAGACCCGCACATATCCGCCGACCGCGGCTACGATGCTGCTCACAGTAGAGAGCCCGAGACCGGTGCCTTTGTCGTCCGGTTTTGTTGAGTAGAAGGGCTCAAAGGCGTGGGCGAGCACCTCCGGGGGCATCCCGACGCCGGAGTCGGATACCCGTATGAGGCTCCACTGACCTGCGGGAATCGTGTCGAGCTCGAGGCTCGGGTCAGAGGGGTCGGGGGTTGAGACCTCAAAGCGGAGTTCACCCTCGTGTGTCATCGCGTCGTTTGCGTTGACGGTGACGTTCAATGCCAATTGAGCAAATTCCGTCGGATCGATGAGCACCGGAGCTATCGGGCGGGAAAGATCGCCCGCAACGATATCTAATCGAATGCTGGAGCGGAGGGAACCTCGGAGGAGTGGCTCCTCTTTTTTAAGGAGATCGAGTGGGGAGACTACTATCGGTCTCCCGGAGCGCCGTTTGCTGAAATCGAGGAGTCGTCGGGTCAGGGTACGGGCACGATCGAGCGCTTGCTCGATCATCGAACAGCTTCCCCGCGCAGACGTTATCTCCACCGGGCTTGAGTTGAGCGCCCCTTGAAGGAGGTCGACGGCTCCACTGATAACTAAGAGCACGTTATTAAAGTCGTGGGCAACACCGCTCGACATCCGGCCAAGGACCTCCAGCCGTTGCGCGCGGAGCAGCTGCTCGCCTTGGATGCTGCAGTCGATGGCGGCACCGAGGAGAAGCGAGACGATACGGAGCTGATCAACTTCAAAGCGTTCCCATGATTGTGTTGTTTTACACGAATCGAGACCGAGGAATCCCCACCACACCCCGCTGACGAGGATCGGCTGAACAAGGAGGGACTTTATATCCTGGCTCTCAAGGAGTGGGCGCTCAGAAGACGGAAAGTCCTCGATGTCTCCGAAGACCGGTTTCCCTTTTCGCAGAAGGGCGCCCCAGCGGCCGAAGCCCGCCTCCTCAAGAGGCACCCGTTTAAGGTCGGGGTTATCGATCTGTGGACTGATCCCTCGACCGCACCATTCAAAGCGCTGCGAGAGATACTCGATATCGCCATCGCGCTCCACCTGGAAGATGTACAAGCGGTCGATTAATCCTCCCCCGATTTGATTGAGTCTGAGTTAATCCAACCTCTCTCCGAGCTTTATGGTAAAGGAGAGGGCATGAAGAACCGTAGGACATTTACGAAGGAGTACAAGGTGGAGGCTGTTC
>JBJOHD010000287.1:0-6197 GCA_046047875.1 Pseudomonadota bacterium | reverse complement strand
GGCCAAAAATATCGGCTCGAGACCCCACTGATCTTCTCAAGGGTTCCAAACGGGATCTGCAGCCGCTCGTACACCGGAGCGAGCCGCTCCTCGAGCTCCGCCGAAGGTATCTTTCGAGTCGGGAGATTTAAAGCATACGACTCGATACAAACGTGTTCGAAATGAAATGGGACCATGAGAACTTCCTACCGGCGCGAAAATACCCTGAAAAGCGATCCTCTCCAGGCCGCCGGAGTGTACTCCGTTAGGGTGTCTAAAACAATCCTCGACAAACCCCGTGTCCGTGAGCAGACATGCCAGCTTAAGTGTCATATCATCCTGGAATCTCTCGGTTTTAACTTACAAAGACTCCCCTCTCGCTCGGCACACCCGAGGTCGGCCCTCGTCGCCCAACCGGCTGGGGAGACGGCGATGTGTCGGCGCTTGGCTGCGACCCCGGAGCTGGGGAGACGTCAACTCCCACTACATCGCCGCCGAACGCCCGGATCCGAGTGGGAACGACCGAGTTCGATACCGACCGAGCCAATCCGCTGAAGCCGATACCTCGCTGCACCTTGGGACGGAAATCAACGACGCCTGGGGGTCGATCCAAGTCAGGGTATTGTCCGACTCCCAAGCCTGGATACTCCCTCAACGAGGGGCTGAAACGCGCCTACGATTGGGCGCTGCGGTCCGGAGTATTGAAATAGATCACGAGCTTCTCAGCCACCGCTCAAGGATCCGACTAATCTCCTCTTCGCTCAGATTCACTCCGGCTTCCCCCTCGAGCGCCCCGCCCCCCCCTGCCACGGTAAGGTCGAAATCAGCGCCGTTCCATTCTCTGAGTTCAAGGTAGCTCTGCGCGACCCGCTGCGCCGACTCGCCGCGGGCGAGAAGGAGGACCTTCGTCGGCTGGTATCCCCGCAGAGCTGCGGCACGCTGGCGGGGATCCCGCAAAACACTCGCTCGACTAAAGATCTCAACCCCGAACCGCGCCGCTCGACACCGACCAAGGAGCTCAGGTGGGAGACTCGGTCCCCTCCACTCACTCTCCATCGCTTTAAGAAGATACCCACTATCTACGATAGCGATACGCTCCCGAAGCTCGGCGAACATACCAGCGAAATCGCCGCTCTCGGCGGCACCGCACTGAAACGCCTCGCGAGCGAGCGGCGCAAAGTGCAGTACCACTGCACCTTTGACGAAACAACGCTCGTATAACTCGGCGGTTATCGAGTCCGCCGGTTGAATATCCCCGCACATCGACCGCACCTGCCGCCGCACCGGCTCAATCGCCCCACGCAGCACCGCAACAACTTCGGCCGAAAGTCCCGGCAGCTCCCCTATCGCTCGGTCGATCGCATGGAGAGCTCCGATGGCGTAGCTCCGCCGCGAAAGATCATCACCCGCGATCAAAAACTCCTTGAGGTCCTCAGCTGCTGTCCAAAAGATATTGAGCAGCGAGGGGAAGATTACCGTGCGAGCTCCTGAGCGAATCAATTCTTCGATCTCGGCGATTCCATCCCGCATGAGGCTGTTCCACCGACGCTCCAGGATGTCGGTCTCCTCGAACATTCGATGTCGCCGCGCGGTCTCCTTCCGATACGAATAACAACCGCGAAGGACCGCTTGAAGATCGTCCCGCCGGAGGTGCTCACACACGGCACGATGAACGTACCGGATGTGGAGACCGGCCGCCCGAAGCTTATTCCCCAAATCTATATCGTCGAACGCACGGGTATATC
The DNA here is from genome assembly GCA_046047875.1 of Pseudomonadota bacterium. GTDB lineage: Bacteria > Bdellovibrionota_C > UBA2361 > UBA2361 > UBA2361 > JBILDU01. The sequence continues at coordinate 4,473 of JBJOHD010000287.1, read as the reverse complement.
GAACGTCGTACCCCCCGACCTTCCGCAAAGCCTCCGCGGTAAAGAGCGTATTCGAGCCATACAGCACGGCATCATCGATGTCTCCGCGCTCCGGGTACAAGAGGGGCATCACACGTGCTCGCCACCGATCGGGGAGTGCCACCGCATTGCGCTCTACAAGCGCCCCAAAAACCCCCACACACCCCGAATCAGCGAGCGTTAGCAGTAGGCGCTCAAGCCAAAACTCACCAGCGACGACATCGGAATCGAGGGAGGCGATTAGGGGATGCCGCGCCGCCCCAAGAGCGGTGTTCCGAGCTGCCCCGAGTCCGCGATTCTCAGCGTGGCGGATCACCTCTACCCCAGGAAATCGAGCAGCAGCCTCCCCGCTTCCATCAACCGAACAATCGTCGACGACTAGGATCTGTGCCGGACAGATCGACTGAGCGAATACAGCTTCAAGGACCTGAGTCAGGGTTCCGACCGCATTGAAACACGGCACATACAACGAGACCGGGGGAATAATAGAGAGTTTCCCGAGCTGCTCTCGATCGATTGCTGGGATTATATCAGCCAGTCCCCGCGCGTCGACCTCGCGAACGACTCGGCTGGCAGAGACCGAAAGCCCCTGAGCCATAAAGTGATCAAAAAGTTCCCGCCATCCCTCGGGGTCATGCGGAGCATCCTTAACCCGCTGGCGAAACTCAGCGAGGGCGACTCGCTCGAGGCCGAGCTCGGCGAGCGATCGACCGAGCGAAAGCTTCAGCTCCGTCTTCCCCCGCGCGCGCTGAACGGTCCCGACCTGCATCATACCCTCGCCCCACACCGGGTAAGCGGTCGCCATCTCCCCTTACCCTCAATTCGCATCGCGCAAAAGCTCCGCGACCGTCGCTGTCATCCGACCCTCCACCGACTGGAGACTGCGCACTAAAGCGAACTGGGTACGCGCTCGATCGAGATTATGCCCCGGCCGATGAATTTTGAAATAAGTGTCGCCGTTAAGGTGATCGGTGAGAAAACGTATCCCTATCGTCAAAACGATGCACTGCGGTGCGACCGCCAAGAGCTCGTGCTCAGCCTTTACCAGCTCTGGACCCATCACCTCGAGGTACCCCTTCGTCAGCGCTCTAAAAAGATCGAGGTCGCAGATCACTTTTGAAAGATCCTGCTCATCTTCGGCTGCTCGAACCGCGGTGCACCGCACCAGATCACCGAAATCGTACAAAGCGGAGCCCGCCATACAGGTATCGAGATCGACCAAACAGATACCCTCGCCGCTCCCCTCTTGAAAGAGGATGTTGTTAAGTTTCGGATCGCCGTGAGTAACCCGCAGCGGTAAAGCCCCCGAGGAGATCCCTTGAACCAAAAGCTCGGTGAGGTGCCGCTGACTTCGCGCAAAGGCCACCTCCGCTTCGACCCCACACAGCCGCCCGACCCGATCTTCCCGAATCGCTTGCTCCAGATGCTGGAACCGCAGCGCGGTATTTTGAAATTGAGGAATCGGATCAACGAGCTCATGCGCCGGGAAGTCACGGAGGTACCGCTGAAACTTCCCAACCATCCGCCCAGCTTCCTCAGCCTGCTCGGAATCGCTACAGAGGTCGAAGCTTACCGCTCCCGGAACGAACTCATAGGTGCGCCAGAAGTTTCCCTCCGAATCAACCGCATAGAGATCGCCCCGCACGGTCCGTACCACCTGTACCGCTGCCTCACCGGGCCGCCCCTCGCCCCGCTCAAGAGCTCGTCGGATGTGATCGGTTACCGCCACGATATTGCGCATAACCCCCGGAACATCTTTAAAAACCCGGTGGTTAACCCGTTGGTGGATATAGAGGCGCTCCCCGTCTCGGGTCTCCACGATGCCTCGATATGTCTCGTTAATGTGACCGCTCTTAAACGGCTCAACCGCGAGGACTGGGCCTCCAAGATCGAAAACCTCCAAAAATGTGCGCAATTTATCGAGCATAGTCGGTTAATCCGCTCACTGATGAACAGGAATTCACGTTACCGCTTGAACAACAACCCAATTTTCCCCAACACCGAACGACCATTCCAGTCACCCTAAAATAAACCACAAACGAACACAAAAGCTCTAGCCTAAGAATCGACCTCGGGCTAGAAGAGAGGACGGCAAAGGATTCAGAAAGGCTTCTCATGGGAGCCGACCCGCTCTTTTAACAGATCGACTCAGACAGGCGAGAGAGCGCTCACTGAATCCAAGAACGGAGACTCTCGAGGATGGAAGACCGATTTCTAGTTCTGACAACGACGTTCGAACAGGCGTTAGCTGACCGTACCTGCGCCGCCCTGGAAGATGCCGGTATCCCGGTTATCTTGGAACACGTGCAGATATCCGACCGAGACTTAGATGATAATCTGTACACCGCCTCGGGCTTTCGAGTCTTGGTCCCTGCCCCACACACCCAAACCGCGATGCGTCTCGTTACAGCCACATCGTCGGCCTACTACGATAAGATAGCACATCAAGCCGCGCTGGGCCTGGCGAACTAAGCTGGAGCGGCGGGGATGGTGCGAGGAACCCGCATCAAGCCTTAGTGAAGCGGCGGCACGGCATCGCGAGCCGGCACCGGGGCGGCCAATTCGAGCGGCATGCCGAGGCCGCTGAAACTTCGAAGAAAGCTCACCTTCTCAACGATACGAGACCGATCAGCTGAGCCGAACACAAGCTCGACGTCGCAGCTTCCGAGCGACGCGCTGACGAGGGTCGCCGTGGAGCGAAGCTCGCGCTCATCTACCTGAACCACCGGCACGTTATCGAGGAACAAGCGCCCGAGAAGTATCGCCCGTAATTTCGACTCTGGATCGAGCGCCCGACGCTTCCCTGTCACGAAGTCGAAGGAGAAGTAGGCGAAGCCCGGGTTCTCATCCTGGAGAGAGCGGAGCTTTTGGAGGTGGACAAGGCGATCTTCCCATGTCTCAAGGGATGATAACGTCAAACTGCACACTGAACGAGCGCCGAAGCGGTGCACCCATTTAACGGTGTTTATCCAATCCGCCGCGCTGAAGTTAACAGCAGCGTGATGCTTCGACAAAAGCCGATCGATCAACATCCCTCCGCCATCTCCGCGGATTCCGGTCAGCCCCGCTGTTACGAGGCGGGAGATTACCGCATCGGCCGCAAGAGACTCACGGAGCGCCAAGCGACGAATCTCTCCAACACTCAAACCCTCGATCGGCAGGATGCATTCACTGCGCAGCCTGAGGAGGAGCTGCTCGTACCCCGCAAGCGTTACCCCTGTTTCACCGAGAAGGGGCAATCTGATGAAATTGGGCGGCTCTTCAACCAGCACCGGAAAGACCTCGTGGATCGAGTCACTCCCCAAAAGGTAACGAGAGATCTCATCAGCCGACGGGGTAAAAATCTTTGTTACCCTTCGCTCCGATACAGCACCGACTCGAAGAAGATCGGCGGCGAGCCCGAGATCGGGCAAACTTGCCCGGTGGGCGAGCCTTATACCTTCTCGAATACTCAAGCGTCGTCCCGAGACGACATCTTGCAGCAACTCCCCCACACCGCGCAGCTTTACTTCATCGGTCGGCTTGCGGCTTAAAAGCGAGAAGGTCGCCTTTCGATAATCGGTCTGGGGCAGCAGGTTGAGCTTGTTCGCACGATGACAGAATTCCCGATAGCCGGCGATCTCGCCCTCATCGAGATAAAAGAAATGCCGCTCCCGCACGAACTTAGCGTAGACCTGTTCCTGCTCCGACAACGGTGTCGCTATCGGCGCGGAAAGTACGTTTCGCGCCGCTGCAGCTCGGTGACAAGCGTCGTTAAACAGCTGATGCTGCTTCATCGAGAGAACGCCGGGCCGCATCGCCCAGATGAGGAAGACGAACGGCGCTTTCGTTAATGAGTACCATTCGGTTACGAGATCGTGCCGCACATCGAATCCTTGCACCGCCGCATGGGTTGCTTCAGCTCGGACTAAGACCCCCTCGGAGGGGCGGAGCTCATGCGGCGCGAGGGTCCCCTGAACCCGCACAAGCCGGGGTGAGACTCGCCATTTTTCTCGAAGCAATACCCTGAGCAGGTGCGCCGAACAGCACGACCCCTCATAGAGGTAGATCGTATTGAGCCGCTCAATCGGTTCGTTAGCGCAGAGGATCAACGAGGAACGCTGATGGCAGCCGAAGCCGAAGTCGAGCCCAACGTACCCGCCGTGAATAGCGAACTCGCTCGCCGGGATGAGCGCGATATCAACCTCACCCTCGTGCAAGCGACGCCGATTCTCCACCGGGTCGTTCTCCTCGAAACGGGCGAACGACAGCCCCTCGAGGAGACGATACGGCTGACACGCCGGATAACCTACACTCGCAATCGCCAACTTACCCAATCGACCCTCGCATTAGCTTATTTGTCCCGCGGTGACGCGGTTGTTCCCGTATTCTCCGGGACGGCTCGCCTGAGCGCTCCGAGCTGCTTCAGCTGAAGCGTATGCTCAGTTGTCCCGTCGATTGCTCCGAAACCGAAAT
>JBJOHD010000286.1:0-2939 GCA_046047875.1 Pseudomonadota bacterium | reverse complement strand
CAGGAAAAGGAGCTCGAGAGCAAGAGCGCGGCTTAGTCGCAGCGAAGGGGGAGAGCTTCAGGTAGAGTCGTCGAAGCCCCGGGGCATCTGGGATCTCAAATCGTTCTGAAGGTTAGATCATGGGTACGAACGTAAAGAACCGCGCCATCATCGTCTCGGCAAGTATCGTTGCGGCTGTGTTGATGCTGCTTCCCACCGTGATGCGGGAGTCATTTCAGGGGATGAAGTGGATCTCGAAGCCGATCTCACTGGGGCTCGATCTGAGCGGGGGGGTGCACCTTGTCTATCAGGTTCAGACGAAAGAAGCGGTGAAGAGTCGCCTCATCGGGGTAGCCAACTCCGCCCGTTCGGAGCTTCGTGAGAAGAAAGTTGCGGTGACCCGGGTGAAGGTGAACGAGAAGAATCAGATCGAGCTCACCCTTCTCAGCGGATCACGGCTTGAGCAGGCGAAGCAGCTTATCGCTGAGAAATTTCGTGAGGTGTCGTTCGTGGATTCGGCGGCCGACGGAAGCGGCGCAAAGCTTGTCTACGGGGTGAGCGCCGAACAGATCTCAAAGATCGAGGGTGAGTCGGTAACCCAGGCTATCGAGACCTTGAGAAACCGGGTCGATCAGTTCGGCGTGTCTGAGCCGGTTATTCAGCGGGTAGGAACCGATCGGATCCTGCTGCAGATGCCCGGTGTCTCCGATATCAACGCGGTGAAGCGGGTCGTAGGGTCGGTGGCGAAGCTCGAGTTTCGGCTCTTGCCCACTATAGACACCTCTTTGAACGCGGTTACCCTCTATGACCGTCAGAAGAACCCGGTGCGGGTCGAGGATCAGCCGCTCATGACGGGAGATGCGGTGAAGACCGCGTTTTGGTCGTCTCCGGCGGGACAGGTCGAGGTGATGCTGAACCTGACCCCCGATGGAGCGCGCACCTTCGGCCGTATCACCTCGGAGAACGTCGGGCGCAACCTCGCCATTATCCTTGATGGGGTAGTCTATTCCTCGCCGGTTATTCGGGATGCGATCACCGGTGGGCAGGCCTCGATATCGGGTGGATTTACGGTGGCGGAGGCGAACGAGCTTGCGATAGTGCTCCGCGCCGGTGCCCTTCCAGCCCCCCTGGTGGTGATGGAGGAGCGGACCGTGGGGCCCTCGCTCGGCAAAGAATCGATCGAGAAGGGGGTTTTCGCCATCCTTATCGGATCACTTGCGGTGTTTCTGTGTATGGCGGTGTACTACAGAAAGGCTGGGTTGGTGGCGAACGGTACCCTTATACTCAATATCCTCTTTGTGGTGGCGCTCCTGTCAGCGTTCGGAGCGACCCTCACCCTACCGGGGCTCGCCGGACTCGCGCTTACCGTTGGTATGGCGGTCGATTCGAACGTCATCATCTTTGAGCGTATCCGTGAGGAGCTCCGCAACGGTGCCTCGCGAGATGCGGCGGTGCACGGTGGTTTTGACAAGGCTTACTCGGCTATCTTTGATTCGAACCTGACAACGTTCCTGTCGGCGATGATCCTCTACTATTTCGGCACCGGCCCGGTGCGGGGTTTCGCTGTAACCCTTTCTATCGGAGTTATCACAACGGTCTTCTGTGCCGTGTTTGTATCACGCCTCGCGTTCGACACGTGGAAGCTTAAGTCGGGTGAGCGGGCTCTTTCGATCTAATCAGTGACGGTGAACGTATGGAACTAATAAAGCCAGGAACCACGATCGACTTTCTGGGGAAGCGGGTCTGGTGCTTTCTCTTCTCAGCGATCCTCTTCGCGGTTAGCGGTTATGTGTGGGTAGAGCGGGGAGAGGGAAAATACGGCATCGACTTTAAAGGTGGCAACGAGCTCATCGTGAAGATCGAGGGGGCCCAGTCTACCGACGCCGTTCGGGGGGCGCTTGAAAAGGGCGGGGTCAAGGAACCGATCGTACAAGCGTTTGAATCGGGGAGCAGCGACTACTCGATCCGATTGAGCGACGTCGATGCCAACACCGCGCGAACCCAGGTCGAAGGTGCGATTAAGGGCGCATTCGAGGGTAGATTTGAGGTCCTTCAGACCGACTACGTTGGCCCTACCATCGGCAGCGAATTGAAAAGAAAGGCGCTGATCGCCGCGTTGCTTGGGTTGATCGGCATCTGTCTCTATGTGGCGTTCCGATTCGAGATAGCCTTCGCGATGGGGGCGTTGGTGGCGCTCGCGCACGATCTCGTCGTGGCGCTCGGGGTATACCTCCTCGTGGGGCACGATCTTACGATGGCGTCCCTCGCCGCGGCGCTGACCATCGTTGGTTATTCGGTGAACGATACGATCGTCATCTTCGATCGGCTTCGTGAAGAGATGCGTAAGCGGAAGAATTACGACCTTGAAAGCCTCATGAACGAGGTGATGAACGCGATGTTGGGGCGCACGATTATCACCAGTGGTCTTACCCTCCTCTCAGCGCTCGCGCTCTTGATCTTCGGCGGTGGTGCGATCGCCGATCTGAGCGTTTTCCTCGTAGCGGGTATTATCTCGGGAACGTATTCGACGATATATATCGCCTCCCCGATCGTTCTGTGGTGGGAGAACTGGCAGCGGGCTCGCCGCTCGGTGGCGCAGCCCTCGGCGTCGTGAGCTGCGGCTGATTGCTCCCCGGGGCCACCATCCGGGGGGCTTGTAATCCCGGGTCTTGGGCGTTTGCCTCACTCACCGAGGAAGATCCCGACCGATTGTGCCGCGGCGATCGCCGTATAGGCATAAATTCATTATTGTTTTTACCCAGCTCGATTGTTTTTACCCAGCTCGCTCAGGTGAAAAGGCTTATGTGCGGTGCGGGAGACCCTCGCGACCGGTACCGCGCGCGCCCCCATAACATAGGGGAGTCCGGGATTGAGGCGAGTGAATGGAACTTATCGATAAAAAGGCGGGAAAATCGATCCCGGTAAGTGGAGGTGGGCTCGGTGAGCACCTCGCCGCGGTG
>JBJOHD010000285.1:0-6248 GCA_046047875.1 Pseudomonadota bacterium | reverse complement strand
CGATCCGCGAGACTATACGGGGCTGCACCTGAGTTGCCGAGAGAAACTGCGGACACATCTCTAAAAGCGCGACCACGGCGTAAAACTGGTTAAAGTAATCCTCGCTGATTCCAGAGCGGGGGTTAAGTTGGAGACGTGCCTGTACGGATGCACAAATCGGAACCGATAGGTGGGGAAATGCTGACGCTCCGGGGATATCCTTGAATTCACCTGACCGATGCGGCGTTAAATCGCTCACCGAGGGACAATATCACTGGGTGCGAACCTAACCGAGGAGACTCTTCGTGGGTAGAATGATCATTCTAAGCTTTGCTGGGCTCGAAGGAGTACGCGTTGCCAGATACAACTGTTCGCGGTATAACTGCCCCACTCAAAATTAACTGAGAGATAGGCAGCGACCAGCACCTCCCACCGAGGGCGATATTCCGACGACCCTACGGTTGGAGGTGTTGAGCGAGCACCACCGAAGCGATCGAAAAGTAGATAACGAGCCCGGTCACATCAACTATCGTCGCCACAAACGGCGCTGAAGAGGTGGCGGGATCCGCACCGAGCCGCTTCAACACAAGGGGCAGCATCGAGCCCATGAGCACCCCCCAAAGCACCACCGCGGTGAGGGAGAGCCCCACTGCGATCCCCATGTGGCCCCACTCAGGTCCGAAGTCGTCGCTCCCAAAGAGCGGCGCGAGGTAGATCCGCAGGAATCCAAGAACCCCGAGGATCGTACCGAGGGCCAGACCAGCAATAACTTCGCGGCGAAGCACCCGCCACCAATCCCGGAGGGTGATCTCCCCGATGGCGAGAGCGCGAATGACGAGGGTCGAGGCTTGCGAACCGGAGTTACCGCCGCTCGATATGATGAGCGGGATGAACAACGCCAGCATCACCTGGCGTTGAATCTGCGATTCGTAGTACCCCATCGCGGTTGCGGTCAGCATCTCGCCGACAAAAAGAACGATCAACCATACCGCACGCTTGCGGATAAGCTCCACGAGCGAGAGCTTGATGTACGGCTCACCGAGCGCTTCCATACCGCCGATCTTTTGAATATCCTCGGTGGCCTCCTCCTCCGCCACATCGAGCACATCATCGACCGTCACCACACCGAGCATAAAGCCGAGGGAATCGATCACCGGGAGCGCCACGTAGTCGTATTTCTTAAACGTTCCAACCGCAGCCTCTTGGTCATCGGTAGCCTGAAGCGCCACATAGGTACGGTTCATCAATTCGGCGACAGGGGTCTCCGGGGGTGAGAGCAGTATCGTTCGGAGCCGGATCTCATCGACAAGCCGCCCCGCTTTATCGACGATATAGATAACGTTGAGCGTGTCGCTGTCGGGACCGTTCGCGCGAATGAACTTTAAGACATCATCAACGGTCCACGTCTCCTCGACCGCGATGTAATCGGGGCTCATCAAACGCCCGACACTCCCCTCGGGGTAGCCGAGGAGGGTCAACGCGACCTGCCGTTCCTCTTTGGAGAGGAGCGCAAGCAGCTTCCGCGACGCCTGCGCTGGGAACTCCTCGAGGAGCGCAGTGCGATCATCGGGGGCCATCTCATTTAGGATTACCGCAACCCGTTGATCGCCGAGGGTGCTCAGAAGCTGGACCTGACTCTCCGGTTCAAGGTTCTCAAAAACCTCGGTGGCGAGCTCGCGGGGGAGGATCCGAAAAACGATCGCCTGGTCTTGCGGGGTAAGTCCGTTGATCAATTCAGCCGCATCGACCGGAGCAAGCTCGATAAGACGCTCTCGCACCGAGCGCAGCTCCCGCTCGGCAACTAACTCCCCGATCTCCGCTCCTAGTCCCTTAGCCGTCGTCATCTCGCGTCGCAATCATCCGTACACCCGGGGCTCAGGATACCGGGAGAACCGGCCGGAGAAAAGGCGAGCGAGCCGCCACCACCCCCGGCTGTTGGATGCCCCCACCCAGAAACAGGGCCTGAGTGGTTCCTGCAAGCCCTCGAATCAACTCGGAAATTCCACTCTTTTTCACTCAAGAATGGTCGCCGAGGTGCCGATGTAGAATAAGAATATTTTGTAGACCGGCCCGGCGCTCCCCCCGGGTCGGGCGATCCACCGTATGTACGGTCACTTGAGAGAGGTTTTGGTAAATGGTACGTCGCGCACGCGATAGCGGCTCGGGAAAATCGGCGAGTCCCCGACGATCGATCGGCGATCCGGTGACCCCGATAGTGAGCCTTATCCAGAACGGCGAAGAAGCCTGGTTTATCTATCAGGCGATCACCGATTGCGCCGCTGCTACCCCTGGGGTCATCGGTGCGGCGCTCTACCTCCCCGATGGCAGCGATCAGCACCAACAGATCGTGGTCGCCCACAGCGGCCGATTTACGCCGAACCCCGCACCCCTCGAGGAAGACGAACGTTCACCACGGGTAACGATCCAGGTCGCGACTAACATCGCCCGTCACTCGGTATCGGGAGACTATCACTCGTTCGACCTCGTCTGCCTCGGAGCGCCGGTAGGTGCCCTCACCGTGCTCACCGATGGAGAGGTGTCGCTGCTTGCCGCTGAGAAGCTTGCAGCACTCGGTCACCACGCAGCGACCGTATTCGAGCGACACCGTTTATCGCAGAACGTCCAGCACCTCACCGATCGTCTGCAGACCCTCAACGAGATGAATCAACTCATCGCCGGCAATGCGGTCCCAAGCCGTGTCGCGAAGAGCCTCGCCCGCGAAAGCGCTTTCCGGTTCACCGCCGATGCGGCGGTCACGTTTCTCCTCGATGAGGCGCGGGAATCGCTATGGGCCCACGGATTCTTCGGCTGCACCGCAGCCCAACTGCCGGAGTACATCGGGGTATCAACCGGCCTCCTCGCCCAAGTGATGCGGATCGGCGGCCACCTATCGGTCAGCAATTTTAAGAAATACCCCGACCACGGGTTGGTGTTCGCGGAGCCCCTCGGGCTCCAATCGGTGGACCTGTGCTGCCTCGAAGTTCGGGGTGAACCACTTGGGGTAATCGTGCTCGGCTATCGCCGAGAAACAACGATGACACCGAGCGATCTGGTTCGTTTCGAGGAGTTTTGCCAGGGCGCTGGAGTAGCGATCGCCAACGCTCGAACCCAAGAGCGTCTTACCGCATACACCGATCGCCTCGTTGAACTCGTCGAGTCGCGTACCACGGATCTCGCGATTCAGACCGCACGCGCCGAGGAAGCCAATCAAGCGAAATCGAGATTCCTCGCTAACATGAGTCACGAGCTCCGCACTCCGCTCACCGCGATCGTCGGATACTCAAGCGTTCTCGCCGACGGTATCTTTGGACCGCTTTCGGACAAACAACGGGAGGCTCTCGGCGCGATTACCCGTTCGAGCGATCACCTAAAGAACCTTATCGACGACGTGCTCAATCTCGCTCGAGTCGAATCGGGGAAAGAGGAGGCGGAGCCTCGCCGGGTGGGGCTCAAAGATCTACTCGTTTACGCCTTTAAAATGATGCAGCAAACCGCGCTATCGAAAGGGGTTGCCTTAAAGCCCCTCGCTATCCCCACTGCGCTGCAAAGCTCGGCGGTATTCGCCGACCAACGCCACATCCAACAGATCCTGATTAACTTGATGTCGAACGCGGTAAAGTATACCCCGCGCGGGGGCGAGGTCTCGGTGACCGTTGACACCGTCGTCGACAAGGTGCGGTTCTCAATCACCGATACCGGGGTAGGGATCCCCCCTCACAAGATGCAAAAGCTCTTCGAACGCTTCGAGCGCGGGGAGGATACCTACAGTAAGGAGCAGGAGGGCACCGGCATCGGGCTCAACCTGACCCGCCAACTCGTTGAGCTCAACGGAGGTCGGATCGGGGTTGAAAGCACCGTGGGGCAAGGCTCGACCTTCTGGATCATGATCCCGCTCGCCGACGGGACGGCGGGAACGGCACTCCAACCGGAGACAGAGGTAGCCACCACTCGGCTCGATGGCTTATCGATGCTCGTCGTCGACGACAACCTCGATACCTGTGACGTTCTCAAACATATTCTCATCGCCGCTGGCGCAGAGGTTCGAACCGTACACTCGGTCAGGGATGGCCTCGGCGCAATCGAGCTCTCGCCACCCGACATCATCTTGACCGATCTCGCCATTCCCGGAGAGAGTGGACTGAAGCTCATTGAACACATACGGAACTCGCCGGGGGCGTTGGCGAGTCTCCCCATAATTGTGTTGAGCGCATGCGCTTTCGAAAGGGATAAAGAGTCGGCGCTTCACGCCGGCGCTTCGCTTTTCTTGCCAAAGCCGTTTCGACCGAGCGAGATAGTGCGAACCGTTCGTGAGCTTACCTTTTCAAACGCGTTGCGGAACGGCTAGGAAGCTCAGAACGATAAAACGACGGAACGTTTCATGACCACATCCTCTCAGATTCCGAACTCGGAGCTTCTTGACACCTCGGGGAAAGCGATGACTTCGGAGCAGTTCCTGGAGAAGCTCCGTGGAGCGCTCCGTCAGGATGGAGACTTCCCCGCGAATGCCCGAATCGTCAGCGAGCTCCGCACCCTCGCGAACGACCCCCGTACGACGGCGAATCAGCTCACCGAGCTCATCTTGCGCGAACCGACCCTGGGGGCGAGAGTCCTGCACCTCGTGAACAGCTCGTTCTACCGCCGCGGCAAACCGGTCATGACGGTGAGTCAAGCGGTGATCCAGATCGGCATGAAGGCCCTCATCGACCTTTGTGCTGGGCTCGTCCTCCTCCAAAAATTCGTGGCGCCTGCCCGCCGCGGCGGCCCGTTTGCAACGTGCCTTCAGCAATCGATCGTGACATCGCTTCTGGCGAGTTCGTTCTCGACGTCTTTTACTCCCCAACGCCAAAAGTCGACGGTCGACGAGGGGGGCTACCTCGCGGGGCTCCTGGCCGAGATCGGGCCGCTCCTCGTCGCCTACTATTTCCCGCAGGTGTACGAACGAGCGCTGAAGCGCTCCGAGTCGAAGGGGCAGTCGCTCAGTCAAAGTCTCGCTGAGATGATCGGTCTCTCCCGCACCGAGTTGAGCCTTCAGGTAGTAGCAGCGCTCGATCTCCCGCCGTTCTACTCAGAGGTGATCGCAGCGGCAGAGAAGCCGCAGCCGATGACGAAAGAGCGGGGCCTCGTATCTGAGCAGCTCGCGATCCTGCGCACCGGAAACGCTCTTTTTGCTGCGAAAACGATCTCAGAGTCGGTGGTTTCGAACCGGGGCGCGGGCGATCTTGACACCCAGCTCGCGCGGATCACCAAGGTGCTCGGCATCGATCCGAAAGGGCTCGCGGGCACCATCGGCGAACTCCCTACGGTGTTCGCAAAACACTGCGCCACGGTCGAGGTAAGCCTTCCCGCCCTCCCCGATTTTGTGGGGCGGTACGGTGCCTCGTCCGCGCAAGCTGAGCGCGCGGCGCCCACCGAGAATGAAGATCGCTTTAATCGTTTCATTGAGGAGATTCGGGGCGCGGTAGAGGCCCGTGAACCCCCCGCCTCGATTATCACCACGGTGATGGAGACCTTCGCGTGGGGACTCGATTTCAATCGTGTGCTCCTGCTGTTGCTCAGTCCGGGGAAAAAGACCCTGGCAGGTCGGATGTCGCTCGGAGATATTCCGAAGTTCGACCCGAAGTCGATGCAGCGATCGCTCGATGAGTGCATTCGGGAAGGAACGCTCGATGGGCTCGCCTTTTCCAAAGGACGGCCGATCTATCGGGGAGAGCCGCTTCTTCCGGATGGTTGGCCGATAGTTGCCCTCCCAGTCGGGCTCGGTGCTCAGTGCATCGGAGTGATATATGCAGATCGCATCAACTCCCCGAACGAGCTCACTCCGCGGGAAGAGGCGAGTATCGGGCTCTTGGTCGAGCTCCTCGACCGTGCAATCGCTGGGCGGGGATAGTTCAGCAGCGATCGTCCCGAGTTGCACCGAATGCCTGGGTGTACCATAGTACCGAGAATGTACGAGTGGATCCTCGCCCAAGATGGCGTACACATCTATATCGCCCTTTTTTTGATGCTCATGGGGGGAGCTATCGGTCTCCCGATTCCGGAGGATCTACCCCTCCTGTTCGGCGGAATACTTATTCAATTGAATAAGGTCTCCCCGGAGATCGTTTTTGTTGTGTGTTATGCCGGGATCGTTATCGGCGATGTGATGATCTATTTGATCGGGCGGTGGCTCGGGCCATCGGTGTTCAAGCGCAAGCCGTTTCAGACACCCCGAGCGCGCTATCGCCTCAAGCGAATCAGACTCAGTATGGAGCGAAGCAGCGTGCCGATGA
>JBJOHD010000284.1:0-6164 GCA_046047875.1 Pseudomonadota bacterium | reverse complement strand
GGCTCTGCCTCGTTCAGCCGCCCGATCCGGTGAGCGATCACTACATCGATCACGATGGAGATCCGCTTACTCCGGAGACCCTTGATCCGCAGTACCGATTAGATAATGCGCCTCAAACCATATCGCTTATCGCGGGGAAGGCGGGGGAACAGCTCGAAGCGTGTCTCGATAAAGCACCGCGGAGCTTCGGAATGGAGGTTGCGATCCGTTATTAGACCGGGGTCTATCAGCCGTAATAAAAAAACCGCCCGGGGATGCCGGGCGGTTTGTCACCTCCAACGAGGTGTTTTAGTCAGCTACCATGATACGCGGAGCCTGGGCGATCTGACGCCCGAGGCGGTCGTGGATCAGGTCGATGACCGCAGGGGTGAGATCGGTGTGATAGCCACCTTGATCTTGATGGAAAGCTACAAATTTATTTGCCACTCGATCAACGATCAGGAAGTAGATCTTCCCGGCACCATCGGTTCCGAAATGAACGTCATATTCATTGGAGATAAACTTCGCTCCGTTCACTACAACACGGCGTCCGAGAAGAGCGCTCGCGAGCAGGTTGGGGGCCGACCACGAGGTTGAGATAATCGAGCTGCCGTTCGCCCTCGGCCGTCCACGGCGAGCGGTTAATTTCTTAACTCCAGCTTGGTTTGCAAGAACTACCTCGGTTGCGCCGTTCGAACCGGGACACATGATGAGCGACTGAGAATTCGCAAGGGGACGGTAGTTCTTTCGCTTGGAATTCCCAAAGAAAAGCGCCCGCACCTCCGCTCCGCTGAGCGTCGATTGCCCACCCATGACGATGACGATACACCGCCCATCGGAATCGTAAGTCAGAGACCCTATCTTTCCAGGAAGCGATTCGACCGGCCGCATACGGAGTGAGTTTGTTACCACAGCTGGCTGTACATCGACGGTGGTATCCGAAACGATACTAGCCCCGCTCGGCATATTCGGCGCAGCGAATACGGGACCTGTCACCATCATCGCTGACAGCAAAGCAGCGCTCGCACTAAGGGAAAATCGACTTAACCTCATCTTATCCTCCTAAACATCGTTTACTCAGGAGAAAATCTCCTAAGCTCTCAAGCATCGAGTTGCGATGCCCAAACCTTCGCCGGTCTCCATAAGAAATTATGGGAAAGGTTGATAAGTCCGTTCATTAAATGTTGCCTCAGAGAGATTTGTGAGGCAGCGGGCAGGGGACCCATTCGGTGCAGGCGAGACGCCCGAGTTAATTTGATTCTGTGGAGGGCCGGATTCTATCCGGCCGACGAATACCACAGGTGACGCAAACACGGCCCGATAGAATCGGGCCCTCCATGATCTGGATAATTCCAGCGCGGCCCAATGAAACCGGGTCCGCCGCACCGGGGGTGATTGGAACGGTGCTTACTTAACCGGATTTAGGGATCGACGTACAGGTAGGTGTACCCTTCAAGCCCTTCGCGGTACCGCTTCTGAAGCTTCGCTGATTCCTCGGGGGTAAGGCGCCCCTCGCGGAGCGACTTCTCGATCGAGATCCGAAGCCGCTCAAGAAGGTCATGCATATCGTACTGAACGTAGCTTAACGCCTCCCGCACGGTGTCCCCTTCAACCACCTGGGTGAGCTCCACCTCGCCGTCCACGAAATCGACGTGAACCGCGTTCGTGTCCCCAAAGAGGTTGTGGAGATCCCCTAAGATCTCTTGGTAGGCACCAACGAGGAATATTCCCAGATAATAAGGCTCACCTGGTTTCATCGGATGAAGCTGTAAAAAGGGGCTCACATCTTTGAGGTCGATGAACCGATCGATTTTTCCGTCGCTGTCGCAGCTCATGTCGGCAACGACACCCCGGCGCACCGGCTCCTCTTTAAGACGGCTCAGCGGCATTATCGGGAACAGCTGATCGATCGCCCACGAGTCGGGCAGCGACTGAAACACCGAGAAATTACAGAAGTAGGTGTCTTTAAGCTCTTCGTTTAGTTTCTCTAAGTCCTCGGGCATATATTTAAGCCCCGCGGATACCCGCTTGAGCTTCGCCATCAGGTGCCAGAACGACTGGTCAGCGTACGCCTTCTCACGGAGTGAAACGTTACCGAGGATAAATTCCTGGACTATCTCATCGCGTAAGCTCACCGCATCGTGGAGGGTCTCGGTGCAGTTTTTGATCGACGCATTTTTATAGAGCTCTTGAAACTCAATGAGTTTTTCGTGATCGGTGGGGGGCGCCTTAAGCTCTGGGACCACATCGGAGGTGGGCGCAACATCGATCACCTGAATGACAAGCACTGCGTGGTGCGCCACCATCGCGCGCCCCGATTCGGTGATGATATCAGGCACCGGCAACTCCGCCGCTTCGCACGCCTGACCGATCGAGTACACGACGTCGCGAGCGTACTCCTCCATGGTGTAATCCATCGAGGAGGCAAAGTTGGTTTTTGAGCCGTCGTAATCGACCGCGAGTCCCCCGCCGCAATCGAAGAAGCACAGCGAGGGGCAGAGCCGCTTGATCTCGGTGTACATCCGGGTCGCTTCTTTAAGGACCTTCTTTACTGAAGCGATCGAGGTAATCTGACTTCCCACGTGGAAGTGCACGAGTTTTAGCCACTGATCCTTGCCCGCGTCTTTTAGTCTATCGATCGCGGTCATGATCTCCGGGGTGGTGAGGCCGAATTTCGCTTTCTCACCTCCCGACGACTCCCAGCGGCCACTCCCCTTCGAAAGCGGCTTCATCCGGATACCGATCTCCGGCTCGATACCGAGCTGAGCTGCAACTTCTATCGTCTGCTCGAGTTCATACAGCTGCTCGACGATAATTATCGAGCGTCGTCCGAGCTTACGCGCCATAAGAGCAAGCTCGATATACTCTCGGTCTTTGTATCCGTTACAGAGAAGGAGCGCCCCGGGGGTGTCATGGATCGCGAGTACCGCGATAAGCTCCGGCTTCGAGCCGACTTCAAGGCCGAGCGAGAAATTACGTCCGGCGTGACGGATCGTATCGACTACATGGCGCTGCTGGTTCACCTTGATCGGGTACACCTCGTGGTAGCTGCCTTGGTAGTTGCTCTCGGCGATGGCGCTCGTAAACGCTTGGCTCAGCCGGCGCACCCGATCACGGATAATGCCGTCGAAACGGACGAGGATCGGGACGTTGATACCCCGCTGAGTGAGCGAGCGGACGATATCGGGAAGGTTCACCACTTGGCCGTTTCTCTCGGGACGAACAACAACATCACCTTGAGAGTTGATATCGAAGTACCCTTCACCCCAGTTTGAGATACCGTAGAGCGCCGTGCTTTTTGAAACGTCCCAACTATCCATCGATGAGCTCTCCCAAAGCCCCACGCCCGAAACGGGACTCTTCCGCGCTTCGTTGCTCTTGATCGGGGCTGATCTTTGGCGGCAGTATAAATAAGTTGCGAAAAGGTGCAATCGAAATGGCTCGAATTTTTTTGGCGATCGAGGTGAGCGATGAGGTTCGCGAGGAGCTAGCCCGGATTGGTGGACTCCTCGATCGTCGCCTCGGCGAAAGCGTGCGTCTCACGCGACCGGAGCAGCTGCATTTAACACTTATTTTCCTGGGGGAAATCGAGGGAAACCAGATCGATGAGGTCGCTGCGTGTGTCGAGAGCGGGGCCCGTGCTGAGCCGTTTGAGCTCCGCCTCGCCACCCTCGGCTTCTTCCCGGAGTCCGGTCCTCCGGCGGTCGTGTGGGTGGGGCTCGAGGACCCCGCGCGCGCGCTTGAAAAGCTCGTCGCAGCGGTGAGCCTCCTCCTTAGAGGGGCCGGTTTTTCCCTCGAGGACCGTCGGTTTGTCCCTCACCTCACGGTAGCGCGGTTGAAGGATCCGCCCCCCCGAACCCGGCTGCTGGGGAGTGAGATCGTGGTCGAACCCCTTCCCCTTACCGTCCAAACTCTGACCCTCTTTCGCTCCGAGCGGGGGCCCCGTGGGGCCGAGCACGTGACGGTAAAGCGGTTTCGACTTGGGGCAGGGGGCAGCCGATGAGCGCCATTCAGCCGATAACTCCCGCTGCGGTCGCCGCTCTCCCCCCCAATATAAGGTTTGGGGGGAGCTCGTGGACCTATCCGGGCTGGAAAGGGCTCATCTACCACCGTACGTACAAGAGCGACCGGGAGTTTCGGGGGGAATGCCTCCGGGAGTACGGGGAATCCCCTCTTTTTCGAACTGTCGGGGTCGATTCGGCGTTTTATAATCCCCCGTCCGAGGAGGTGCTAAGGCGCTACGTCGGCCAGCTCCCCAAGGGGTTTCAGTGGGTAGAGAAGGTCTGGGAGCGGATCACGATACCGAAATATCCGGGCCACCCGCGCTACGGGGAAGACCGCGGGACGGTAAACCCCGATTTCTTAAACCCCAAGATCTTTGAGGATGGGGTGCTCTCCCTCCACCGAGCGGCTGAGATTCGACCGTTTGTGGGTCCCTTTGTCTTTCAGTTTCCAACGATCCGACGGGATGTCATGGGGGCTTCGGAGTTTATGTTCCGGCTACGGGAATTTTTGGGGGCGCTCCCCCGGGATTTTCGTTATGCAATCGAGATCCGAAATCAGGAGTTCTTAGTCCCCTCTTACTTCGAAGTGCTAAACGAATTCGGTGTCACCCACTGCTTTAACCATTGGCATATCATGCCCCCCCTTAAGGAACAGATGAAACGTGCTGCGGCAGCCGGGGGGCTCAGTGCGGACTTTTATGTAGCGCGGATCTTGACCCCCCTTGGGGTGAGTTACGAGGGGGCAGTGAAGCTTTTTGAACCGTACGAGCGGATCAAGCGTCCCAACGAGGAGATGCGCCGCGATGTCGTGCGGCTTGTGAAACGGGCGATCGAGCGGAACGTGGATGCCTACATCATCGTCAACAATCGATCAGAGGGAAATTCCCCCGGAACGATCTCAGCGATCGCGGAGATGGTGATGGCGGGAGCAACTACGACGGTCGATTAAAACAAGGTCCTCAAAGATGGTGTGATTCAACCGCGGCCCGATGGAATCGGGCCCTCCATTACGGTGGTTATTTCGATGGGGCGGCCGGGATTTTAACAAATCCCTGAAGGGTCGGACTCTGTCCGACCAACGAATACCACAGGGCCGGATTCTATCCGGCCGGCGGGTGCCAAGGGTGACGCGAGCACAGCTGGACACAGTCGAGCCCTCGACATGCGGCCACCGGCGATTAAACCACGGGGCGCTCCGATCCAACGAGGCCACGGCGCATCTCCACGGTACGATATTCCCGAAATCATCCCCTCCCCGCACCGGTCGTTGATAAGCTCCGAATGAGAGGGTATAGATATACTGCTTAGCTTGCTTACTTTTTTGAAAGGAACGCATGAAACAGGTTCCCCAAATCTCCACCGTAATGAGCCCGTGTCCCCACCGGGTTTCGATCGATGACTCTATCGCCCATGCGGTCGACCTCATGCGTAAGCACCGCGTCCGTCACCTCCCCGTCCTAAAGGGCCAGAAGGTGCTCGGACTTGTCTCAGAGCGGGATATCACCTTCGGGCTCGCGCTTAGTAAAAAGCTTACGATCGCTGAGGTGTACACCCCGGAGCCGTTCATCGTCTCTCCGAAAGAAACACTCGATGTCGTCGCTGCCCGGATGGCTGAGGATCGCTTTGGATGTGCCCTCGTCATGGACAAAGACAAGCTTGTGGGCATCTTCACCACGACAGATGCCTGCCGGGTGCTCGCAAGCACGGTAACCGGAGCTAATTAGTCCGTACGAATTAGGGGCGGGTTTTTTAGCGAAGGGTGCCCCTTGAAGGGGCGCGCCTCACTCCCTACCGCTTCTTAATTTTGAGGACCTTCTTTAAGCCCTGAGAGAACTCACGATCTCTTCCGAAAAGGGTGTGCAGCATCTCCTGCTCTTCGGAGTCGTGATCCTCCCCCCGGCTTTCTTTGCGAAGGAGCGCCCCACGAGGAGGCGTCGCCTCTCTTATCGCTTCTTAATCTTTAGGACGTTCCTTAAATCCTCAGAGAAATCAGGATCGCTTACCAAAAGGGTGTGAAGCATCTCCCGCTCTTCGGGGTCGTGATCCTCCCCGGGAGCGATGACGTTTAAGACCTCGTCTACGATCGCATCGATCGCAGCCTCAAGGGAGGGAAACTCCCGACCGATTAGGTTATCGATCTGCTCCTGCCAAAATTCCCGCCGGCCTAACACCTCCGGATCC
>JBJOHD010000283.1:0-7800 GCA_046047875.1 Pseudomonadota bacterium | reverse complement strand
GTCATCCAGTCGAAGGTGCGTCGCGAGCGTATCGGCCACATCGATTTGGCGTGCCCGGTGGCGCACATCTGGTTCTTAAAGAGCCTTCCGAGCCGTATCGGCGCGGTGCTCGACATCACCTTGAGAGACCTTGAGAAGGTACTCTATTTCGAAAGCTTTATCGTGACCGACCCCGGGAAGACCGAGCTCGAGTACGGCGAGCTCCTGACCGAGAAGGAGTATCGGCAGGCGCGTGAGGAGTACGGCTCCGGATTCGAAGCGGGGATGGGTGCCGATACGATCCTGGAGATGTTGAAGAAGATCGAGGTCGATAAGCTCTGCGTCGAGCTCCGGGCGGAGATGCGCACGGTGACCTCTGAGGCGAAGAGAAAGAAGCTCGCGAAGCGGCTGAAAGTTCTGACCTCCTTCCAGCTGAGCGGCAATCGTCCGGAGTGGATGATCCTCACGGTTATTCCGGTCATCCCGCCGGATCTCCGTCCGCTCGTCCCGCTCGATGGTGGCCGATTCGCGACCTCCGACCTTAACGACCTCTACCGCCGGGTGATCAACCGGAACAACCGGTTGAAGCGGCTAATGGAGCTCAGTGCCCCCGATATCATCATCCGCAACGAGAAGCGGATGCTCCAAGAGTCGGTCGATGCGCTCTTCGATAACGGCCGCCGCGGACGGACGATTACCGGTCCGAACAAGCGTCCTCTGAAGTCGCTCAGCGACATGCTCAAAGGTAAGGGTGGTCGTTTCCGTCAAAACCTCCTCGGAAAGCGGGTCGACTACTCGGGCCGTTCGGTCATCGTCGTTGGTCCGGAGCTTCGTCTTCACCAGTGCGGTCTCCCGAAGAAGATGGCGCTCGAGCTCTTTAAGCCGTTCATCTACAACAAGCTCGAAGAGCGTGGGTATGTGACCACCATTAAGAGCGCGAAGAAGATGGTGGAGAAGGAGAAGTCGGTCGTTTGGGATATCCTCGACGAAGTAATTAAGGAACACCCGGTTCTCCTGAATCGTGCGCCGACCCTCCACCGTTTGGGTATCCAGGCGTTCGAGCCGATCCTCATCGAGGGTAAGGCGATCCAGCTCCACCCGCTCGTTTGTACGGCGTTTAACGCTGACTTCGACGGCGATCAGATGGCGGTCCACGTGCCGCTTTCAGTCGAGGCGCAGGTCGAGTCGCGCGTCCTCATGATGTCGACCAACAACATTTTGAGCCCTGCGCACGGCAAGCCGATCATCGTGCCCTCGCAGGACATCGTGCTCGGTCTCTACTACATGACCCGCGAGCGTCCGTTCGCGGCCGGTGAAGGGAAGATCTTCAGTGGTCCAGACGAGGTGTGGATGGCGTGGCAGGCGCAAGAGGTGCACCTCCAGGCGAAGATCAAGTGCCGTATCGATGGAAAGCTCGTTGAGACGACGGTGGGTCGGGTGCTGCTCGCTACCTATGCGCCGAAGGTGCTGCCGTTCGAGAACTTCAATAAAGTGATGAAGAAAAAGGAGATCTCGAACCTCATCGACGAGTGCTTCCGCGTAGCCGGCAACAAGGCGACCGTCATTCTGACCGACCGCTTAAAGGATATCGGATATCGATTCGCGACCCTTGCGGGTATCTCGATCGGTATTAACGACATGGCGATTCCGGCGGCGAAGGCAACCCTGCTCGGTGATGCCGATAAGAAGGTCTCCGAGATCGACAACCAGTATCAAGAGGGTCTTATCACCGCGGGTGAGCGGTACAATAAGGTCATCGATATCTGGTCGGACGTCGGTGATCGGATCGCTGAGGACATGATGCAGCACATCTCGTCTCAGGAGTTCAACGATCCGGTGAAAGGCGAGACCCGTCGGGGGCCCTCGTTCAATCCGATCTACATTATGGCCGACTCTGGAGCCCGTGGTTCGAGCCAGCAGATCCGTCAGCTCGCCGGTATGCGGGGACTGATGGCGAAGCCGGACGGCTCGATCATCGAGCAGCCGATTAAGGCGAACCTCCGTGAGGGATTGAGCGTTCTGCAGTACTTCGTATCGACCCACGGTGCCCGTAAGGGTCTGGCCGATACGGCGCTCAAGACCGCGAACTCAGGTTACCTTACCCGTCGTCTCGTCGACGTTGCTCAAGACAGCATCATCACCGAGGTCGACTGTGGAACCACCGAGGGGCTCCTCATTGAGGCGCTCATCGAGGGTGGTGAGGAGATCGAGTCGTTATCGAATCGTATCCTTGGCCGTGTAGCGGCCGATGATGTGCGCGATCCGATAACCAACGAGATTTTGGTTGAGCGTAACCAAGAGATCGACGAGGGACGCGCCGCGGCGATCACCGCAGCGGGCCTTGACGGCGTGCTCATTCGCTCCGTGCTTACCTGTGAGTCGGAGCGGGGTGTGTGCGTTTACTGCTACGGCCGTGACCTCGCCCGGGGACACATCGTTAACCTCGGTGAGGCGGTGGGTGTTATCGCGGCGCAGTCGATCGGCGAGCCGGGAACACAGCTCACCATGCGTACCTTCCACATCGGAGGTGCGGCGTCGGGCCGAGCAGAGCAAACCTCTCTCGAAGCGCGCTACGCCGGTAAGATTAAGCTCGAGAACCACCGCTTGGCTCGTCGTCGCGATGGCACTTCGGTTGTGATGAGCCGTAAGGCGGAGGTCGTAGTTATCGACCCGAACGACGGTCGTGAGCGTGAGCGGCATCCGCTGGTGTACGGCGCTCGCTTGAAGGTCGAAGAGGGTGGGGATGTGAAGCCCGGTCAGCTCATCAGTGAGTGGGATCCGTTCACTATTCCCGTGCTCTCAGATGTCGCTGGCCGCGTTGAGTGGCAGGACATCAACGAGTACACGATGGAGGAGCGCACCGACGAGCGTACCGGATTCGTGGAGCGTGAAATCGTGCAGTCGAAAGACAGGAGCACCGATCTTCGTCCTCGCGTGGTGATCTACGGTGAGAACGGCGAGACCCGGGTGTATAACCTTCCGGTCGGCGTCCGTGTCACAGTCGAGCACAACTCCGATATCGACGCGGGTGACGTCATCGCGAAGCGGGAGCGAGCGACGACGAAGACTAAAGATATCACCGGCGGTCTCCCCCGAGTCGTTGAGCTCTTCGAGGCACGGAAGCCGAAAGATCCCGCACAGGTCAGCGACGTTGATGGCGTCGTTGATTTCGGCGAGGACTCGCGCGGTAAGCGTAAGATCCTCGTGACCCCTGATCACGGAGAGCCCCGTGAGTACTTGGTTTCGAAGACCAAGCACATCGCGGTGCAGAAGGGTGATCGCGTGAAGGCGGGTGAGCAGCTCACCGACGGTTCGCTCAATCCTCACGACATCCTCCGGATCGAGGGAGTCAAGGCGTTAGCGGCGTACCTCGTGAATGAGGTGCAGGAGATCTACCGACTCCAAGGTGTGCGTATCAACGATAAGCACATCGAGGTGATCGTGCGGCAGATGCTGAAGCGGGTGAAGATCAACGACTTCGGTGATACCCAGTATCTCCCTGGCGACCACGTCGAGCGTTTCCGCGTGATGCAAGAGAACCAACGTGTGGTCGGCGAGGGTGGGAAGCCCGCGACCTACGAGCCGCTCCTTCTCGGTATTACGAAGGCCTCGCTCTCGACCGATTCGTTTATCTCGGCGGCGAGCTTCCAAGAGACCACGAAGGTTCTCACCGAAGCCGCAGTTTCGGGACGGATCGATCAGCTCCGTGGCTTGAAGGAAAACGTCATCATGGGACGCCTCATCCCCGCCGGCTCCGGCGTTTCGGATTACGCCGAGCGTCAGTTGAAGGTGGAAGGGGACGAGGAGCCTCAGAAGGAGCAGACCGAGTATAGAATCAGCCAGACCTCGTTAGAGTCTTTGGCTGGTCTCTTGTAATCGGAGATCTCCCTCAAAAAGAAAAAGCCGCCGGGGGCAGCCCTGGCGGCTTTTTTGTTTTCACCGGAGCGACTCCTCGCTCCGGCGAAGCGCCCCGATTTTCAGGGCACTCCGGCGAAAACCGCTTCAAGCTTGCTCTTAAGCTGATCGGCGGAGAACGGCTTTACAATGTAGTTTGATACCCCAGCCTTCGCGGCCTCGAGCACGTTCTCTTTCTGCGCCTCAGCGGTGACCATCACGAAAGGAACTTTGGCGAGCTTCGCATCTCCCCGTACCGCCTTGAGGAGATCGAGCCCCATCATATTCGGCATGTTCCAGTCGCTGATGACGAGCTTGAACTCTCCGTTCTGGAGCTTCTCAAGCGCTTTTGCGCCGTCCTCAGCTTCCACGATGTTTTGGAACCCGAGTTGTTTAAGACACGTTTTGACGACTTTGCGCATTGCTGCGAAGTCATCGACGACAAGGATCGGAATAGCGCGATCGAGTGAGGCTAGGCCCGGCATAGTTTCCCCGTATAAAAAATCCCTCAAAGTTGCTGAGGAAAGGTCGACCGCTCTCCACCTGAACTTAAGGCTTTTTCGGAGTGGTGACGCCTAGTTCCGTATGATCAGGAACAGGTCGGGTATTCCCAATCGCGTGACGCCGTTGTTTCACAGGGAGCGGAATCGGAAATGGTAGGGAAGGTGGCTCTGAGAATCTCTTACGGATCTCCAGAGCCCCGGTAACACCTTGAAAATCCCCCACATAGTCATCGGTGACATCGCCGCCCCTGCTTTCGGGGATGGGTGGCGCGCAGGTTGGACTCCTTTGGCGAGGTTCTTTCTCGAGGTGGCGCTGTATGTTGTTTGAGGTTTTAAGACGAGCCGGTCGTCGCGCGCTTTCCGGGGCTATCGCCCTCCTCTATGCGGCCTTCCACGCGGTACCGCACAGCGCTTACGCTCAAGGTCTTCCGAACCTCCCCCGCATACCCAACGAACTGATCGCTGATTACTCCAAACCTCTTGTCGAATAACGGGCGTATCGCCGCGATCGGGTATCAGCAAGGCTACTTTGTGACCAATCCGATGCTCGGCACCTGGTTCACCCCCGCATCGTATCAGTGGAACCTGGCAAATCTGCAGATCGCCACGCCCGGAGCTACGATACCGGGCCAGCGACGGTACGGGTGAACGGAGTGACCCTTCCACCGGTGGGCTTTGCAACGACTCAGAACGAGCCAGGGTGGTCGCAAAACGTCTTCACCTCAGTTACGATCCCGGTGACTCTCCAAGGTGGAAACACCAACACCGTTGAGGTGACGATTCCGGGAAATACCGTCATCGACGAGCTCGTTGTGCGCCATCCGGGTCTCGTAGCGATGGCGGACGCCCACCGCCGGGTGTTGAATCTCGCTCAGAGCGAGCGCGATGACCTCTTACAGCTCCTCCGTGAGATCGATAGCTCCGATTACGTCGCGGGCCCACCCCGATCCCTGGGGCGACCGCCACGCCGACCGTAGCTCCGACCAGCACTCCGAGGCCAACCGCCACGGCAACTCCGCTCCCGACCGCGACGGCCACGCGAACCCCAACTCCAGCGGCGACGTCAACTCCGATAGCGACAGCGACCCCGAGCGCTACGGCCACTCCGACGAGGACGGCTACTCCGATCGCTACTGCGACAGCTACACCCTTGCCAACGGTGACCGCGACACCGATTGCGACCGTAACCTCGACCGCAACGCCGATCCCCACACCGACGAGCAACCCGGATGTCACGGCGCCGAGTATCACCTATGTGAAGCCGCCGTACGATAACTACCCGGTTGGTTCGAGGGTCACGATACGAGTCACCGCGAGCGATGCACAGAGCGGGGTAGGTCGGATTCGGGTGTACTTCGATGGGGCGCTTAAGAAGACCTGCCTCGCCACAACGGTGTGTCAGGTCACGGTTCAAACCGGAGTGCTCACGCGGGGCTCGTATACTATCGAGACGGTTACAAATGACTACGCCAATAACACCGCATCGTTAACCCGCACAGTGGTGCGGCTTTACCCGCTGACCTCAACAAATAAAAAGACACGGCGGACGGGGGAATAGGGCGGGTGGGGGATAGGTACTGGTACGGCGGAGCTGGAGCGCTTCATCTGGGTGGGCGCATCGAGGGGAGTGTTTAGCCGAACTTCTCTGGACGAAGCACCTCGACCTCGGAGCGAAAAGCGACGAGCGAGTATGTTCCGATGAAGTCTCGCTGGAGCATCTCGAGGATCTTATCGGAGAGCTCGAGGTTCACCAACGTTTGAATCTGCACGTTATCACCGGACCATTCACTCGCTCGAATAGTTCCGATCGAGTCCCCCCTGCAGGTGCTCACTGAGTACCCCTTTACACCAAGCCCCTTGATCGCCTCGAGGAGGCGACCCTCGATAAGCGACTCAGATACTATCGTGACGAGGATTCGTTTTTTAGTGGCTACGGTCATACGTATCTAAAAATGAAGGCTGTTAGCGAGTAGTATAACGGAATTCCAAGCGAAAGATTAAACGGAAACGTCACGGCGAGCGACGCCGTCACGTAGTACCCCGGATTAGCCTCCGGCAGCGCGATACGCACTGCGGCGGGAGCGGCGATATACGAGGCGCTTGCAGCCATCGTGGCGAGCACAAAACTCCCCTCAAGCGATAATCCTGCAAGCGCACCGGCGACAGCGCCCAGCAGTGAATTGATGAGAGGCACTACGACACCGAAGATCCCGATCGCAACACCCGCGGTGCGGAGATCTTTGAGCCGACTTCCGCAGACGAGACCGATCTCGAGCAGGAAGAGTACGAGGAGCCCTGGAAACAGCCCCTCAAACAACGGGGCGATCTTTGCGAATCCCGCTTTGCCGGTCGTAAAGCCGATGAGCACACCGCCGACAAGAAGAACGATGCTCTTTCCCGCGACGATCTCGTGGAATACCTTCGAGAGCGCAACGCCTTTTCCCTCACGCGCTTTATAGAGAAGGAGCGCTATCAGGATCGCAGGGATCTCAAGGGCTGCTACGAGCGCCGACATAAACGGCTCCGCAGGGCGACCCAGACGTTCAAGAAAAGAGAGGCTGGCGATAAAGGTAACTACCGATACCGAACCGTAGTGGGCGGCGAGGGCTGCGCCGTCCGCCCGCGAAAGCCGGGTTACCCTTCGAGCGAAATTGTAAGCAACGAGCGGGGTAAGGATGCCGAGCCCTAACGTGACGATGAGGGGCACAAAGACCGTCTCGATACCGCTCTCACGAATCGCGACACCCCCTTTAAGCCCGATCGCGAGGAGCAGCACCATCGAGAGGGATGTGTAGAGCGCATCGGGGAATTTAAGGTCGCTTCGAATAACCACCGCTATCACCCCAAGGGCGAACGCGAGGATCATCGGCGAGGTGAGGTTCGTGAGAATTATCTCTGCCATGCGTTCTTCGGTTTAACACGGAAGAGTTGAGACGTCGAATCATCGCTCCGATAAATCGGATCTATACCCCGAAACTATACGATAAAAATAGGTGCCAACCGTTGAGCCGCCCCGCTCCTTGCTTACCTCGAGGATCGGCCCTTGGGAGGCTGTTTGAGCGATAATCTCCGGAAACTCAAGGTCGCTGCGTGTTCGACTTACCAGTATCAAGGTTTTCCCCGCCCCGATCGATGGGGGGGACCAGATCCGGTACATCAGGCTCGGCTGGCCAAAGAGGCTTCTTCCACCGATCGTGAGGGGGAGTGCTGTTGGATCGGAGAGCGTGAGTTTCTTCGTGTAGAATGCGAGCTCGCTCGCGATGTAGTGCTTATCCATCCCAACAAGAATAGGCGCTTCCCCCGTGGCCTCCTTGACCTCTTTCGCAACCGTGTTGAGTTTCTGAGCAAGATCCTCCCAAGCAACGAATTTGTGCAGCTTCTTTGAGTACGGCACACCCGGAATAACGGGGCCGATATAGGTAAG
>JBJOHD010000282.1:0-4874 GCA_046047875.1 Pseudomonadota bacterium | reverse complement strand
TCGTTTCGCGACTCGATCGCCCGCATCGAGGGGTATAAAACACGTATCGCAACGGTCCAAAGCTCGCTCGCGTTTCAAGATGATCTCTTGAAACAGGTCGACGAGCTCGTGACTCGCGCCCGCGAGCTTGCGACACAAGCGGCGAACGAGCCAAATAGTTCTACCACCCGCGCCTCGATGGCGAACGAAGTGTTTGCTTTGCGCGATCAATTGGTAGTGCTGGCCAATACCCGCGACTCTACTGGGTACATCTTTGGAGGAGCCGATAACGATGATCCGCCGTATGATCGGGTAGCCGATTATGCCTCACCAGCGAGCGGGCTCGCCGCTGTCCGATACCGCTTCGATGCGGAGGCGGGGACGCAGCAGCAGCGCTCTACCGCGGTGACTGATGATATCTCGATAACGGTCAACACCCCAGGAGACCAGCTGTTTGATAATGCGCTCTACGCCCTTGAGCGGCTTGGTCGCGCGATGTCGGGCTACCAAACCACTGTTGATGGGAGTGGCGTTCCGGACGGTACAGGAGCGGCGTACAACTTTCCCACCGATTTTACTCAGCAGACCCGTGATATTCAGTCGGCACTTGATGATCTTATCGGGGCGAGCCGAGACGATCTCCTCCCGGAGCGGGTGAGTCTCGGTGCGCGGCTCTCCCGCCTCGAAGCGGCGCAGTCGATCATAGAGGTGAATAAAGCTAACGCCGAAGAGGTCCTCGGAAAGCTGCAAAACGCCGATTCGGTCGAGGCGATATCGAACCTAACCTTGGCGCAGAATGCGCTTGAGGCCTCCCTCCAAGTTACCGTTCGAGTGTTAAAGCAGAGCATCCTTGACTTTCTCTGATGAGGGCGAACTCTCGTTCTAAAAGCTGCGGGGGAGTCATAATTTTGACAGACAAAAGTGGCGCAAAAACCGTAATCACCGCGGCTTGTTGGGGCAAGAGCCCGGCTTCCCGTTAGGAGTGAAAGGGTAATTGCCCGGGAACCTGCACTAGTGTAAATCCTCAGAGAGACCAAGTGAATCTAAACGATGTAACTCAAGATCCGCGCGCCAAGGAAGGCTAATCGATGCTCATACTGACACGAAAACCGGGTGAAAGCCTGTATATCGGTGACAATATCAAGATCACCATCGTTGAGCTGAAGGGGCATCAGATCAGGGTCGGGATAGATGCCCCGACCGATCTGCGTATCTACCGTGAAGAGATCTACCTGCAGATCTTGGAAGAGAACCGGAAAGCAGCCGAAGGGGCGGTAGCTCCTGCCGGGCTTGAGGGATTCTCTGAGGCGTGGCTCGGTCGAAAGGGAGAAGGGGGATCGCCAGCGCTTCCCGGAAGTAAACCGGGTGCGCTGAAACAGGATCTTCAGGTTATTGTGAAGCGAAAGAAAGGTAAGCAGTCAGATGAGTGAAGCGCCCGCCAACGAGACACCCATGATCGTGGTGCCGAGCACGCGCTTCGGTGACCTAACGGTTCCGGCTGATAGTATTATTCACTTTCCACTGGGTGTGATCGGTTTTCCGAAAGCCCAGCGGTACGTCATGATCGATCATAAGCCCCCGTTCTCGTGGCTTCATTCTGCCGATGATCCGAATCTCGCCTTCGTGGTTGTCGATGGGTTTGAGTTTGGTCAACAGTACGAATTGAAGCCGCCATACGGAGATAAAGAGATCGACCTCCGACAGGACGACGAGTACGCCATACTCGTTATCGTCACGGTGCGTCCCGACCCTCGTGAGACGACGGCGAATCTTAAGGCCCCTTTATTCGTAAACGTACGTAATCGAAAAGGGGTACAGATTATATTTGATAATCCGAAGTATCCGACCCGTTTCCCCCTATGGTCGGAGGAGCAGGCGGCCGAGGGACAATCGGAGAAGAAGTAGCTACGTAAGTCCCCGAGATCGTTCCGGTCCTTTTTGCGACGTCCCCCTCGAATCCCCTCATAACTTTATAGTATTTGGGCATCGCTTTGCCGATGTCGGGCTATCTTTTGAGTTTGGGCCATACTATGAACATCTCTGCTCTCACACTCTCTGCGGCCGCAGCACTATCTCCGACGAACGAGCCGATCACTTACAGCGAGGTCCAAGGAAGCCTCAATCCAGCGGCCCGGGCTGTGGCGCTGGACGATATGCCGCCGGCGGAACCGCTGCCTGATCAGGATCCGCAGCCTCAGAATGCGCAATCTCAGGATCCCCAGGCGAAGCCGGCTCAACCGAACGCTGCGCCTCCGGTCGAGCAAAAGCCCGCTCCTACGGCCGAATCGACTACCGCCCCGGCGACTGAGGCGAAGGTGGCGCAAGAGCCGGCGAAGCAACAGGTAGAATTAACCCCGCAGGAGAAGCTTGATTTCTCAGTGGCGCTTCAACAACTCAAGACCCTCGATTCGATGGTTTATAAACGCATTATCGCTGGCGAGCCAGTGGATCAGGTTTTGAAAGATGTTCGAGCTGCTCTGGAAACTGCGAAAGACAAAAACGAAGTTAGTCTGAGTTCGATCGAGCGGGCGCTCAAGGATCCGGAGACTTTTGCCGCGGCTCAGAAGAACGGGCGTGATCGCATCGATAAGAAGATGGACGACGGCTTCAACCTCCGTGAAGATGTCTACGGGGGCAAGAGCGGCTGGGAAAGCAAGATTATGCGGTTAAAGGGTGGTGAAACAGCGGAGAAGCTTGCGCTCTGCGATGCTCTGCGCGGTGCCCTTCAGGTCTCAAGGGACGAAGCGGGAGTTCTTCATAATGCGATGCCCGCTCCGTACCTCTCCGATTCGACCCTCCGTGGGGCGTTGACGGTGACCCCGGTATCAAAGGTGACTAGGGGGTTGAGCGCCGAGCAGCGGAGAGAACTTACGATTTTGAGCTCGCCTAATGACCCCTCGAAGCCTCTTCGGCCGGAGGAGGTGCGCACCCTTACCGATGCTGAGAAGGCGGCTCGATTTGAGAAGGATCGGCCGGTTGAGGGGAAGGATCCCCGTCCGGAACTCCGCGAGGCGCGCGAAGCAACGCTCGAGAAGCTGTCTGACTCCCAGAAAGAGGCGCTCTTTGCGGTCGAGAAGCTCGCCCGGGAGGTCACCGAGCAGGATATCGTACGCAATCAGCGGGGAATTCCCCCGGGAATCAAGTACCACGTTGAACTTGATGCCTCTAATTCCGCTCGGGGAGTGTGGCAGGGAATCGACAACTATGCGACCGCTGGAGTGAAACAGGCCTACGAGGGAAGCATTCAGCTTCGTGAAGCCGTGCGACCTTTCATTCCGAGGACAGCTGGGGAGATCGGGACCTGCACCGTCGGCCTTGAACAACAGTTGAGTAAGAACTCAACGAAGTAACCGAGAGCTACTCGTAGAGCGCCCGCTCGGCTTCGAACTGGCTCCGTGTGCTCGAGACCAGCTCCGCCAGCGCCTCTGGAGCTTCGCTGGGCTCTAATCCGAGCGAGGCGAGAAGTTCGAGCGCTGCCACTTCCTCGTCCGGATATCCAGGAGGAGAGCCGATTCCGCTTTTGTGGGTTACAATCTCGGCGAGTCGCACGATAATCGCCTGCTCTTCGCTCTCGCTCGTCACCGCTTCGAACGAATCACGGTAGTGCAGGATGACTTGGCAGGTCTCACCGGAGAAGTTCCATTTTTTAGCGACGAGTGCACCCAACAGTGGGTGTGAGAATCCAAACACCCGTTCCTCGGCCCCGATGAAATCGAGCCCCTCGAGCTCGATGCACCGTAGAACCTCGCCGTATCGCTCCGCAGTTTCCTTTTTGGCGAGAAGCACGACCTGCCCGAGGCTATGAAGTAATCCAACGAGGAATAACTCATCGACGTAGCGGCGCTTCAATCGGCGTGCGAGAGCGGTCGCGCAGATCGCCGTCGCGACGGAGCGTTCCCAAACCATTTTTTCAGCGGGGCTGAACGATTTATTCATCTGTCGGAGCGCCGCGGCGATAATAATCCCCTTCAGCCCCTTAAATCCGATCGTCATCACCGCATGATTAAGAGTGGTGATCTTGCGTTGGCGGGAGAACATCGCGGAGTTCGCGATCTTAAGAACTCGGGCCGCAAGAGCGGTGTCTTTCGATAAGATATCGCTGAGCGCATGGGCGGTCGCCTCGGGATTTTCAACGAGCGCGATCGCTCGGGAAGCGACGTGAGGCATCGGGGGGAGATCCCCAACTTTGGCAGCGATATCCCGCCAATCGTGCGAGGCGGCTAGATCGGGGTGCTCGAAAACGGAGTTTGGGGGAATCGCCATATGATTTCTAAAATGGGTGGTCGCTTTAATTCTATCGGCTCACCCCCTTGATTCATGAGCGAATAAAAGTGTTTAGGGCGCTTTTCGGTGGTCTGAAGGTATGATCAATCACAGGTGGAATAGGGTAAGTTGTTCAGGCGCGAAGGCATTTAGTTCGGAATCAAATCGTCCGATATCCCCTACGGACCGATGTGCCGGGGCCCGCTTCGCGGCTTAGCCCAAACATTTTGCGTGGAGGCGACGAATGAGCGATTTTCACACTGAGATTCGTGGAGAGAGGGGCTACATTAAAGTTGATGGAGATCTCGATTCCGAGCCCCAAGGGGAGGCGCTTCGACGGGCCTTCAACCTCGTGTTCGACCAGGGTAAACGCACCATCGTGCTCGATCTCAGTAACGTCCAAATCATCAATAGCTACGGCATCGGGAAGGTGCTCATGTGTTACAAGCGCCTTAAGTCTGAGAACGGTGTCCTCATGGTGAAGCCTCTCAACGGCTTCGTTAAGGAGACGTTCGAACTTCTCATGCTCGACAAGCTTCTACCAACCGACAACTAGTGGTTCGACCATTAAATTCTTTCACCTGCAAGGTAATAGAATTTATGCTCACCACTAGTCCTGAGTTAGTTTTTCA
>JBJOHD010000281.1:0-6348 GCA_046047875.1 Pseudomonadota bacterium | reverse complement strand
CCGCCGGGGGCGCTCTATTTTTGAGCGCCGCATCTGCGGTGGACGAAATGGTCGCGCTCGTAGTAAGTAGTTGAAATCGTTATTTAAAAATCCATGCCGAGCGTGCTGATTCCGATCGTGCGCGCCGTTCTATGAAAAATGCCGTGTTGGTTGTAACCTTCAGGACGGGGATTTCTCTCCCAGGGTGTTTATTTTTTGGTTCAAACGGCTCTCACAGGGGAGCCCCCTTTCGATAAAACGGTGGTTTGAATGGAGCAACGTCGCCTCAGGTCGGTTGAGTTAAGAGATCGTTTTTATCGTCGCCGCCACCTCGTGCCGAACGCGGTCACCCTTGGAAATATGTTTTGCGGATTTCTCGCGATCATCTATGCGACATCGGGTCGCTTCGAGAAAGCGGCGCTTGCGATCGGCCTTGCAATTCTCCTCGATGGGCTCGATGGGCGGGTTGCGAGAAAGCTTCAAGCAACATCGAAGTTCGGTGTTGAATTCGATTCGTTCTCCGACCTTGTTTCGTTCGGCGTCGCTCCGGCGATCCTGATCTACAATTGGTGCTTTAAGCTTCCTGCAGATGAGTGGTGGGTCTTCGTCACCTTTGTGTTTGCCTTGTGTGCGGCGGCGCGGCTCGCACGGTTTAATATCGCGGATACGAGCCTCAAATCGTTCACCGGGCTTCCGACTCCGGGAGCTGCAGGGGTTGTTGCCGCGTTTGTTCATGCGGTTCCGGCGATCGAGCCGGGTCTACTGCCGACGACGTTCGGCACGATCGTGATGTTTTTTCTGAGCTACTTGATGGTTTCGACAGTTGAGTTTTTTAGTCTTAAGAAGGTGAATCTCGCCCGCCTCCACCCGCTGGCTTTTATCATCGTTGGCGCGCTGATCGCCCTTATCTGGTACAGCGCCCGTATCGGCTTCATCGTCCTTGCGGTCGGCTACTGCGCGAGCGGTCCTCTGCGTCCTTTCTTTGTTCGAAAAAAAGGGGACGGCCCAGCCTCAGGAATCGCGGCCTAGAGACCGATTCTCTCGAGCTCGAATTTTACGCCGCGATATCGAGGGTGTAGATGTTGATCGGGAGGAGGTTGAGCCATACCCGCTTCTTGCACGTCAGGTGCTTTGCATACATCGAGTCGAAGAATGTATCGAGCTCACGCATCCGTTGGCGAGTGCGGGGAGTTGAAACCGTACGGCTCAGTGAGCGGAGCCCGATATATTGATAATAGGTCATCACGGCATTCGGCGCGGCGATCGTCTTTAGTTTGGCGAAGATCTCCTTCACCGTCTTCAGATCGAAATTTAAGAACGGCAGGGCGCACACCACGACATCGTAGTCTTGATGCTCGGGGAGCGCCTGAATCGGCCCTTCAAAAAATTCGATCCGGTCGCTGTGTTTGAGGAAGTCGGGATTTGCGGCGAGATTTTCCTTAAGGGTCGCCATGAAGCGGGGATTTATCTCGCAGATCATGAGCCGATCCTCCGGCAGCATATCCCGCAGGATCTGTACGGTTACGGAGCCTGTTCCGGGCCCGATCTCCAAGATCCGCTTAGAGCTCCAACGATCCCGGAGGGGGTCGGTGAGGGCGTTCGCAGCCCACTTCGAGGTCGGCCAGGCTGTACCCGTCTTCTCGAATTCCTTGATGCATTCACGAAAAAAGACGAGGTTGTCTTTTAGCATAGATCTTCTTGTGGCCTACGGCGCTTACCCGAAAAATCTGAAGAGATGGGGGCTCTTTCCTTTTATGGGCCCTGGGGAGCTTCTAGTATAGTAAGTTCGTCAGATCAACTAGTTGTATCGAAAATTCGTCATTGAATCGCCTCGTTGCAGGCTGATACACTCCAGCTTCGTTTTAACCGGTCGCGGCGATAGCACCATTCAGAGATAAGGTCCCCATGAACAGCTGGAATCGTTATAAGGAGCTCTACTTTTTCGACCGGGCTGCCGGGTTCGGTCTCGACGTGAGCCGGATGAACTTCGAGCTTTCCTTCCTCGAATCGTTTGAGGGGCGGGTTCAAGAGGCGTTTCGGGCGATGACAGCGCTTGAGGGGGGGGCGATCGCTAACCCCGACGAGAATCGTATGGTCGGGCACTACTGGCTCCGTACTACGGAGCTCGCGCCGACCGCTGAGCTACGGCGTGAAATTGAGACGACCATCGAGTCGATTAGGAAATTCGCTGGTGACGTGCATGCCGGTCGGATCGCCCCTGCTGGCGGGGGAAAATTCAAACATCTCCTTGTCGTAGGAATAGGTGGATCTGCGCTCGGCCCGCAGTTTGTGAGCCAAGCGCTGCGCTCCCCCAATGATCCCCTCGACCTTTACTTCTTTGATAACACCGACCCCGACGGGATGGCGCGGGTGATCCGGTCGATCCCCAGTCTTCACCACACGGTGTGTGTGGTGATCTCAAAGTCGGGTGGAACGAAAGAGAGCCGTAACGGCCAGCTCGTTGCAAAAGCAGCCTTTCGCGCCGCGGGGATCCCGTTCGAGCGGCACTTCGTGGCGGTTACCGGTGTGGGAAGCGAGCTCGATAAGACCGCGGTGACCGAGAAGTGGCTCGCCCGCTTTCCGATGTGGGACTGGGTCGGTGGGCGTACCAGTGAGCTGAGCGCGGTGGGCCTCCTGCCGGCAGCGCTTCAAGGTTTCGATATCGAGGGGTTGCTGCGGGGGGCCCGGGAGATGGATATCCTCACCCGGCGCCACGAGACCCGAGCTAACCCAGCGGCGCTTCTCGCACTGATGTGGTACCACGCGGGGTGCGGCCGGGGCTCTAAAGATATGGTCGTGCTGCCGTACAAAGATCGGCTTGAGCTCTTTAGCCGCTATCTCCAGCAGCTGGTGATGGAGAGCCTCGGCAAGGAGAAGGATCTCGCCGGGAAAACCGTCAATCAGGGTATCGCAGTATACGGGAACAAGGGTTCGACCGATCAGCACGCGTACGTGCAGCAGCTCCGCGATGGACTGAATAACTTTTTCGTGGTTTTTCTCGAGGCGCTCAAAGATACAAGTGGAGAGGAGCACGGGGCTCCCGCTGGCACCCTTGAGGTTGAACCGGGGATCACGAGCGGCGATTACCTCTCTGGGTTTCTCCTTGGAACCCGCTCAGCGCTCTTTGAGCAGAACCGGGAGAGCATCACGATCACTGTGGATGAGGTCTCACCCCGCTCAATCGGGATGCTTATTGCGCTCTTTGAGCGAGCGGTCGGTTTATATGCGTCACTTGTCGGGATCAACGCGTATCATCAGCCGGGCGTTGAGGCGGGGAAGAAAGCTGCGGCGAGGGTGCTCGATGTGCAGCGTGCGATCTTCGAGCATCTTGGGACTGCGCAAAATGCGCTCACCGCGGACGAGATTACCGCAGCGCTCGGCGCCGCGGCCGATGGGGAGACCGTTTTTAAGACGCTGCGCCATCTCGCAATCAACGGGCGAATACGGGCGACTACCACCGGAGATATCTTTAAAGATACCTACTCTCGGCTTGCGTAAAGGAGAGTCCCCGCTCTCTTATTTGATCGACTGCTTCACCGGACGGAAAGGGTAGAGCCACCGCACGAAGCGATCCGGCTTTCTGGTCTGGAGCCATACCCGCCCTTTCCCGGTGAGCCTGCATCCGAAACCCTCACCGGAGAAAAAGAGGGATTTATAGCCGCCGATCCGAGTGATCGAGTAGCTCAGTCCCTCGGTGAAGGCCACGATATGGCCTGTGTCGATAATGAGCTCTTCGTCCCCCGTATCGAGTGGGATCATCGCACCGTAGGTATTAAACCACAGGTGTCCCACCCCGGAGCATCTGATGAGAAAAAACGATTCGCCGGAAAAAAAGCCCTTCGTTAATCCCTGCCATTTCGATTCGATCTTTACCCCCGGACTTGCGGCGACGAACCCGGAGTTTTGAAGGTAGATCGTCTCGTTGTTGAGGTATACATGCTCAAGGTCTCCCGGTGACGCGGGAGCAATCGAGATGGTGCCGGGGCCTCCTTGCGCGGTAAACTCGTTGATAAAGAGCGATTCGCCGGAGAGGAATCGGCCAAGCCCACCCTTCATCTTCGTCTTCATCGCGATATTAGTATCCATCGTCGCCATCGCCGAGGCTTCGACCTTGAGGGTTTCCTCCGCAGGGAGCACGACGTTAAGGAGGCTGTAGTCCGGTTTGCCTGAGACGGTAAATGTCAGTTCGTTGGGGGTACTCATAAAGCTATCCTTGCCGGGGTTTAAGATACGGTCCTAAGAGTCCGCCGAAAGCGTTCGAGCTGTGCGACTGACACCAAAGCCGCCCCTGACCCTGGAAACGGCAGACGAGGCCCTCGCCCCCCACAAACGAGCTGATCCAGCTTCGCCCTGCTTTCGAGATCGAAAAACTGAGGGTTTCCTCAAACGCGATGATGTGGCCGGTGTCGACGATATACTCCCCATTAACATCGATCGGGTGGATAGCGCCGAAGCCGTTCAGCACTATCGGACCTTGTCCGCTGCATCTGATCCAAAAGAGCCCTTCACCGGAGAAAAGGCTTTTGACCCCCTGCCAGCCGACATCGATTGAGACATCGTCGCCACACACCATAAAGCTCCCCGCTTCGGCAACGAGTCCAGCTCCGGAAAGCTCGATCGTCGTCATATCTCCCGAAAGGGTAGGGGCGAGCCAGACCTCGCCGTCACCCCGCGTCGCTTGAAAGCGATTGATAAAAAACGACTCGCCCGCGAGTACCCGTTTGAGCCCCTTTAAAATACCCCCACCGGAGCGTTGATACGTCGAGGTCGTGATATCAACCCCGCCGCGCATCGCGATCATCGCGCCCCCCTCGGCGACGCAGCTCTCGCCTTTGGCGAGACGAACCTGCGCGACGCTGCTCCCTGTACCGCCTGCTATCGTTATATTCATATCGTCTTAGATCATCTTAGAGTTGGCCCACGCGGCGAGCCCGGTGATGCTCCGGGTTTGGATCACTATCCGGCCGTTGCCCTCAACACGGGTGACGAGCCCCTCACCGCTTAAAAAACTGCCGATGATCCCACTCGAGAGTTGAAGCTTTAACTTCACTCCGGGGTCGTAGGCGATCAGGTGTCCGCTATCGACGATAAATTCCCCGGTTACCTGACGCTCCTCGAGCGCGCCGTAGCCGCCGAACCACACCGTGCCGGGTCCGCGAAACTGCAGCTTAAAAAGCCCCTCTCGCGCGATAAACGAGGTGAAGCCAGCAAAGCGCAGCGAGAGGGAAACCCCGGGAGTCGAGCAGATGTACGCTCCGCTCTCGATGCAGATCGAGTCGTTCGCTCCGAGGGTGATGCTGTTCACATCGCCGGGAAGGGGAGAGGTCAGCGTCATCCGCAGCGGCTTGTCGGTAGGATTACTAAAGGTGTTTATGAAGAGCGACTCACCTCCCAAGAGCGCACGCATCAGTCCAACGAGAAAGCCCCCGTTAAACTTCGAGCTCATATCGAGCCCCGCCGCCATCGAGGCCATCGCCCCCGCCTCGGTGACGATACTTTCGCCGGGGGGTATCGAGACATCGAGGTACCGAAATGCGGTACCGCCTTTTAGTTCTACATCGATCACGGTGGTGCTCCTCCACGAAGTGGGTGCGGTAAGACCCTTCTATTTAACCGTAGAGAACTCTAATTGAAAAGTAAAAAGGGGAGCGCCCGTGAAAGCGGGTGCTCGAGCGAAAAAGTCGATCCACAACGAATGCGAGGTGGCGCAGGAGGGGGCGTATCCCGCCGCCGACAAAGAATCGAGCGATGCCGACCCGTACGAAAAATCCCGATTTTGGGGTGAGGGTTCGCTTCTTCCTCAAGTTTTTTTTTTCTACGACCTCACTGTTCAGGTCGTAACTCATTTCGGGGAGGAGTATGTCGCAACGAATAGTATTGGCGTGTTGCCTCGTTTTTTTACCGGTCTCGGTGAGCGCCCAATCCGGTCCAAGTCAGACGGGAGGTTCAGAGCCAGAGATCAAATGCGGTGGCTGTGAAGATATAACATTAATGCCATTTTCTATGTGTGGGCACCCGCGGCAAGCAGCGCAGTTCCTTTTGCAGGCGAAGCGAGCTCTTCGGCCGCCATGCCCATCGGGAGGAGAGTGCCAATATACTTCCCCTGACGATTACGGGCTCTCATCACCCGGCGTTTGTAGCGAGGGTTTATCCGCCGATGTTATCTTTGTTACGCACAACAAAAACGACCTGAAAGACCCTTCCGACGACAGTGTGTGCGTGAGGAGGGAAGTGAAATGTACCTATAAGTGTGTTGACCCTGCGCTGCGGCATCCGGTCTGGAGCCCATTTGATGAGCGCGAATATTTTCTTGACTAAGCCTCGATCGGCAAGGTTCGGCGACTTCGTGGGGGACGTCTCTGCTAGTGG
>JBJOHD010000280.1:0-3562 GCA_046047875.1 Pseudomonadota bacterium | reverse complement strand
GCCGGAGTTAGTTCGAGAGTGACTGAAAGCTGCTCGCCGGTCGAGGAGACGATTGAGCTCTCGAATCGGCCAGCTTCTTTGGAGGCGACGATCTGCTCCCAGGAGCGAATCGCGTCCTTCTTAAGATCAGGGATAAAGATTGGGAAGATGAACTGTCCGACGACGTCGGTTACGGAGCGACCGAGCCAGCAGAGGAGGTCGGCGCTCATTGAGCGGCACACGCCGTCGGCATCGGTCTGCACGAGACCGATGTCGAAGCGATGATTTTGGGTGCCGTTCTTCATATCCTCCTGCACAAGCGCCTGTCGTGGAGCTGCGTTCTGATTAAGATGATGGGAATCGAGAGGGTTTTCGGTATCTTTTGGGGAAAAGGGTAAATTCTAACGGCGTTCTGAGCAGTCGTCGGTTTGTGAGCTTTTATGCGGGGGGCGGATCAAGACTTTGTTCGAGTTTGAGCGTTGACCGGGGGCGGAGGGTATTTTGAGGCTTTCTGGGTAAACTTTACAGCGAGCGGATAGCTGCCTGATCTTACCGGAACTTCCGTCCACCCCGGGGGCACGCACCGGGCTGGTCTCGATTCGTTATACGCCGCGTGATGAGCTTTTATGTTAGGGTTTAGTGAGCTGAACACCGTTTTCTTGGCGAGCCCTTGTTCGCCTCGTAAAACAGCTCTCGCGTGCTTTAGCTCGCTTCATCCGCTGGGGTGAGTTGAGCCAACGCACGCTATGCACGTCAGGCTTCGCGGTTCTTTTCCAATTTTGGCTGAGGTAGTTCGAATCTCAAACGACCGCCGTTCGTAGTGTTTCCGCCAGCGGAGGCACTCCGAACGGCGGTCGTGAAGACGTTCTTCAATGACCATCGTTCTCTTTCTCAACCAAGGAGGTTTCGATGCTTTTTTTGAGGATTGGAAACGCTGAAAATCTGCTTGCTCTTTCCCAACCGCACAGTCTCTACGGTGATTCCCGCAACGGACCGTGGATGCTGCGGCGCTGGGGATCGAGGACGGATCAGATTGTGGTCGGTGGAGTCGCAGCGCAGTCTTTGCCCCAGCGCGAATACGGCACAGCAGGAATCATCTTGCCGGTCGGCAGCGTTGGTGTGGTGGTGAGCTGGGATCGATCGGTCAATCGGGCGGATGAGTTCCTGATCTTCTCGACGATTGAAGGTTCCAGTTTCCTGTACAAAGACATCGTCGTCGCGATGAATCGAGAGACGGTTCGGGTGACGGGATACAAGCAGGAGTGGTGCTTTGATGTGAGGTATGACCCCTCTGATCAGACGAGGCTCTCTCACCTCGAGGCTCCCGTTAGCTTTCACCCGCGCCTGCCGTCGCTTGATCATCTGCGGGTGGCGATGCAGCGGAATATGTTCAGCGACTTCATCGACAGACGTGGTCCGGAGTGCAACTGGTAACGCAAGTTCCCAGGCACTCCGGTCGCGTCGGTCTTTTCGAGATTCGAATCGATACGGTTTTTAGTTTGGCGTTCAAAGTGTGCGTTTCCTCTCTTTGTCGGCACCTGTTTCGTCTGTTCCTCCGATGACGTTCGAGCGTATACTCGACCGTAGGTATGCGACGTTTTTTTATATATAGCGGAGTAGTTTTCTGCGCCTGTAGCGCGGCGTTAGCGGCGTTCCTTATAGCTCAGCCGAAGGGTGATATTCCGCCGTTGCAGGAGCCGATTTCCCCGATTTTGGCTGTGCGGCCGGAGAGCGGGGCACTCCCTCCAACGGTGGCTGGGGAGCGAAAACCGGGCCCCCCGCCCGAGCTTGCCCTCGGGGCGATTCCCGCACCGGCTTCAGAGATTAGTGAGGTGTCGAATATAATTACCCCGTATCCCGAACCGCGGAGTACGGCGGTAATCGGGCTTGTTGAGGGTAAAACGCCGGAGCTCCCGAGTCCTTCACCGACCCCCATCGTGAGCGTTCCCCCCGAGATCGCAGCGCTGCAAGAGATTGGGGCACTCGACCGATCCGCCGATTCAACGCTGTTGGGGGGCGTCGTCGCGCGCTCCCCCCGGTCTCTCGGGGGTAAATCTCCAAATCCAACCCCGACTCCAGAGGTGGTCGATTTGCTCGAACCGGTGGGGGGGCAGGCACGGGGCTTTAAGATGCTGCCGCTGATGCATCCTCGGGCCCGTCCGATGGTTGAGGTACAGATCGAGACCGTGCTCCGCTCCCAAATCCAACAGATCTACCTCGGTGTGCTCGTCGACGGTACGTTCTCGCTCGACCTCGATTATCTCATGGCGGTCATCCAGCGACTCAACGCGGGGGCGCGGGAACTCACCTTGGTGCTGTATTTTGTCAGCGGCCCGACGATGCGCGATTACGATACTACGCCGATAATAACCCCATTTAGCCGGACCGATCCGTTCGAGTTTCGGGAGCTCATTCGCTTCGATCCACGGACAAAGTTTCGCTTTGAGTCGATGGTGCGACGTATGATTCCGGCGCTCAAACTGAATCGAAGCCTGAAGCCGGGAAACCGCTCCATCGCGATTGTCATGCTTGAGGATAACCTCGATGCCCCGGCGTATCGAGCGATGCGGGAAAGCGCTCGCGCGGTGCTTGGACCGGATATCGAGCTGATGCGTAACCCGTGTGTGGGGTGCTGGGACGGGAATGACGGAGATCCGCAGGGTAACCCGGTAGAGCTTCATGCTCCGACCTCTCCCGCAGCGCTGGGACGTCAGGATGGTTACACGATGGACGGCGCGGGGTATATCTTTCCCGGCGAGCGCCGCCTGCCTCGGGAGTACTCGATCGAGGAGACGTTTGCGCTCATCGATGCGACGATGGCACGGGGAGTAAGTTTCTTCGGGCTGTGGCGGGCGCGTCGCCAGGGAATCATCGGAGGGGAGCTCGTGCATCCCGATACCCGGAATTACGAGGTGCCAACGCCGGAGCAGAGCGAGATCGAGATTCAGCTCCTGAGGCACGGCCTTATCCCCCGTGATGCCCTCAACTAGCCAATTCGACCCTTAAACAGCGGTTTCCCTCGGGGAAGGGGGGTGGGTGCATTTTGGCTGAAACTCAGCTATGCTCCCCACCCGATTTTTAATTTGTTGTATCCATGAAACAGCTCGCTCGTAACGATTCGATTCGCAACATCGCCATTATCGCCCACGTCGACCACGGGAAGACCACCCTTGTCGATAATATGTTTAAGCAAGCCGGGGTCTTCCGTGAAGGGGAGGAGGTGAGCGATCGGGTGATGGACAGTATGGATCTTGAGCGGGAGCGGGGTATTACGATCGCCGCCAAGAACTGCGCGGTTCGGTGGGGATCGACCAAGATCAACATCGTTGATACCCCTGGTCACGCCGACTTCGGCGGCGAGGTTGAACGAGCGCTCATGATGGTGGACGGTGCGATCCTCCTGGTCGATTCATCGGAAGGACCGCTTCCCCAGACCCGTTTCGTGCTTAAGAAGGCGCTCGCGGCGGGGCTGAAGATTATCGTGTGTGTGAATAAAATCGACCGTAAAGATGCCCGGCCGAAAGAGGTGTTAAACGAGATCTACGAATTGTTTCTCGACCTGGATGCGAACGATGAGCAGATA
>JBJOHD010000279.1:0-4310 GCA_046047875.1 Pseudomonadota bacterium | reverse complement strand
CATCAAGAAAACGGTCGTAGTCGATCTGAGCCGCAGCACCGCCGGTGGACGGGGGCTCAACCGGGTCATAGTTACACCTAAACGAAATGTCTGTGATCACCGTGGTAGGCCGGGTCGGAAGAATTGCTGCCGCGGCACTGCACCAAGTAGTGGGGAGGGGGAAAGGTTATCTCGCCGGTTTGCCCGGCACTTTGTTTGAGTAGGGCTGTTACGTCTTGCATACTCCGTACTCGCCGTAGCTAGCAGTCCGGACTTAGTTCCGCCCGTCCTCGAGATAACCCCGCAAAGATTTGGGTGAAACTAGGAGAATCTCCTCTAGTTCGATGCGACAGACGGTTTGGGAATGCTCCGACCGTCGCACCGGTGCCGTTGAGGGGATTAAGGGGCGCAGCCAGCCGTGCTACTCGAGGGCCAGTAATAAGAGTAATGGATCCCGCGTTTGTACCGAGCCGTCGGAATCATCGCTTGACTTGGCTTTACAGGTACACCAGTTGGCTTTATCAACCTCGGCTTTACACGTTGGATTTCCACCAGTGCCGTTGAATTTTTTGCCGCCGAGTTCAGCGGAGTTCTTGCCGGTACAATCCTATTTGTCTGTGTCTTTCGTATCGCAAAAGGTATTCAGAGCGGTTTCGAGATTCGCCTTAGTTCCTTCCCAAGTCTTGTCACCGATAAGACAGCCCTTGCTAGGACACCCGGGATCCACCGCCGTGCCACCAACTTTTTTCATGCAATCGAATTTTATCTCATCCGCACGTGCAGTGGAGGCCACGCTGGTCGTGCTGAGGGCGAGGGCGAGAGTAAGAAAAATTCTCGTAGAACGGGAGTAGTGAATCATAGAAAATCCTTCGATAAAACCGTCGCGGGGCGAAGCTGGATCGCTTTCACGACAACGTCGAGCTTCCAAAGTTATGGCTTTGAATCTGCTTGTAATGCAGATATGAGGCAAACCGGATGCGTCTAGTCGGGTCGACAGAAGGTGGCCCCGGGTCCCGTCGGGAGGGCGAGGTGATAGCCCCTTCAACTCGATGGTTTGCTCGGCGGCTCTCGGAAAAGAGAAAGGGGCCCCAGGCCCCTATCTCTCGGACTTTTGAACCGCGACTACTCGGCGGCGACTACTCGGCGCGGCTTAAGTACTTCGACTCGGCGGTGTTCACCAAAATCTTGTCGCCAACCTTCACAAACGGGGGTACCGACACGGTGAGTCCGGTATCGGTGGTTGCTGGCTTCGGTGAGTTGCTTGCGGTAGCACCTTTAAGCTCCGGCTCGGTCTCAACAACGGTGAGAACGACCGTTTGGGGGAGGTTGATTCCGATCGGTTCGCCGTTGAAGGTAGTGATCTCGACCGCCATCTGGTCTTGGAGGAAATACTTCCCGTCACCGAGGATCTGCTCCGAAATGGTGACCTCTTCGAACGAATCAGAGTTCATAAAGTGGTAGCCGTCGGTATCAGCGTAGAGATAGGTGGCGGGCGATGTCATCACGTCCGCTTCCTCGATACTCTCTGTGGAGCTGTAGCGCACCTCAGTTTGGTTACCGGTGAGGAGGTTACGGAGCTTAGTCTGAACCATCGCTCGGAGGTTACCGGGGGTGTGGTGGTAGAAATCGATGACGCGGTGGGGCACGTTGTTGTGCATTATGACGACGCCGCGGCGGATATCGTTTGCCTTCATAAGACCTATCGAAAGATTATAGTTGCTTGGGTTTAACGGGGCCCGACGACAGACCCCTCA
Source organism: Pseudomonadota bacterium (assembly GCA_046047875.1). Classification (GTDB taxonomy): domain Bacteria; phylum Bdellovibrionota_C; class UBA2361; order UBA2361; family UBA2361; genus JBILDU01. Next base: position 2,577 of record JBJOHD010000279.1, on the reverse strand, counting down.
AAAACCCTGCAATAGTAGCTGTTAACCGCGTGTAATGCAAAAAGAGGGGGGTGGGGTTGCAATCTGTAGAAACCTCAATTACATTGGCAACCTACGGGCCCATAGCTCAGCTGGTAGAGCGCGTCGTTCGCAATGACGAGGCCGGCGGTTCGATCCCGCCTGGGTCCACCATCTCCCTAATTTTTACCTATTCGAAAATTGTTACCTATTTTTTGAACTTGGCTTTCGCCAAGATTTTTTGAACTTGGCTTTCGCCAAGATTCGAATGACGGGAAAGGGCTGCGCCCCTGGACCCAGCAGGAAATTTCATCGGCATTGGGTTCGATTGGAGGGCCGGATTCTATCCGGCTGATCCTACCGGTGACCTGAATCCGGTCAAAAAAAACACGCCGCCCGTTTCCGGAGCGGCGTGTGCTAGGTTCCTTTTTGCTGACGGTTCAGATTTTTAGAGCATCTCCACGCCGAAGCTTCGCGCTAAGGTGACAGCAGCCGCGGTGCTCTTACGATCGTTCTTTTGCGCAAGCTCATCGACCTTCTCTTCAACGATCTTTTTTACTTGAGCGTCGGAGAGCACGGCTTTGGCTTGCACCTTCTTCACCTCAGAGATACGCTTCTCTATCGGTACAGACTCGTTACCGAGAAGCGCATTTATCTCCTCAAGCGCTTTGTTCATTCTCGCCTCGGCTGCGATTCGAGCTTTCTCTTTAGCGGCATCCTGGAGCGCTACGATCTTATCGTCGAGCTGCTTATCAAGCTCCACCAGCCGTTGTGTCGCATCTTTTTGGAGTTCCGAGCTTGAATCCTTCGTGTCTCGGGGGCGGAGATAAGATTCCTCCATCAGCTCGTAGAGGTCCTCCTTCATCTTAACGATCTCCTCCTCCGACTCAGCGCCGACGCTGAACCGTTTCTCAGCGATTCGGGCTATCACCTGAGATGCTTCGTCTTTGATTCCAAGGTAGTGAATAAGGTCCTCGGCTTCATCCGCGCGATCCTCGAAGTCAACTTTATTTTTGATATCTCCCTCAAGGATCGTTTCTACTGCCTGAGCCCCGAGTCGCACCTTGATCTCGTGTGCAAGCTTATCATCACCGAGGTCAGCGACCTCCGCGATGTAGCGTCGTGCCTCTTTCTCCTTACTGTCGAGTGAGCGACCCTTTTCATTAGAGAGGAGGATCTTCTCGACTTTTATCTTTTCATCACGAAGCATCGAATCGAGGTTGTCTATAACGTCTTTTCGAATCGCGGCTTTCATCTCCTCGACCGCTGGATCAGAGAGTCCGAGCTGTGAATCGATCGCGCCGATGCCGCTCAGAAGCTCCTGAGCGTGCGCTAAATTCTTTACCTCCCGGGAGGCGGCATACTCCTTCATCTTCTCTTCGACAAGACGATTCGCCTCTCGTTGTGAAACTCCGCTAATCTCGACCGCTTCGTTACGAAGCTCCTTGAGCTCCGCCGCCGTCTGCTTCCAGCCGATAGATTTGTTCTCCAGAATCTCAGAGACGCCCTGCCCGAGGAGCTCCGCTGAGACCTCAAGCTTCATCGCATCGATCTGGGTTTTCACCGCAGGATCGTTTTCAACGTCGAACTCATCGGCGAGCTCGCTGAGTGCGTTCAATCGGTCTCGGCGCTCCTTAATACTTTGGCCGCGTGATGATTCGAGCTCCTCCTTCGCCTGTTCAGCGAACAGCGGAGCGAGGTCGGTCTCCGAGATGAGGTCATCGCCGCGATTGGTCTGTTTGATGATGCTGTTGAGGAGTTCGGTTTTTTGCTTGAGCGGTATTTCCGCACCGAGAACCGCTCTGAATTCATCAAGGCCGTTCTCGCGGGTCTCGTGTTGTTCGCTCTTGATAGTTTCGGCGGGCTTTTCGAGCCTAAACCGCTTGGCGAGCCCCTCGATGGTCTTTACCCGGTCAACGCCATCAGCGTAGGTGCTTTTCTCCGTGGCGATTTCAGCGATCCTTTCGGCTGCAACCTCCCGTAGCATCGCCCCAGCTGCCTTATTACCCTTGTCTAACTCCCCGCCACCGAGGAGACGCGCCATGACGGTGTATCGCATCGCAACCTCGGTATCGAACCCGCTGCCATGTTCGCTGAAATCGACAAGACTTCGTTCGTGCGATCGGACGGTTCGCTCAGCGAACGTTCGGGCGATCTCCTCGTTGAAAAGCTTGCGGGTCTCGGGATCCATCTTGACCTTCGCCGCTTCAAGCTCAGCTTTTTGGGTGATCTTTCGGTAATCGTACGAGGTGATCCCAAAATCCTTGGAAAGATTGGCGCCGATCGCCTCAGCTCTCGCGGTAAGCTCCGGCGATAGCGTGGCTTCAACTTTCGGTGCTGCGGGCTTAACCTCTGCCTTCGCTTCGGGCGCCGGCTTCGTCTCGGCTGCCGGAGCCTTGGGCGACTCCGCTGCGGGAGCGGGTTTCGATTCCAAGGCCGGATTGGCTGCGCTCTCAACCGCTTTCTTCACCTCGGTGACAGCTGAGCTGATCGGAACGACCTTATCGAGTGCGGCGAGAGGGTCGGTCCCTTGTGGGGAAGCCTTTGGTGCCTCCGCTTTCGCCACGGCCTTATCGAGCG
>JBJOHD010000278.1:0-14424 GCA_046047875.1 Pseudomonadota bacterium | reverse complement strand
CGGAAGATGTTTCGTGAGTTGGGGTGCGACTCCCCGGAGGCGCGAGCGGGTGCCGTGCGCGATATCTTGGGTCGGCATGAGGTGCTGGGGATTAACGAGGGAGATTCACGTGTTCCCCGGGAGCGCGGTCTGGTCGTTGAAGCTCTTCGCGGTGCGTTGAGCACTCTTCAGACGATGAGACGCAAGGAGGGAGCGCGGCTCGTGCGCGATCTCGCCGATCGGCTCGGACGGCTCGAGAAGATTCGCCGCTCGATCGAGAAACGGGCGGCGGGTGCTCCCGCAGCGCTGCGAGAGCGGATCAAACTGCGGATCGAGCGGCTCGCCCCGCCGATTCAGGTAGACCCGGAGCGGCTCGCCGCTGAGGTAGCTCTTATCGCCGAGCGGGTCGACATCACCGAGGAGTTGGTGCGGCTCCGGAGCCATTTCGACCAGTTCCGGGGCGCTCTCCAACACGGACTCGTCGGCAAAAAACTCGATTTTCTTCTGCAGGAATTTGGGCGGGAGTTCAATACGATCGGTTCAAAAGCTCAGGATGCAGCGGTGCAAGCCGACGTCGTCGAGGCGAAGACCGAGATGGAAAAGATGCGGGAGCAGGTGCAGAATTTAGAGTAGGGGGAAGTGTGCGTCGACAGGGGATGTTGTTGTGTCTCGTAGGACCCGCTGGTGGGGGAAAAACGACCCTGAGAGCGCGCTTGCTCGCCGATTTTCCGGCGGAGGTTACCGCCTCGATCTCAGTGACGACGAGAGCACCCCGTGCGGGCGAAGTTCACGGTAAGAACTATTTTTTCGTCTCGCGGGAGGAGTTCCTCGCCAAAAAGGATCGGGGGGAGTTTTACGAGTCGGAGGAGGTTCACGGGAATATGTACGGGACGCTGCGGGCGACCCTCGATGACGCGATCGCCCGGGGGGTGGATCTTCTCCTCGATATCGACATTCGGGGTGCGCTTCGCTTTCGGCGCGACTATCCAAATCACGCGGTTCTCGTTTTTCTGGTGCCCCCCTCGACCCGAGCGCTTGTTGAGCGGCTCCGTTCCCGAGCGCCGGTGAGTGAGGCGGAGCTTGAGACCCGTCTTAACACCGCTTCCGCGGAATATGCCGCACTTCTTGCAGGGATGGCGGATAGAAGTCAGGTCGATTATTTTCTGGTGAACGACGAGATCGAGGCGACCTACGGAGCGCTCAAAGCGATCCGGCTCGCTGAATCGTGCCGACTCGTGCGGCTTGAGCGTGGTGGAGTGGAACGCTTCTGTGTTGTGAGCCGGGAAGAGGTTAAGTAACGGATCGGAGAAGGAGGCAACGAGATATGAGCTGCATGTCGAAAATTCAGGGTGTTCTTGCGGCAGGCTTCTGTGGAGTCGCGATCTTTTTGTCGGGATGCTCGATGTCCTCGGCTCCGTCGGCAACGAAGATCTCCGAGTATCGGGGCGGGGAGCCGACGAATCGTGAGACGATCGAGCGCGCGGTGATGCGGCGTGACTTCCAAGCCGCGGTGGAGCGCAGTCAGGGTGCCGATCGCCTTCGCCTCGTACCGGTATTTCGGCGTGAAACCGCTGGGGGCGGTATCCCTGAGTATCGGCTCTTCGATGTGGGAGCGAACACCCCGTACGCTCTCCTTGGTCTTCAAACCGCTGATATCCTCGTCGCAGCGAACGATTACCTGATCTACGAGCCGGAGGGATTTCGCCGTTATGTGAGGCTCCTCGGTGGGGAATCTGCGGTTACCCTTGAGGTGGTTCGGTCGGGGAAGCCCACTCTCCTCCGTACGACATTTACCGAGTAGCCGCTGAATTCGCCTAGTTGCGAATCTAGTGCCTAAAAAAAGTTGAAAATACTTTACGCTCCGAGTTTCGGAGCCGATGTCCTTTTTCTGAGTGAGGTTGCATCACCCGTATCGACGGCTAGGAAAGGGGAATCGTGGACTTCCGCACCAGCTCGGCGGCCAAAAATATTTTAGCTCACCCCGAACTCGCTGATCGCTTTGAGATCCTCGAGGTCCTCGGATTCGGTTCGGAGGCTTTCGTCTATCTTGCCCGCGACCACGCGTTCGGTGGGCGTGAGGTCGCGCTGAAACTCCTCGTCAACGACCGCGTATTCGCTGAGGAGACTATTCCACGCTTCGTTGATGAGGCTTCGGTAAGCGCCGAAGTGAACCATCCGAACATCGTGACCGCGTACGATGTCATTGAACTCGACGGAACGATCGCTCTCACCATGGAGTTCGTGCGGGGTATCGATCTCGCCGAGCGCCTGAAACGGGGGGCGTTTTCATACGGCGAGGTCGAGCACCTCTTTATCCAACTGTGCTCGGCGTTGGAGGCGCTCCATGCTCACGGGATCTGCCATCGCGATCTAAAGCTCGAAAATATCCTTATCAGCAGCGATGGTGTGCTGAAGCTCGGAGATTTCGGTTTGATGCTGCGCAGCGATTCGACCGCTCCCCGAAGCTCGTTCCTTCTCGGAACCCCGCCGTACATGCCCCCCGAATATATCGAGGGGGGAGCGTACGATCCCCGGAGCGACCTGTGGGCTGCCGGACTCGTATTGTATGAGCTTGCTACCGGACGCCGCCGGCTATCGGGGAAGCACGGCAGCGCGGCGATAGATTACCTGATGAAGACCGACTACCGAATTCCGACGCTGACATTGACCGGTTTGCCCCGCAAGTTTACGAGGATCATCGAACGCGCACTCGAGATCGATCCTGCGAAACGGTTTCAATCAGCGAAGGAGATGCGCGCCGCGATGCTTGAGGACATGGCGGATGATTCGGCGAGCGGTGTCGTTAAGGTGACCCCGCAGCTTGATCTCAAAGAATTCGTTGAAAGCGCAGCGACGAACCTTCCGTGGTGTCGGCGGATCTCGCTGGGCGGAATCGCCCTCGGTCTCGGGATTTTTTTTGTCGGGGTGTTGTCGGTGGTGTGGTTGTGCGGGATCGATACGGGCCTTGCGGTAGATACAACGAAGCTCTTCTTTCGGATGAGCCCACCGTTTGAAAGAGAGGGTATACCTACGCCTTAGAGGCTGCGGACTTGAGTCCGGCTGGTCGTGGGCCGGGGACGATGGCGCACTTCGCCTCAGCGTCAAGTTTCATCAGATCAGCGAGGGACCGGGCAGCCAGGATCGCATCGACCTGTTCGCGGAGCTCATACCAGATTCGGCTTAAACCACACCCCTCGTGGCCGCACGTCTCCTGAATCGGATTATCTTCACAGATCACCTCGAAGGTGGCTCCCTCAGCGGCGTAGAGGATGTCTTTAAGAGAGATGTTTTCAGGCTCGCGTGAGAGTCGATACCCACCGTGGGGGCCACGGATACTCCGAATGATCTTTCCTCTGCGGAGCCGCTGCAATATCTGCTGGGTGTATTGAATCGGGATTACCTGAGCGCGGGCGATGTCCGCGGCTCCCACAGCGGTATCGGAGTACCGCTTCGCGAGATACAAGCTGCAAAGTATCCCGTATTCACCCCATCTCGTTATACGCATACCACCGTGCCCTCAAGGGATCCTCACCGTCTGTTCTACCATAGAGCGGCAACGCTGGGGAGAGCTCTCGGGAATACCACGAAATCGGCTGATCTGAAGCGGTGTTAGAGGATGTGCTGCGATACGATGTAGCACCACGGGATGACCGCGCCGACCACATATATCGCGATAACCGCTTTCAGGGCGGAACGGAGCCAGGAGACTTGAGTGCACATCGAGCAGAGCAGCACGATGATTCCAAGAGCGACCGTTTTAGTCATGACGAGGGTCGGCACGAATCCGTAACTTTCCATCAAGGAGCGGAGCAGTACGTTCCCTTCGATATCTGTGCCGAAGTGGTACACCCCGATCCCGGTAAGATATCCGTCGAGCACTTGCAGGATGGCGAGGATGAGCCCTAGCACTACGACCTCGCGAGAGCGGGGTAGCACCACCGCATCAGAATTTGCGGGGGGGATCTGTTCCCTGACCCGGGTGCGTGTGAGCTGAAGAACTACCTGCGACGACATACCAAACTTCCCGCGTTGTACTCCTCCCCATATCCGCCCCAGAGCGGATAATGCTTCAGTTAAAAAGCGGGGAGTATGACTTCGGAAAGTTTATCAAGTTCAAGGGGTTGGGTGGCCTCGGCGATGTCTGCTCCGGCGCCGGACGCCTCAGTGGAGTTTATCGACGCTGTCGGCGGTTTCAAGCTCTCTCACCAGGGCGTAGACCCGCTCTCGCAGTTCATCGGCGAGAACGCAGATCAGGGTGCCGGTTTGGGATATCCCGTTGTCGGTATGCACCGTTTCCTTTGCGATCCATTCAGCCGCTTGCTCAAGGTGATCGATCCGGCTTGAGATATCGAGGAGTTTATCGAGAATTTCCATAAGTCCACCGTATAAACCGGGGCTCCGCCGATGACGCGGAACTGACGTCGGGGAGCTTTGTCCTATCTCACCCGTACGGCTTGAGAGCCCAAACCTTGAGGAGTCGGATTACCGACCTCTCAATCTTTTAGGATGTCGGGGCAGGGGGCGAGGTCGCCGCAGTTTTTAGAGAGCTCTCCGGGGAGAGGCAAAAAGGAGGGGAGTCGCCCCTAACTGAGCGCAAAAACACCCCCTTCTCCGGATACGATGGGTAGAAATATAGTTTTATCGGCGCGAACGGAGGGGTGTCTTCGACCCTCCACCGCGGTGCAGCACCGGGGCCCCTAGCTATTTAGCCGGGGGTTCGGTGACGTACGTTGTATGAATCGTAAACCCGTCGTTTCCAAAACTAACCGCGGTGCCGACCGCACCGAGGGAGCGAAGCGAAGCGATTTCTTCCGGTTCAACCAGCGGCTTGCCGCCGGTAAACATCGCCATACTCGCCTGCACCGACTCGATAAGACCTACGAGACGGTTGCCGCTGAGGTACAAGAGCGCCACCGGGGCCTTATCACCCTTAAGATGATCGCTGCTAAAAAATTGCGCCACCTCGGTTGAGGTCTTGCCGCCCAGCAGATCTTGGAACGCCCCCTCAGCGCTCGAGAGTACCACCGCGTTCTTGACCGTTCCGATAAAGAGGCCAACCCCGATCGGGCTCGACATAAAATCGACCTTCGAACCGGCGATCTCCTTCGTCTGCCACGAAGAGACCGGGAGCCCGCCGCTCGCTGCAAGACCACCGAGCATGATCTTCAGCGTTCCGTGAAGGGCTGCCGGATCCCCCGTGTCGATCACGAACGTTAACTCCGGAAACGGGGAAGCTCCCGCGGCGTTTCGCACGACGAGGCTGAGCCCCTTAAGACCCTCAAGCGCTGCGGTGGCAGACTCGATCTGGCTCTTTTCCTCGGGGGAGGCCTTCGAGAGAGCTCCGATCTTCGCTGCTCGAATAACCGCGCCATCGATGCTCAGCACACCTACTGCGTTCGCCGGAGCGTTTTTCACCCCGGGGTGAGCACCCGCGCTCGCGAGAGCGGTCAGCGCCTCTTCGGGGATCTCCCCCGGCTTCGTTCCGAGCCACACGTAATCGTGAAGGGTAGTCGTCATCGAGCGCGCATACGAGACGGTTTCAAAGGGGAGCGCTTCGAGGGGGCTGTTAGCTCCCTCCGGCGTTTCCGCCGGGATCGCCTTCCGAACGATATCCTCAAGGACCGAGATATCGAGGAATCCCCAGGCTATCTGCCCACCCACCGAGTCGGAGCGAGTTTTCGCTCGTTGGAATGTCGGCAGGTTCTTCAGCGCGCGGATCCCTCTGTCGTTCTCCGGAATCGACTCGAGGGGTTTAATCAGCCGCTCGAGCAGAGGAGCGCCCGAGGCGAGACCGAATCGATCGGGGAGCGCCGCTGCTAACAAGCGGTGCGAGCTCCCGTCTTTCATCTGCACGGTGAAAGCGAGTACCTCGATATCTCCGATCTTTTCCCGACTCGTTGGAAAGCCCCCCTCTTTGAAACCTGACTCTAATGCGGCGAGGGTCTCCTCCGGCTTCACCGGGGTGGGGAGCTTTATAAACGCACCGACCTGCGCTATCGACTGAGCGTCGCCCTTGGCGAGGAAAAGAACCGTTTCAGTCCCGTCCTTCACTCCCTCCGCGCTCAACGAGGGGAGTTTCTTGGCGCTGTTAATGAGCGCACCCACACCCGGGAGATCGCTTTCCATCGAGGCGAGCTTGTCGAGGTAAACTCCGACCGGCTTGTACCACTCCGATTTCTTGAAGTTCGCGTACGCCTCCGAGCCGGTCTCTCCGTACAAGAACCCGATCGTTGTTACCGGCAGCCGCTCAAGAAGCTCGCTGTCAGGCGCGGTCGGGGAGATACCACCCGCGGCACCGGAATCCTCCTTCTTCGAACATCCGGCGAGGGTGAGAACGGCTAAGAGGGCGAGGAGGGAAGTAAAACGGACGAAACGGCGCATCAGAGCTCCTGAATAATAAAAACGGCCGGGACGACGATACGAGAGGAGCTTCCTAAAAGTCAAAGGGAAGAGGCGGTAACCACTCAAGATTGCGGTGATTATCAGGGGGATTCCGGGTCGTGGTTAGGGCCGGGGGGGCTTTTGAGTGAAACGACGTTCTGTGGTACCGTCTCTCTCCGTTCCTTCGCAATAAATACCCGGGTAGTTGTCCCTACCGCGGCTTCGATGGTTCCCCGTTTGAGCGGAAAACCCTCGAGGTCGCGATCTCGTTCGTTCGGTTTTGGATCGAGTCGAGCTCATGAGAAGCGGTCGCTTATGGCGCTATGGCGCGTTAAGCGACCGTTTTTCGAGCCGCCGTCGTGCGTTGTCTCCCTCAAAAATCGGCAAGGAGCTGATTTCAACGCATTGTCGTCGACTCTAAGGAGGTTTCATGTCTGAGCAGCAGGTGGAGGTGTTGGCGCATCGTCCCTTTGAGATCCGGATTCCGTGCGTGTCGAACTCCGGTCGCTCGCAGCTGATCTCGCCCGAATGGCTGTCGATCAGGACCGCCAACATCATCGACGATCATCAGCGTCAGCGGATCGCTCAAGGTGCTCCGTTCCTCACGGGATTCATCGGATGCGAGCTATTCGTAGCCCCCGGCGCGCGTGGCATCATCACCGTCGTGTTCTCGAACCTGACGGTGCCCGATGAGAGCCTCGAGTTTCGGACCCCCGGAGGTCTGCACGGTGAGCTGATCGCGATGGCGACCCAGCTTCTGCGCGGGCTTCAGGAGAGAGAGGCGCTGGTGATGTCCCATCAGTCGGTCACCCGCCTCGCCCTTCCGCGCCCTGTGATGGCCCGTTGAGAGTCTATCGGCTCGGGGTGTTCCACACCATGTGGCACCCCGAGCCGATCCTCCCCCCGCTCGATTATTCCCGATTTTTTAAAGGATTTTTCGAAGAGATCGCACCTCAACCTTTCCTCGGCACTCCGCGAGATAGTCTCAGGCTTGGAAATATCGACCTGACTCCGATTTTCGCGACCGTCCTATTCGGACAGTGGGTGAGATTGTCCCCCTGCAGCTTTTCGATGCACCGCGACGATCACCCAGAAATCATAGATCGTATGGATCACAATCAGCAGTACGAGATCGCGGGTCATGAGGTAGATCGCGCCTAAGAGAATTCCGAAAAGGCAGTAGGCAGCGAGCACCGGAAAAAACTCCCGCCACATCCCGAGAAAGTGTACCCAGCCGAAGACTATCCCGGAGACGACGACCGCACCGAGGCTTCCAACGTGGGGGCGGAGCTCGGTAAGAAGCAACCCCCGAAATGCCGTCTCTTCAGCGACCCCTGCCATGACACTAACGAGAAGCGCTGCCCCGGGTGAGAGAGCCGCACAGAGTGGCTGAATCAAGCGCTCCGAAAAGACCCGCCAGGCGGGGTGGCACAGCCGAGGGCCGCTTGGCCCCAAAAAAAGATAGAGGTTTAGGATCGCGAGCGGTGCGGCAATCGCACCGGCGAGGAGGAGAGTTTCGAGGGAGAACGACAGTGGTATCTCGATATCGCGGAGGGCGATCCAGGCGAGCGCGAATACGAAAAGGAGTCCTTCGCCGATCACGGCGAGACGCACGATCGGAGCTCGGGGAAGCGGCGCGGCGAGAGGATCGCGGGTCATACCGGTCGATCAACGAGCCGCAGCGCCGGTTTCGCCGCGCCGCTGCTCCGGAGTTCACCTCCGCCGACGAGCCAACCGGAGATCGCCCGCTCAGCTTCACGAAGCACGCCGATCTCTTCCACGCTCTCCTTGAGGAAAGCGATATCTTTCGGGTGCCCCCCCCCTTCGATGAGGTTTATCACCCCCCGCTGATGTAGCGATTCCAGGGCGCTCTCAATATTCGTTCGCGACGCAGCCTCGGTGCGAACGGCGAGGTTCAAGTACACCGCGCGTTCGAAATCGTCGTGCAATTGAGTCACAAAAGCGCCGTACGGGATCGTCTTGAGCGGGGTGGCGCCCACGCCGACCTTCGCCGGTCCGGGCGCAGCGGTCATTCCCGGAGTGGTCACCAGATTGTCGTAGATCCAGAGGATGGTCTGAATCGGCGCCAGGAGCATAATCGGGTTAAAGATACCAAACGCCCGATCCGCGAAAGTGACGGAGCCGTTCCCCTCAGTCAGAATGCCGCGTGAGGTGAGTTCAGCGATGTGACGGCGGAGCGCGCGCTCGAAATCGGCGCGCTCTCCGAGCAGATAATCGGCTGCGAAGATATCGAAGAGCTTCATCGCAAAGTCGATATCTATATGACCCCGGGCGAGCTCGGCGGCGGCGAGGAGGGCTCCCGGCCAAAAGAGATGAGCGGTGCCGTTGCGGTAAAAGTCGGCGGTGAAGCGCCGCTTCCCCTCGATAAAAAGCCCGGTGTCTCCCAGAATTCCACCGCTTGAGACGATACCCCCGCGGGTTATGCTGTCGAGGATATGGTCCCGGCCGGCGAGGAAGCTTTGCAGCGCCGGGGTCGGGGCGCCGACCTCCGGATCGATCGCCCGTGCCACATCGATTAATCGAGCGAGATTTCGCACCGCAGCGGCGAGCTGCGAGCGGGTCATGCCGTACCGGGGGGCCATCATCAATGCGGAAACGGCGAGGCTTGTGAGACTTGGGTTCGTCTGGGTCCGAATCCGATCGGTGAGATTCTCCGCCACCGAGGCGATAAGTTCACGTTCATCGACCTCTTTGCCCGGTCGAGCGGCACGCTGCCTCTCGACCGCGCCGCTCAGGGAGATCGGGGCACCGAAGTTGAGGATAACCTCACCGTATCTCTTTCCGAGGAGATCGCGAGCAGCGAGGAGGGTGCCGAGGCTCTCTTTTTTCTTCTTCTGACCGGTATTCTCCTCGCCGAAGACCGAGTCTTCAACGACGTTCTCGTAGGTGATCGAAACCGGAACGAAGGCGATCTCTTTACGCTGACCTTTGAGATAAGCGTTCACCATAATGCTCAGCAGACCGAGGCGGGGTGCCCGCATTCTCCCGTTACGGCTCCGTCCCCCCTCGATAAAAAATTCGTGAAGGTGTCCCCGTTTAACGAGGTAGGCGACATAGCGGCGGAGCAGCATCGCGTGGATGCGATCGTTGCGGGCGTTCCGTTTGACGAAGTAGCCGCCGAAGCTTCTAATGATAAAGCCGATCGGCCAGAAGCTGAGGTTGATACCAGCTGCAACCACGGGGGGATTGAGGTTCGATTCGTAGAGCTTGCTGCCCACCAAGATGTAGTCGAGATGGCTTCGATGCATCGGGACGATGATGACGGTGTGCTCTTTATTCGCCGCTACCAGCCGGTCCAATCCGGTGGCGTTTACCGAATTAAAGAGTCGCTTGATGAGGAACCGGACGATCGGCGCGCCGATCACGTAGATCGATCGACGGGGGTTCGCCGCCATCGTGTAAAAGCTGCGGCGGGCTTTGCGGCGGATCGATTCGGCTGATTCCTTCTGACGAGCCGCGACGATCTCCACCTCCCGCTCGAATTCGGCGCCGGCGAGGAGGAGGCGCTCCTGAGCCTCGATCGATTGAAACGGGGTGCCCCGGACAAGCTTCAGATTCCGATAAAAATCGAGTTTTAATCGGCGCGCAAGTTGCTTGCCGCTCACGGTGCCCCGCTCGTTACCGGGGAGCGGCTCACCGAAGATGATAACGAGAAATCGGGCGGCCAATACGATACCGATTCGTCGGAGTCGATTTATCTTGTGCTGTGGATTTGTGCGAATCGGTCCCCGCCGCTCAAAGATGTTAAACGAGGTGAGCTGATGGTGGTGCGCCACCGGAGCGAGGATATCAAGCAGCGGGGCGTCGTGGATCGAAAGCCAATAAAGGGTGTTCGCTCGGCGGGTTTCGGGGCGTTCGATCGCAGCCTGATCGCAGTAGCTTACCCCCGCTAATCCGGAGCGGCGCGCGAACGAAGCGAGCAGCGCCTCGAATACCGGCGAGTCGCTCTGTGTCACGATCGTGTAGCTCGACGGGGCCGCACGGATCGACTCAAAGCTTTGGGGAACTTTGACCCTCCGGAAATACGTCGTGAGTGCGGCTAAAGCCGTGGTGCGCCACCTCATAAAGATCTCCGTACAATCGTCCCTCGCGAGGGGGCTCCCGGTGACGGAGCTCCCGATCGCCTATGGTACCGAAAAGGGGGGAGCGATTGAAGGGTAATCGCAACCTCCCGGGCGGCCTCGGCGAGGGCGCCTCCGAGCGCGGCTTCGAGTTGCGGCTTAAAGCCGAACCGTTCAAACGAGGAGCTTTCTCCCGAGGTGTCGAATCCGAGGGGGGAGCTTCCCGCCTCGCTCGTGGTAAGGATCGCCGAGAGTTCCGCCGAGGCGGTTACCCGCCGAACGAAGAGGAAGTCGTAGGCCGAAGTTGAGAGGTTGCGCACGGAGACGGTAAGGGTGGGGAGACCCGCCTCGTTTCCATCGGGGACCGCGCGTATCCCGGCGACCGCGAGCTCACGGTACAGCGCATCGGTGAGCACTGTCGTCGGGTGTGGCAGGGAGATCGAGCCGAACGGTATCGCTAAAAACAGGTACTGATGGCCGAGCCGCAGGGGGGAGGTGTTAACCGTTACCCGCAGGTTCACCCCGTGCTCGGCGACGGTCGCGAGCCGAACTACCGCGGGCTCAAGGGGACCAAAGGGGAGCTCCGTCGATACACATCCCGACACTAACCCATTGATAAGAAACAAAATCACTATCAGGCGGGTACGATTTTCTCGCATCGGGTGAGGTCTCGATTACGTCGATTTAAAGCCGCTCAGTGGTACCATTTGGACACCGCTAAGCCATAACACGATATAGGTTTTCTCCGTGAGAGAGCGCGCTGTAAAGATCGTCTCGTTTGAGCGTTTTCATGCCGATATCTCTCCGTAAAGGTTAGAATAGTCCGGTGGCAGGTTCGAAGAAATCCCCCCAGCACGGTTCGCAGCCAGCGCTCGATCTCGGGCTCGGAACCATTATCGCGGGAGAGCGCGCGGTCGGCGGGAAGATCGACGAAGCCCCCCAGAATTCCCCGCACCCCCGCAACGACAAGCCCCCGCAGCTCGATACCGAACGTCGTACCGAGTACTCCGACCTCGCCGACAGGGGGAACTGGCGGGAGCTTCTTTCGCTCACCGAGTCCCGTACCGCCGGTGGAGGACAGGGGGAGCTTGAACCCCGCTTTTGGTGGGTCCGGGCGAGCGTGGCGCTCGGCTCGGTCCCGCTCTCGATATTGGCTGCGCCCCTTGAGACGGTGAGCGCTGAGATCGTCGAAGCGCGGAAGCGAAGCGCTTCGAAGGTCGGGGAGGAGGTGGTTGAGGCTGCGGCGGTTCTACTGAGCGAGGTGAGTGCGAAGCTGCTCGGGCAGGGGGACTACGCCACCGCGCTCAACTTTGCAGAGCGGGCGTATCGTCTTCTCCCGGCCTCACAGGAGAACCTCGTGGCGATGATCGCCCGGATCCTTGAGCTCCCCGAACCCTCAGCGCGCCGAGATCCCGCCGGGGTACGGCTTCGGTTGAGGTGTCAAACGCTCGGGGAGGAGCTCGGGGTGCCTCCTCGCATCACGCCGCCAAAGGTCTCCGCGGCCACTCGCCCCAGGGCAGAACGGGCGAGTCCCCACGATCGAAGCGCTGGGCGGCGCGATCAACCTCTTTCCCCCAAGGGTGGGCGGGCCGCGCTCCCGTTCGGCTCATTCGTCGTGTTTCTCGGTATGTGTCTCGGGGGCGCTCTGGTGTGGCGGTGGACCGTCACCGGCAGCCCCGGGGTCTCCGGGGAGACCGTCATCTCGTTGATCGCCTCCGAGCACCGCCCGGTCCTTGCGGGGCCCGCGATCGAGCGGACGACGAGCCTCAGCCAACTCGACGCGATCTTCTACGATTTCGATCGGGGTGGAGGGGGGCGTGCGGCGCTGGGGCGGCCGAGCGGCGTTCCCCCTGCAAGCTCTCTCCGCGCCGGTCCGAAGGAGGTGGTCAACACGCAGGGGCCGCCTGAACCGAAGGATGTTTACCAGGCGACCCAATCACCCCGGGACGGGGCGGGGGGCGAGGACGATGTGGGCTCGATCCTCTTCGGTTCTCCGAAGCCCCGGCTGCCGGGTGCACGGGGGGGCGAGCCCCAGCCGATGGGGGTTGAGCGGTTCAACGAGCAGCGGGAGTACGAGGTCGTGGCCTCCACTAAGGTGCTAACCCGGCCATCCTTTACCGGGAGCGCGGTAGCCCGACTCGCCGCCGGAGATCGGGTCAAGGCTGAGGGGGCGGTGGGGGATTGGCTTAAGATTCGGTCGAGAAACGGTCAAATCGGCTATATTCTTTCCCAGGACGTCAAACCCGCTGCATCATAGCGCGGCACCGGTCTTAAAATGGGATAAAACGCAGATATCTTGAACTTTTTGGGTAAATCGAGCTACACTACTGAACTGGATCGTCCGAATTTCGACCGTAATCCGGCCGTTTGTATTCTCTCTGTTCGAGGGGCCTGTCTCTTCTCGAGGAGCGTCGCGGGGATCCGTTGGGAGCGTCGAGTGGTGTCACCGTGTGATGTTGTCACGTTGTGAGACCGGAAGCCGACTTTTTTCGATAATTTGGGAAGTGCTATGGCGAGAATCACCGTTGAAGATTGTCTAACGAAGGAGACCAACCGTTTTGCGCTCGTGCAGCTTGCAGCGAAGCGGACGAAGCAGATCCTTCAGGGGGGCAAGGTGGTCTTGCAAGAGCCCACAACGAACAAAGCGGTGGTGACCGCACTCCGCGAGATCGCGGGGGGGCAGGTTCGTTTTATGACCGAGGCGGAGCGTGAAGAGGCGCGTGAGCGGGCGATCGCGGAGCGTGCCGCGCGAGAGGCTGAGGCCCAAGCTCAGACGATAACCCCCGATTCGTTGTTCAAGACTGAAATCCCTGTGGCTGACGTGAAAGGCAGCGAGATCTCGAACAGCGATGCCGTTGAGGTTGACACTCCGCACCACGGAGAGAACGGCACCGGCGCTTAACGACGACCTCTTCGAGATCGTGCTTCCGCCCGACTCGTGCAGCCAGATCGGTTTTTGGTCGCAGGCGAGCTCGCTCATCACCGGTGTAGCTGCCGCGCTCACGGGGAGATGCGGCGCCCCCGGTGAGGGGAGTTCGCGGGGTGATAACTGGTAGAGCGATGGTTGAGTCAGAGGTTCCGTCACAGTACGAGCAGATCGCGACGCAGATCCAAAAGTACCATCCATCCCCCGATCTCGATTCGGTAAAAAACGCCTACAATTTCGCCGCGGAGCAGCATCGTGGGCAGGTGCGGGCGTCGGGCGAGCCGTATCTTAACCATCTCTTTGAAACCGCTCTCCTCGTCTGTAAGCTGCGGCTGGATATCCCCTCGGTCGTCGCCGCGCTCCTCCACGATACGATCGAAGATTGTATGGTTAATCGGGAGCAGATCGCCGAGAAATTCGGCGAGGAGGTCGCCGACATCGTCGAGGGGGTGAGCAAACTTAATCGAATTGAGTTTGAGTCGAAGGAGGAGAAGCAAGCTGAGAGCTTTCGCAAGATGCTCCTCGCGATGGCGAAGGACATCCGGGTGATCCTTGTGAAGCTGTGCGATCGTCTCCACAACATGCGAACCCTCCATTTCATGCGGGAGGATAAGCAGCGTTCGATCGCTCGCGAGACCCAGGAGATCTATGCGCCGTTGGCGAATCGTCTCGGTATTCATTGGCTGAAATCTGAGCTCGAAGATGGATGTCTGCTGTATCTTCGCCCCGAGCTCTACAAGCTCATCAAAGAGAACTTCGACAAAACCGCGAAAGAGCGCGATGCCTATATAGAAGATACCTCGAAGGAGATCTTGAAAAAACTCGAGGCGAGCGGGGTCTCGGCGTCGATTAAGGGACGCGCTAAACACTTTTATTCGGTGTGGCAGAAGATGGAGCGAGACAACATCTCGTTCGACGAGGTGTACGACCTGATCGGATTTCGGGTCATCGTGCCGACCGTGCGGGCGTGTTACGAAACCCTCGGCATCGTGCATTCCTCGTGGAAACCGGTGCCGAATCGGTTCAAGGACTATGTCGCGATGCCGAAGCCGAATA
>JBJOHD010000277.1:0-7819 GCA_046047875.1 Pseudomonadota bacterium | reverse complement strand
TCGTTTCGGCGTTCATCCCGATAAAATTCGGATCGTCGCGGACATAAAATCGCGGGACGTTCCCCCGCCTACCCTCGAGGCAAACGGAAAAGGCATCGCGATCCTCCTGCCCGTCTCGTCGGAGGCACGCACAGCTTTTGTCTCCGACCAAGCATCCCTAAAGCTTAGCGAAACCGCACCGGGGGCAGCCGTTGATGCCCCTCCCTCCTCGACAACCACGGCTCTGGGACAACAGCTTACCGAGCTCGCCTTCGAGCGCACCGACGAAGGGGCGGCGCCGCTTGTGCGCCTCGGACTTACGAAACGACCGACCTTTTCCTTCCAAAAAGCGGACCCTCGCACCTATCGGCTTACCCTCCCAAAGTGCGCTGTCGGAAGCCCCCACCTCGCCTTTCCGCACTATCCCCCCGATGATTTCGTCGGATTTTCGATCGTCGAGGTGCGGCAGGCGGGAGAGGATACCGAGGTGCTCATCGGGGTCGATCGTGATTTTAAAATCGCGCCGACAACCACCGAACGGGCGATCTTGATACGCTCAATTCCCCGCGGGTAATAATCGGTTATTTTTTTGAGGCTTCGCCCTCGACCCGGTCGATCTCCTTCAGAACAGCCCGGAGCGCTATCTTCGCTGACATAATTCCGGACGCCGCGCCGTGTTCGAACATGAACTCCGGATCCGCGATGAGCTTGGGGTAATCATCGGGATTAAGGATATCTTCCGGTGTGAGATCGGGTACCAGGCGGCGTGCAAGCTTACCTGCTCGATCACGTTGCTGCTTAAAAAGCTGTTCGAGCTCACGCTCGATCAGGTCAATCACCGCTTCGTATTTCATACCGTCTCTCCATCCCGACGACGACGAGCGAACGCAAGCGCCGCACGGGCCTCGCCTGAGCGCAGCTCTTCAGGGATACCCTCAAGCGCGTTGACAGCGGCCGCGAAATCACTCACTAACAGATGCGCCGCAGCCAGGTCCTCTCGCAAGGCGGGATTCGCGCTGTCTTTGCTCAGGCACCGTTCGAACATCTCGATAGCCCGCTTCCCTTCACCCCGTCTTAAGTAAGCTCGCCCCAGCACCGCGAACGCGGTGTGCGCTGAATCTCCACCCGGCTGGAGCTTGAGCATCGCCGAGGCAGATGCATACGCCAAAGCGATATCATCCCGACGAAGGGCTATCTTGGCGAGCGCCTCGTGCCCCCGAAGCCAAAACGGATAACGGCGAAGTTTCTCCCGAATCCACCGTTCGCGCTCCCGGAGCGCCCCGGCCTCTATCGTATGCTCGACATCGGAGGTTGCCCGTTCGAGCGAAGGCGCTGCTTCACGCTTGAGGTTCGCCTCGCTCGCCACCCCGAAACGGTGCAGACGATGCAGCAGATCGAGACCGATCGTTATCAGACGGTGACCCACCACGTGAGAAAAAGAGGCCTCCGACACTGCTGTAGATCTCTTTAGATCTCGGCCTTAGTGGTCGGTGTGATCCGCGGAGCTCGGTGCCGCGAATCCCGCCACGCCGCTTCCCTGCCGAGAGTCGGTGACCCGCGAGGGCAGCGTCGACTGCGCGGTGCGCAGCTCTTTGAGAGTTGCTCCCAGGACTTTCTCCCGATCGGAGTGGGAGAGCCGGTAGTCGGTGACCGCGAGGAAAATGCTCAGAAGAATCGCCGCGAGCCCGGCACCGAAAAACCACCGCCGCGCATCGCTCGTTATTTTGGGATCTAGATTCATGTCACAAACCCTATAATTACCGACACTTGCGGCATCCTAACCGTACCGCTCGCCGGAATCAAGCCGCTAAAAACCAATCTTTTCCCTCCTGGTTGATGGAGTTACGCCGTCAGGGTACACTCTCCGACCCGGTAAACTACAGGATGAAGCGCGTATGATGCTTTCAAATGAAGATATAAAAGCGGCGATTAACTCGGGGGAGCTTAAGGTAAACCCACTGAAGCCTGAGTTCATCCGGGCCTCGGGGATTACGATGCACCTGGGGGAGAAGCTCCTCAAGCCGCTTCCCGGAAAGGTGGTCGACGTTAAAAGAAAGATCGCGCCGGACTACCGGAAGATAACCCTTACCCCCGACGCTCCCTATCAGCTTGAACCGGGCGAGTTCGTTCTCGGCCACACCCTCCAAACCGTCACCGTTGGACCGAATTTAGGTTTCTTTATCGAGGGACGAAGCACCCTCGCTCGGGTAGGTCTCACGATCGTGCAAACCGCGATGCTCGTCTATCCGGGACACTCCGATCGGACAGTAACCCTTGAGCTTGCAAACCACGGCCCGAATCCGATCCTTCTCTACCCGAAGATGAAGATCGCACGGGTCGCGCTTTTCCAGATGAAGACCCCAAGCTCGGAGCGGTACGACGACGAGGGAAAGTACCGCAATCAGATCTGGGTTGGAGAGCCGATCTTCGGCAACGAGATCCTCGAGGACTAAGCCCGTTCAATCTCTGAGGAGATCGCTGCGCGATGCCGAAACCCCCCGCAGGTATCGTTTTCTCGACCGAGCACGGGGAGATGTGCCCCACGTGCGCCCAGCCGATCGCGCAGTGCGTCTGTAAAACCCCAATCGCGCCCCCCGACGGCGATGGAATCGCCCGGATCCGACTTGAGACGAAGGGACGAAACGGCAAAGCGGTAACCACTATCGCCGGCATCCAGCTCCCCGCCGCTGAACTTGAAAAACTTGCCAAAGATCTCAAGCGTCGGTGTAGCTCTGGCGGGACGGTGAAAGACTTCGTACTTGAAATTCAGGGGGATCACCGCGACGTCATCGAGCGGGAGCTTAAAGCCCGCGGGTTCACCGTCAAACGAGCCGGTGGTTGACCCCGCGCTGTGCCCGAGGCCACAGCGCGAGGTCCGATGCAGGCTTTATCTCGCAGGGGGTACAGTAAACAACTCCGGCTGCCTTTCGACGTGGGGCGATGTCGTCCCGAGCGGATAGTTGTTTGAAAAGCAGGCATCACAGAACTTTCCGGCGGCGGAATTCACCGCCCGATAGAGCCCCTCGAGGCTCAGATAGCCGAGGGTATCGACCCCGATGTACGCGGCGATCTCCGGAATAGTTTTCTGCGCAGCGATAAGATCCTCCCGCTCTGGCGTGTCGATTCCGTAGTAGCACGGCCCGATGGTCGGCGGAGAGGAGACCCGCATGTGCACCTCCCGTGCCCCCGCGGCTCGCAGCATCTGCACGAGTTTTCTTGAGGTCGTTCCCCGCACAATCGAATCGTCAACCACGACGATCCGCTTTCCCCGGAGGAGCTCAGGGTTTGCGTTAAGCTTAATCTTTACTCCGAAGTCGCGGATCGACTGCTGCGGCTCGATAAACGTGCGGCCCACGTAATGGTTCCGAATAAGCCCGAGTTCAAGTGGAATCCCCGCCGCCTGCGAAAATCCGATCGCCGCCGTTGTCCCTGAGTCCGGCACCGGGATGACGAAATCAGCCGCGACCGGCTGCTCCCGGGCGAGCTCCTCGCCGAGGCGCTTGCGCACCGCATACACATTTCGCCCAAAAACGTTCGAATCGGGGCGCGCAAAGTAAACGTATTCGAACACGCACGGCGACGGCTTCACATGCCCGAACGGGAAGTAGCTCTTTATCTCGCGCTCCCCCGAAATCTCGACAAGCTCCCCCGGTGCGATATCCCGCACATATTTTGCCCCAACGAGATCGAATGCGCAGGTCTCAGAGGCCACAACCGCAGCGCCGTCCAATTCGCCGAGAACGAGCGGTCGAAGACCGTTCGGATCGCGGACCGCGAACATCCGGTCCTTAAAAAGGAAGAGGAGGGAGAACGCTCCCTTGACCTGATGGAGTGCAGCGATTACCGACTCCACGAGGGGCACGTTCTTTTTGCCCCGCGCCAAAAGGTGGATGAACACCTCGGTATCGGAGGTCGCTGAGAAGATCGCTCCGTCGCTGATGAGCTCCTTTCGCAGGGTGTCGGCGTTAATGAGGTTCCCGTTGTGCGCCACCGCCATTTGACCGAGGGAGATCTCGGCGGCGAACGGCTGCACGTTCGCAAGCTTGTGGCCGCCCGCCGTTGTGTAGCGCACGTGGCCGATCGCCCGTCTCCCGGGAAGCCGCGCCGCGAAATCGAACTCGTTAAAGACATCGGCAACGAGCCCCAATCCCCGATGCACCGCGAAGCTCCGCGCCTCATCGACCGCGACGATCCCTGCCCCCTCTTGGCCTCGGTGCTGCTGCGCATAAAGTCCGAGATAGGTCAGATTCGCCGCCTCACGGTGGTTCCACACCCCCATGAGTCCGCATTCCTCCCGAAACTTGTCGAACATACGGGCCCTCAGTGAATCTTTCCAAAGGCGAAATCGAGTCCGTGCCGCCAGGCCGTCCACGCCGTATCGGCAGGTATCGACGCCACGCCCTCGATCGAGATGAGATCCCCACCGACCTTCCCCGCCAGTGAGATCGGAATCCCCGCCTCGAGTGCCCGGGTGCGGATCTTTTTCTCCGCCTTGGGATCACACGAGATGAGATAGCGCGCACCGGTCTCGGCGAAGAGAAGCCCCGTGGAGTTCCCGGTGTAGTCTTCAACAACCAGATTCGCTCCGGAGCACCGCTCCGCGATAAAACACGCCTCAGCGAGCGCTGTCGCAAGGCCCCCGCCGGACAGGTCGTGACACGACCGCAGGAGCTTTGCGCCGATAAGATCCCTTATAAGATTCGCCGACGCGATCTCGAGGTCGTAATTGAGGGTCGGCAGCGCTCCCCGCTCAACCCCGTGCAACGCTGCCATGTAGTCGGAGCCACCGAGCTCAGTTCCGTTCGTCGCCCCGAGCACCAAAATAACATCCCCGTCCCGCGAGAACTGCGCCCCCACACACCGCGCCGCATCTTCGATAAGACCCACAACCGCGAGCAGCGGGGTCGGCAAGATCCCCTTCCCCTTCGTCTCGTTGTACAGACTCACGTTTCCGCTCACCACCGGGACGTTAAACGCTCGCGCCGCCTCACCGAGTCCGCGAATACCCTCAGCTATCTGCCACATTCCCTCGGGCTTTTCGGGGCTTCCGAAGTTTAAACAATCGGAGATACCGATCGGAAACGCCCCCACCGCCGCGATGTTGCGGCACGCCTCAGCGAGCGAGAGCGCGGTCCCCTGGCGGGGATCGATCGCACAGTAGCGGGAATTGCAATCGAGGGTCATCGCGACCCCTTTCTCCTTCCCCTTCCCCTTAATCCTAATCACCGCGGCATCCCCTCCGGGGTGAATAACGGTATTGGACCGTACCGTTGAGTCGTACTGATCGTAGACCGGCCGACGAGAGCACACGTTTTCGGAACCGAGGAGCTCGAGCCACGCAGCACCAAGATCGCTCGGCTCAGGGATCGACAGCACATCGAATGAAACCCGCTGCTCAGCCTCCGCCGGGCGCTCCTCGGGCCACCGGTACTGCGGCACCGAACTAGTAAGAACCGCCACGGGCATCGAGGAGACGAGCTCGTCGTGCCAGTAAAGCTCCACATTCACCCCCTCGATGACCTCACCGATCGCTACCGCATCGAGCTCCCAGCGGTGACAGATCTTCACCACATCATCGACCCGCGCCGCATCAACCACCATGAGCATCCGCTCCTGCGACTCGGAGAGCATAATATCGTACGGGGTCATACCGGTTTCCCGCTGCGGCACCCGGTCGAGATGAACCCGCACGCCGGTCCCGGCACGATCGGCCATTTCGTAGGTCGAGCTCGTCATCCCTGCGGCACCCATGTCTTGGATACCGATCACCGCCCCGCTCTGCATCACCTCGAGACACGCCTCGAGGAGCAGCTTCTCCTGAAACGGATCCCCGACCTGCACCGTCGGGCGCTTCTCTTCCGAGTTCTCATCGAACTCCTCCGATGCCATCGTCGCCCCGTGGATACCGTCCCGTCCGGTTTTCGAGCCAACGTACAGGATCACGTTGCCGATACCGGAGGCGCGGCCTAAAAAGATCTTATCTTTGTCGACGAGGCCGAGCGCAAAGGCGTTCACGAGGCAATTCCCATTGTACGCCTCGTGAAAAATGAGCTCCCCGCCGACCGTTGGGATCCCCATGCAGTTGCCGTATCCGCCGATCCCGGAGACCGCTCGAGTGAGAAGATATTTGGTGCGCGTATTATCGGGTGCACCGAACCGAAGGCTGTTCATGAGCGCAAGCGGTCGGGCACCCATCGTAAAGACATCGCGTAAAATTCCCCCCACACCGGTCGCGGCCCCCTGGTACGGCTCGATAAACGTCGGGTGATTATGGCTCTCAACTTTGAACGCTACGGCCTGCCCATCACCGATATCGACCACCCCGGCGTTCTCTCCGGGACCCTGAATTACCCGCTCACCCTCGCTCGGCAGGGTCTTCAGATGGACCTTTGTGCTCTTGTACGAACAATGCTCGGAGTACAGCGCCGCACAGATCCCAAGCTCAACGAGATTTAGATCGCGATCCAAAAGCCCGCAGATGGAGCGAAACTCCTTCTCCGTAAGCCCGTGATCGAGCGCCTCCTCCAAAGTTGCTTTGTCGGACCATCTTTTCTGCTGTGCCATAAACCTCTCTGGAGCCGAAAAGCCCCCCGATCCCGTGTAAACTCCCCACCCCCCCGAACGCTCATTCGGAAAATATCGCGAGTCGATTCAGCCTCTAATCGCCTCGATTCTTAAAGCTCCGGGAGGAAAAGCGGAAACGATAGAAAATGTCGTTTGTATACACTAAACTGGCGCGATTAGTAAATCGAATCCGACCTCGTTAAGAACCGAAAAGCTGCTCGATCGACGGAACGAAAAGGCCGCTTAAACCCCCATTTTTCGGCCCCGATACGGCGGTTGAACGGTGGGCATTAAGGGGAGGTAGTCATGCTGAGAGATATTTCGAAGGGGAGCTCTGCCGTCGCCTCGTGCACCCGCGAGCCCCGTACTGAGAAC
This sequence comes from Pseudomonadota bacterium, assembly GCA_046047875.1. Lineage (GTDB taxonomy): Bacteria > Bdellovibrionota_C > UBA2361 > UBA2361 > UBA2361 > JBILDU01. The sequence continues at coordinate 901 of JBJOHD010000277.1, read as the reverse complement.
ACTCACAAGGTAACGACGATTATCGAGACGGTCGAGGATCCCGGGTACGCGTTTTGCGCCCTCCCCCCCCATTTCTTCGAGCGAAGCCTCGCCGGCGGCGCGGAACGGGGCGCCTCTATATCGCTCCAGAGTTGGCAGCCAGCCTCGACTAAATCGAGATAGCAGGTAACTCGAGACAACTCGTGGACGTCCCTACAGCCAGCGCAGAGAGCGCGGCGCAGCCGCACCGTTTAAAAACGGTATTTTAATTTCGCGCGGCGCGGTTTCTTCGCCCCCAATTATTAGCTATGTCCCCGATTCAACCGATTCCTCAGAGGGGGGAAACTCATCGTAAGTGGTAACAGCTCTCGGTGCGCGCTCTTACCCCGAACCGTGCAAGCTGAACGGTTTGTTGTCGTTGTTAAGTTGCGAGGTTTAGGGTTTAAGTAGTTGTAAGGGCGCTGCTGAATCGGCTCCGCTTCGAAGGCGTCTTTTCCGGTATTTTCTTTGTAGAGGGTACATGACCGAAGATTTTCAAAAAGTAATTCTGGAAGATCGCGAGACTCGTAAGAAGACCATGTGGAAGGGGTCGATGCTCGAGTACCTGGAGATCATCCGCGGTCAGCCGGGGCTCTCAAAACTCGCCCACAAGAGACTGTACGACATGCTCGTTGATGCCGGCGTGCAGGAGATAAACCTCGATGAGAATCCCCGCTTAAAGCGTCTCCACCGCGGCGAGAAACTCCGCACCTTCAACTTCTTCTCCGAGGACTTCTACGGGATGGAGAAGACCCTCAACCAGATCGTGCGCTACTTCCACTCGGCATCGCTGCGCGGAGAGGAGAGCCGACAGGTGTTGTATCTGGTTGGACCGGTAGGCTCCGGAAAGAGCTCCCTCGTTGAACGTTTGAAGCAGGGGCTT
>JBJOHD010000276.1:0-16759 GCA_046047875.1 Pseudomonadota bacterium | reverse complement strand
GTTCTCATACTGGACGTCGCGCGCCTCAGCGGACCACGGAGCAGCGCAGGAGAGCACCAGTGCGAGTGTCTGTAAGGTAATGAGAAATGAACGTTTCATATTTCCTCGTATTTCTTCGTGTCTGAAACTATTCTCCGTTTGCATCGATGTTGTCGAACGCGACGTTGTTGATGACGATTCCGTACGGGTTCAATTCGTTCCGCGGGATAGTCGTCATCGCGATACTGAATGTGGTGGTTACGGCGGGAAGCTGTCTTCCCGCGACCATCTTCATCCGCTCGCCGGTGAGGGTTATCTCAACCGTATTGCCTTCGCGGAATATCCGGGTCTTTGTTGGATCAACGAAGAATATTTGGGTCCGGCTCGTGCTTTCGATGGTCTTCAGCTCGGTGACCATCATCTCGCGGTTAAATCGCTCCAGCATCGGCTCTTGAAGGATCTGGCGAGCGTGACTGAACTGACGGCGCGCGACCGCAGGCTGGTAGGTGGCGATCAGGTTGATGAAGTTCGTAGCGACATCGATAAATTCGCTGTCAGGAATCTCCTGTGCGGTGTATACCCCCGGCAGCGGTTTCGCCGGCACTTTGAGCTCGATTTTGCGATTGGCGTACAGGGTGAAACAAAGCAACGCAATGATCGCCGTGGTCGGAATCTGAATCAGGGCAAGCGCACGCCACAACATGGCCTGGTCGCGATAGCTCTCCCAAAGCCGAAGCGTGTCGCTCTCTTTGCGGGCGTCGATAACGCTCGCGTCTTTCAGTAGTTTCTGTGCCTTGCCCATAACCTCTTTACCTCAACCGCTCCAAATTCCTTCGTAGCCCTACGTTGCTGCATTCCGCTCAGCACGAGCCTCGTCAGTGAAAAGTTCGTGGAGATTAAGCTGCTCGAAATACGATGTCGGAGAGAATTCACGCACCGGCCCGCCGCTCCAATACGGTTGCAGCGTTGATGGGATCGGGATGCCCGGTGGGGCCACACCGATCGAGAGCATGACCACGTTGCGAAGCCCCCGCTCCTCATCGGGAAAGCGTCGGCGAGCGGTCGCCATCGAAAAAGTGGTGATAAGAACTATAGCGATGATGAGGGGCATCGACTGGGCGGTGTTGGTAAAGAGTACCTCTTGGAGCACCAATGCCATGGTGCACCCCGACAGCCATTCCATGACCTTGGCCCCACCGAGGGTGTAGTCCTCATTGAGTCCTGGAATTACGTATCCATCGTCCATATCGAGCTTTTCAAATATCGAACGAAAAACCTGCCACTAGTTATCTGTGTTACCTATCGGTTTGCTTCACCTAAAAGTCGGGTATCGGGCTGGTATCGCACCCCCCCGTTTGTAAGGCGGGGCTGCGGATCGAGTACCTTTTCGAGCTCGGTCGCCCGGTCGATGAGTGAGCTGCGCCACTCAGCGCTATCGAGGAGGACATCGGGGGTTGCAAGCCTTTTCCCCGAGTCAAATTCGCGAATTGCGGCTAAAATGAGCGATCGGGCTCGGGCGTAGTGACCGACAGCTGCGGCGAGCCGCTCCCCCTTGGCCGCCTCGATCCCGAGGGGTTTCTGAGCAGTGGCGAGCGCGGCGCGGGGCTCGTTTCCATCGAGGGGAGAGCTCCCCGATTCGTCGGCCAAGGCCACGGAGGCTCCGCCGAGAAGCACAGAAAAACCGAGTAGAAACAATATGTTAATCTTTCGCATCGCCGCCATCCGTAAATAAACCGGTCAAAACACACCGGGCAGTCACGTATGTTATGGTGGGGACTACGAAATGGGTTACCCACCACCACAGCCTTGGTGGCGGGGGGTCGGTGAGTGCCGTGGATGAAAAGCTATGCGATTCAATCCGTTATGTTCCGATACGCCATAAGGTGCATATAATGTGGTGTCCCGGTATTTAAAGAGGTTTTAGGTGGCGCCTTCAGCTGATCCGATTTCCCACGAACACGAGCGCGAGTTCGCGGAGTTGAAGCGATCTCGCGGAGTGATGGTGCGGTTTGGCGTGGTCGTGGCCGCGCTTCTCGGTCTGCTCTTCTTTCTGGTCTCCTCACTTTCGACGTTTGAAGCCGGCGACATCACCGTGGAGGGGGCGCGGAGCGACCTGCTCGCCTCCCAGCTTGAGTGGACCCGGCCGTTCGTCGCGAGTCAGATGGAATATGCAGGGTGGTTGCGACGTCACGGAACCGCTGGCGAGGCGGAGTTCTTCGAGCAGATCTCCACGATCCTCTTCCGGAGTGGGGCCTCGTACAGCGCGCAGTTTCGAGATGATTCAGAGCCGAGCGTCTTTTCGCGTGTATATTTCTCGCTCCACGGCGGGGCTCTGCGTGTAGCGTTTCTCCTCGTGAGTTCGTGGCGACTCTGGCTTGTCGTCATCGGTGGGGTGATGATGTGGAGTTTCTTCCGGCTCCGTCTTCACACCGGTGCGGATCTGCTGGGAGTTACGGGGAACGGCCGGCTCTTTTATTCAGGAGCGCGCGTCGATCTGTCGAAGGTTGCGGACTCGGGCGCCCCCGACCTTTTGATCCCGGGGCTTGCCTGTCCGGTAGCGGAGTCCCCGGCGGTGGTGAAGACAGCCGACCTGGGCAGGTGTCTCGCCTCGTTCGGAGCGTTCAACGATACGACCGCGGCCCTCGCCGGGATTATTCTCAAAAAGGCGAGCGACCCCGCATATGTCGCCGATCCTGAGGAGGAGGAGAGCTTTCGGCGTTTCTTTACCGGTGCCACGCTCGCTGAGCAGGCGTGCCGGGTGTTGGGGGCAGCGCTTGAGCTGCACGCCTTTTACCGGGCAAACGCTTGGGAGGACGCGGTCGGGGTGACCGCCGATCCCACCGATCTCGCTCTTCCTGACGGAGAATCGCTCGACGGAGCTGGATACGCTCAGATACTGCGTTCAGCGCTTCACCGCGTTCTTACCCCGGCGATGCGGGCTGATCTCGCCAAGCTCTCCCCGCACGACATCGCCGTCATCGTTCTTGGTCTCGAGAGCGGCAAGGTCATGGTGCATCAGAAGGAAGGGGGGAGATGGATCCGCCGTTCCCGCTTCCCGCAGCTCTGCGCCCGCGCGTTCGTCCACTCGATTCCCGCTTTTGGTCGGGAGTTCTCCTTCGAAGCGCGTCAACACATCCGTCGGGCATTCGTGTACGGGTCACGGAAAAGCGATTTTGCGCCGGTTCGTTTCCCCCTCGATTTTTCGCCGGAGAGCCGGGCGGCGCGACAGTGGGCGGAGATATTGATGGCGGTTCCGCACCAACTCACTGCAGTGGCGGATGAGGTTGAGCTTCTCGCTCTTGTCTCCGAGGGATATCACCGCTGGAGCCACCATTTTTTCGGGGAGGATGGCGGCTTTGACGGCGAGCGTTTTGCAGGAGCGTATGCCACCCACGGCAATATGTTTCTGATGCCCCTTAAAACGGTGCTGGGTCTCCTCCGACTCTCCGTCGATGAATCTGCGCGCAAACGGATCGAGGAGTTGATGACTTCCGTAAGCAATAAACAGCGCCTCCAGGTGATGTCGCGTGATGTCGGGGGTGATGAATCCGGCGACGGTGCGACGCTCCCCGCCTATGAGCGGGCTGTTGCTCCGCTCTCTCATCAGGAGATGAAAATGTTGATGGAGCTTCATCGGATCGATCTCGAAGAAGCCCGCGAGTGGTCATCCCTCCGCCTCGTGTTGAACTCGTTCGGTTGGCTCGCGCGAAGGGTGGGGGACAGCACGGTGCCGGAGTCCTCGGTGGTGCTCGCCGTCCTGCATCTCGGTGTGGGGGCTCCTGGTGCAAATGCGCTCGGTTTGTTGGGGGAGCGGGGCTTGGTGCCGATTCGAGCCTCGCATGTCGAGTCGATGTGGGGGCGAAGCTGGCGTCACCGGCTTCCCCTCGTCGAGCGGGTTCGTATGGCGGAGGATCTCGAGGATTTCGAGAAGCTTCTCAAAGGCATCGATGAGCGTGAGGAGGAGCTGAGTGGGGCTCCCTCGACGGTGCAGGGATAAGGGATTATGGCGCGAGATTATCGACGAACCGACTTTGAGAGGGCCCGCCGTGACGAGCGGCAGCGGGCGATGGCCCGGGCCGCGGTGGCCTCGGCCGGCACTCTTGGCCTCGCCGCAACCCCACTGCTCGCGCAGATCGACCCGAGTATCCTCTTCTCGCTCGGGGCGATCCCGGCGATCGCCCTGGCGGGAGCCGCGAAGACCGTGTTCGGACAGACCTGTCTAGAGCGCGAGCGGGAGCATGAGGTCGAGCGTCGGGGCGGTCGGCGGGTGCTCGGCATGCCGCCGGAGCGAAACTGTTTCGCTGAAGCGCTCGAGGATGCGCGGCGCCGCGGCAAAAACATGCTCGATAAGTATCTTGTCGGTTTCGAGCTCGATTCCGGGAAGCCGTTGTGGGTGAGCGACGACGAGATGTGCAGCCACGGGTGCGTCTTTGCGAAGACCGGTGTCGGTAAAACGCTATGGCTTGAATCTTTGATCTTTCAGCAGCTCGCCCGTGGTCGCGCCAGTGGATGTACCTTCATCGATGCGAAGCGTGACTCCGGAGTGCTCGCCCACCTGATCCTTATGGCCCTCGCCACGGGGCGGATCGAAGATCTTATCGTTATCGATCCGTTCGAGAGTCTGCACTGCTATAACTTTGTGCTGACGAATCAGCGCGCCGATGTGAAGGCGCGTAAGGTGCTGCGCGCCGGGCTTCCACCGACCTCTGACCAGAGTGTTACCAAACACTACGATCGCCTTGCTGCGGATTCGATCTATCGAATGGTGCGAGCGATGGAGAGTTTTGGACTCGCGTGGTCGATGCGTGACATCGCAGTGGCGCTCTCGGCGTTCAATATCGCCTATCCCCATCTGCGGAGTATGCTGCACCGCATCGGGGCGCGCCAAGCGATGGTCGAGCTCGGGCACCTTGCCTCAAGCTACCGCACCGCCAAAGGCACCCTTGACTCGGCGCGGATCACCGACAACCTCCGGGGTATCGCCTCGGAGCTTCACGCGATCGCGGGGAGCCAGATGGGGCAGGTTTTCTGTACGCAGTACTCCGATCTCGTACTGACCGACGCGATCCTCCGCGGGAAGATCATTTATTTCATGCTTCCCCGCCTCGAAGAGGCGGAGAGCGCTGCGCGGATGGTTAAGGTCTTCCGCGAGGACCTCGAGGTCTCGATCGGAGAGATCACGTCGTCGCGCCACCACAATCTTGAGGACCCCCATCTGGTAGTGATCGATGAGGGATCCTCGACGTTCGGGCCGACATGGGCGAACCTCTTCGAACTCGCCCGAAAAGGACGATTCTCCCTCCTCTTCGGGGCTCAATCGACGGGTGGTCTTACCGATGCGTCGGCCGGTTTGAGCGAAGCGTTCTATGAGCGGGTAATGGCGAACGTTAACCTTAAAGTCATGATGCGTATCGGTGACAACCGTACCGCTACCGATATGACTGAGTGGTTTGGTAAGGTCACCACCACAAAGAAATCGATCGGCGCAGGGGTGACGACGGGGCGTACGGCGCACATCATGCGGGGAGCGCTCGACCTGAGCGCTCGTACGAGCGGGGGTGAATCCCAATCGATCAGCATCTCCGAGGATGAAACCGATCTGGTAAGCGCCGAGGAGTTAAAACACGAGATGTCGGCGGAGAAGGGGCTTGCCTGGTTCGATCTCGGCGATGGACGGATTATCAAAGGGCGTTCGTTCTGGTTTAACGCCGAGCTCCCCGAAACGTGGGAGGGGCGTGAGTTTATCACCCATCTTGAGCGGCTTGAGAACGACGAGATCGGACTCGCCGAATGGGTGGACGAGCAGATCCTCTCGATGGAGCGGCGAGAGACCGAATCGCTCTATCAACCGAAGCGTGAGGAGTCGGTCGCTCCGACCGGAGGAGGCGATACCAAAGCCACCGGAGGCACTGAGAGGAACGAGTCCCCCCCCGAACCGAGTGGACCCTTTAAGTTGAACCTTATGCCCCGCGGAGGGCGGGCGCGTGGAGCGGTTACAGCGCTCCCGAAGACCGGGAGCGCCCCCGAAGAGGCCCCCGGCCCCCCTGAAAAGTCCGCTCCCCCTCCTGTCGAGGAACCGCCGAAGCCCCCGGGGGGTGGGTCGAAGAGCGGTCCGGCCAAGCCGTTGATCCGGCGCGGTCCGAAATAGTTGCTTGTTTTGATGCCAAGTCCAATTTTAAGCGAGCTGGGCCATAAACGAACGGCGTTTTCTTGGCACTTTAATTTTGAAAGTGTAATCAAAATATTATAATACTGCTTCGCAGTTGGCTTCGGTGGGTGAGTTTCACCCGCGCCACCCCTTAACGGTCCGGCCTACAGAGAGGCGTCGTGGGGGAGGTTTTACTCCTCAATTTTCAACGAGGGACGTAAGGTTATGTACGCAGGTGGGGTCACATTTTCTATCAACAAATCTTTCGGCAGCCTCCAGCTCATTCCGGAATCGACCGGGATGCGGGTGTACTATGTGCCGATCGTAAACGGCGTTGAAGCGGCTGATTCGCCCGGGTTTCTCAACCTCCTCATCCCCCTTGATGCGGTCGGTGGCTTGTGGGCCACGACGCGGGCCTTTCTGTACGGCGTTGAGTCGCTCGATGAGAACGTAATCCTCCAAGGGGAGGACGGCGAGGCCGATTCTGACATCCTCATCAAACTGTATCGCGATAAACCCCGTGGTCAGCAGGGGCGTTTGAGCGGCGAGGAGACGTGTTGGCTCAGACTCGTGACCGGGCGCACCGAAGAGGAGCGCCGTCGTATAAAGCTTGGACCGAGAGATCTCCTGTGTCTCGAGCTCGCCTGCAATTCGGTCATGATGCTCGCGACCGAACACCAGACGCACCAGCCGAGACTTCTCGGGGCCTAGGTGTTGAACAGTAAGAGCTGCGCTCAACTGCAGAGGAGACCCTCTGCGTGACCGAGTCCTCAGAGACGAAATTTTTTTTCGAACTCACCCCTGAGCGGATCCTCGACGCCGTTGAGGCGACGGGGGTGCGTTGCACCGGACGGTGTCTCCAGCTGAATAGCATGGAGAATCGGGTCTACGAGGTTGAGATCGAACTCGACCGCGAGCCGGAGTCACCCTCAGAGCGTTTTCGAGTCGTCAAGTTTTACCGCCCGGGACGGTGGTCCCCCGAGCAGATCGGGGAGGAGCACCGGTTTCTGCTCGATCTCAAAGCCGCCGACATCCCGGTGGTCGCCCCCGAACCATTCCCTGATGGTACGACGTTAAAGCGGGTGGGCGATCTTGCGATATATTACTCGGTCTTCCCAAAAGCCGGGGGGCGCTCGCCCGATGAGCTTGACGGTGAGCAGCTCCTCTGGCTGGGACGGCTCCTGGCGCGGATCCATACCGTGGGCCAAAAGCGGGAGGCTCCTCATCGCCTTCGCCTTAATCCGACGATGTACGGGATCGAGAATCTAAAATATCTCATCGACTCCGGTGTAGTGCCTCGCGAGACCCAAGGAGCGTATCGCAGTGTCGTCGAGCGGATCTGTGCGATCATCGAGCCGTGGTTCAATACCGTTCAGTCCCAACGGATTCACGGCGATTGCCATCTCGGGAATATCTTGTGGGGGCGTGAGGGGCCGTTCTTCGTCGATTTCGATGATATGGTGGTGGGGCCGTGTATCCAGGATCTTTGGCTCATCGTTCCGGGCCGGGATGAGCAGCAGCTTCAAACCCTGCTCTCCGGTTATGAGCTCATGCGGCCGTTCGATCGGAACTCGCTTCGCCTTATCGAGCCGCTCCGCGCCCTTCGGTTTATCCATTTTAGCGCCTGGATCGCCCGACGGTGGCACGATCCGGCGTTTCAACGCGTGTTCCCGAACTTCGGAACGGGGGGCTATTGGGGGGAGCAGCTTTCGGACTTAAACGATCAACTGTCGCTTATATCAAGCGGCGGGTAACCTTATGCGCTGGCCGGCGGGGGCTCAGATCCGAAATCAGGTGTACGTACTACAGTAGTAAGATACACTCTGAGAGACTTTTATTAAAGGAGATCCGGTGTTTACTCGCGCGCTCGTTATCACGTTCGTGGTCGGATCGCTCTGCGGTGCCTCGACGCTGTTTGCAAGCGACCTTCCCGAGGTGACTATCGAGTCGGTCTGGGAGCTCGCTCGAACCCACAGTCCTGCGCTGAAGCAGGCGCGGGCTTCCGCTGATGCACTCAAAGGGGAGGGACTCGGCGCTGCGACCCTTTCCGAGCCGAGCGTCGAGGGAAAAGGGGAGTGGCCCACCGGGAGCTCCGCCGGGACAAAACCGGAATACGAGGTGAGTGTGGCGCAGCCCCTGCGACTCGGTGACCTCTCGGGGGATCGCCGTGCGCTTGGAGCGGCTGCAAAGGAGTTAGGCTCGCTGCATTCAACTGCCGAGGAGATCGTGCTCTACGGGGAGATCGAAGAGCTCGTGGCGGAGGTCGGGGCTCTTGAGACGCTCCAGGGCGGGCTGCTTAAAAGCGGCTCCCGCGCTCGACATGTTTTGGAGCGGGTAAGCAACGGAACCGGGCTTCTCACGTTACAACGGAGCGAGCGCGCCCTTATCGAGGGGGAGGGTGGTGCGCTCATCGCCGCAGAGGTCGCTCTGATTGCTCAGATCACAGAGCGGCGCGCTGCGCTTGAGCGAAAGATCGGCTCAGCGCTTCCCGCGGGCATTGTAAGGGCTCCGGTGCTTCCGCCGCCGGTAGAGCCGAGCCGATTTTCCGCGGAGGTAAAAGATTCATCGACCGGGCTCATACGGCGTCTCTCCCTCCAGGCGACCCGCGCCGAGCGGCGAGCCGCGCTCTCGAAACTTGAGCGGGGCGGGGAATTCTCTCCGAGGGTTATATACCGCCGCAGCGATGATGGGACCGATTTCGTGGGGTTCGGAATCGAGATGCCGCTCCCGATCTGGGGAGCCTCACAGGGCGAGCGGCTCTCGCTCGAGAGCGAGCGGGCGGCGGCGGCAGTAGAGCGCACCTTCATCGAGTCTCCAGCGTTCGAGCGCTATCTCGGAGCTCTCGCGCGGGCGTACGCAGAGCGGCGGCGACACGCGGAGCTTCTGCACGACTCGGTTGTTCCGGCGCTGAAAAGAGCCGCCGATGCTGGGGTAAACGAGCTTGAGGCAGGTCAGATCTCGGTGGGACAGTTTATCGCTCTTGTACGCGATCTTCACGAGCGCTCGATCGAGAGCGTCGAGGCGTATGTGAGCGCGATCCAACTGTACGGGGAGCTGCGACTATTGAAGGGGGATGCCCTATGAAGAATCTCTTGTATCGGGCCTTTATAGTCGGTGTGGTGATCGTTGTTTTAGGGGCTGACGCCTTCGCTGGTGGGGGGCACATTCACGGCTATTCAGGTGGTGAGGAGAGTTCGGACGAGAAGATAATTCTGTTGGGTCACGACGCAATTTCAAACCTCGCCATCCAAACGGCTCCCGCGAAGAGCGGTGCTCCGCTTGCACTGAAGCTCAGCGGAGTGGTGCAGCGTCTCCCCGAAGGGGTGGTCGCCGTCTCGGCCCCTTCCGGAGGCACGCTCACCAAGCTTGTGGCTCCCTCTGGACGGGCGGTGAAGCGGGGAGAGACCGTGGCGCTCTTCACCCCGTTTCAGGTGGGCGCAGGCTCCTTCCCCCTAGCCGCCCCGATCGATGGAGTCGTCGGAAGTTTCTCGGTTGCTCTGGGGGTCGGCGTCGATGTTGGTGATCCTATTTTTACGATCTTCGATCCTTCGCGGGTGGGGCTGGTCGCTCCTCTGACACGTGGCATCGAGTCGGGTCGATTCGGTGCGGGGAATTCGGTGAGTGTTTCAGTCAAAGGGGACGCAGCACCGTTTGAGGGGCGGATTTACCTCGTCGAGTCGGGTGGTGCCGACCTCGGCGTGGTGGGTCGGATTATCGTCGAACTTATTCCCCGAAACGGAGACCTTCCCCCGCTCGGTGCGGTAGGCTCGATCGCCGTTGAGGAGAGGACGGGGGATCCGGTCTTCCGTCTGCCTCGTGAGGCTGTGGTGGGTAGTGTGGTAGATCCGGTGGTTTTTGTTCGACGGGGCAACCGCTTCGAGCGACGCTCGGTGGTCGTAACGCGTTATATCGGAGATTCCGCAGAGATCGTTCGGGGTCTTGCGGCAGGTGAAGATATCGTCGTGCAAGGGGGATATCAGCTCCAGCGAGCGCGGAGCGATAGGCGTGAGCGGCTCACGGTGGGTCCGCACGGCGGAGTCATCGCACGGTGCAAAAGCGAAGATGAAAAACCGATCTATGCCGAGATAAAGCTCCACGACGACAAGGGAGATATCGAGCTTTGGCTCGCACAAAGCGCGGATTTTAAAACGTCGCTCTTGCTCCCGGTCGCGACGCGCCTCTCCCTTACCTTTCGGGAGCATCCGAAAACGATCGCCCTGGCGGTGCGAGATGAGAAATCAAATAAAGATGAGGACGGGGTGTCTCACCTCAAGGATGGCGGGACCGACTACTTTGTTTTTCCCGGAGAGACCGGGGCGGACGCTGCCTGGCTTCAAGGGGGGGAATTCATCGATGAGGCAGCTTTATCTATCGAGGGAGCTGCACTCGGGGTTTCCTGCCCCGTTATAACGGTGGTCCCCCACACCCACGGGGCTGGCGGTCATTCACATGAGGGGGGAGATCCCCACGATGCGGAGGCGCACGACCACCACGGCGATCACGCCCACGGGCATGGTCACGACCATGACGAACACGATCACGGTGGGGGGCACTCGCACTAACCGATGATCGATAGAATCATCCAGCTCAGTCTCCAGCGTCGGGCCATCGTGCTCGCGGCAGCGCTCGCACTCTTTGTTCTGGGCGCGGTGCTGGGACGGGGGATTCCGATCGATGTGTTCCCCGACCTCAATCGACCGGTCGTCGCGGTGTTGACCGAGGTCCACGGGCTCGGGGCTGAAGAGATCGAGACCCAGGTGACCGCTCCGTTGGAGCTGTCGATAAAAGGGGCCCCCGGAGTGGTGGGGATTCGCTCCGTTTCAAGTCAGGGTCTTTCGATTATTTGGGCTGAATTCGATTGGACCGCGGATGTATTCAACGCCCGGCAGGTCATCACGGAGCGCCTTCGACAGGCGCAGGGTCTCCTTCCCGGCGACGCCACCCCTGTTCTCGGTCCGATCTCATCGATTATGGGTGAGATCATGCTTATCGGGGTGAACGGAGAGGGGGTGTCGCTCACGGAGCTTCGCTCCGTCGCCGATACGATTATTCGTCCCCGACTCTTGTCGGTTCCGGGGATATCGCTGGTCTCGGTGATCGGGGGTGAGCGAAGACAGTTCGAGGTTGCTCCGAATCTCGCGACCCTTTACGCCTCGGGACTGACCCTCGAGGATATCGTCTCCGGGATTCAAGGAGCGAACGGGGAGGCTGAGGGTGGAGTTGTCCCGAACGGCTACCGTGACCTGCCGATTCGGGCGGTTGGCCGCCTTACGAGCTTCGCCGATCTCGAGTCGGTGGTGATATTTCGGGAAAACGACCGGCAACGTGAGGCGGTGGCGTTGCGGGATATCGGAGTGCTCACCGAGCGGGGTGATCCCGCCCGCCGGGGAGATGCGGGGGTAAACGGTCGTCCCGGGGTGGTCCTCAGCGTTCAGAAACAGCCGAACGCCGATACCCTCGCCCTCACCCGCGCGGTTGATCGCGAGCTGGAACTCCTCAAAGGAAATCTTCCCCCCGGGGTAGTAGTCGAGGGAGCGCTCTTTCGCCAAGGGGAGTTCATCAAACGGTCGATCGATAATGTGGTGCACGCTCTTGTCGTAGGGGCGGTGCTCATCGCGTTGGTGCTCGTACTCTTTTTGATGAACGTGCGCACAACGATTATTACCCTCGTCACGATACCGCTCTCGATCGCTCTCACCGTGATCGTGTTTCATTGGCTCGGGCTCTCGATTAACACGATGACCCTCGGCGGTCTTGCTATCGCGATCGGGGAGCTCGTGGACGATGCGATCGTTGATGTTGAGAACGTCTTTCGCCGTCTTAAGGAAAATAACCTTCGTGGTGATCCCCGCCCGGTCTTGGCGGTGGTGTACGACGGTTCTCGAGAGATACGAAATTCGATAGTTATCGCTACCGCGATAGTTATCACGGTCTTTTTACCGCTCTTCTTCCTCTCGGGGATCGAGGGGCGCATCTTTATGCCGCTTGGTACCGCTTACGTTACCGCGATTGTGGCCTCGCTCATCGTCGCTGTGACGGTTACCCCGGTTCTGTGCGCGTACCTCCTCAAAGGTGAGGGGAGGAGTGGCGCCTCAGGAGACTCGAAGCTGGTGGTGTGGCTCAAGGCCTATCATGTCCGTCTCCTTAAACTGGTGGGTGGCCGTTGGACAACGGTCATCGGTATCGTCGGAGTCACGTTTGTTACAGCGCTCATACTCGCCAGGCGGGCGGGTCGCGAGTTCCTACCACCCTTTAACGAGGGGTCGCTCACGATCAATGTAGCGCTCCCCCCCGAGGCATCTCTCGGTGAGGCGAGCCGCCTCGGTGGAGGGGTTGAGCGGGCGCTTCTTCAGGTTCCTGAGGTCGTCTCAACGGGGCGGAGAACCGGCCGGGCGGAGCTCGACGAACACGCCCAAGGGGTAAACTCATCGGAGATAGAGGTCGAACTCCGCCGTTCGGAGCGGAGTCAACGTGAGGTGCTGAGCGAGATTCGGCGGGTGCTTTCCCGGTTCCCGGGTGCGGAGGTCGATGTAGGGCAGCCTATTTCGCACCGGATCGATCACCTTATGTCGGGGGTCGAGGCTCAGATCGTGGTGAAGATATTCGGCCCCGATCTCGAGGCGCTCCGGAGTATCGGAAGCTCGATAGCAGACCTCGGCCGCTCGGTTCAAGGCCTCGTCGACGTGCGGGTTGAACAGCAGGTCTTGGTGCCTCAGCTTCAGATAAAACCCCGACTTGAGATGGCGCACCTCCTCGGTGTCACTCCACGGGAGATAGTTGCCGCGGTAGACCGGGCTGTGGGTGGTGAGCCCGCTACTGAGATCGTTGCGGGGTCGCAGCGGATCCCGGTCGTGGTGAGGGCGCCTGAGGTCTACGACACCTTCGGCGAGGAGCTTCGCTCGGTTCCGGTTCGAACGGGTAGGGACACCCTCGTTCCCCTTGAGCGGGTCGCGTCCTTCGAAGAGGTGCGGGCCCCCAATCTTGTGAGCCGTGAGAACGGCTCTCGAAAGATCGGTGTGTATGGGAACGTCGCCGAGCGGGATCTCGGGAGTGTGGTGAAGGATTGGGAGCGGCTCATCGCCGAAAAAATCACCCTACCTCCCGGCTATCTCGTTCGGTTTGAGGGGCAGTTTGAAAGCCAGGGTGCGGCAGCCCGGACTTTATGGATTATGGGGCTCGTGGCGCTCGCTATTGTGGGGACGATCTTGTTCTCGCATTACAAAGATGCCCGGCTCGTGGGGCAGATCCTTCTCAGTGTGCCTTTCGCCGGGATCGGCGCCCTTTTCGGGGTGTACCTCACGACGAATGTGTTCTCCATCGCGAGCCTGGTGGGGCTCATCACCGTTACCGGAATCGCGACACGAAACGGGGTTATGATGGTCGATCACATCGTACATCTCGTGGAGGCAGAGGGTGCACCCCGTGATCAAACGACCCTCTACCGTGCGGCTCAAGAGCGGCTTGTGCCGGTGCTGATGACCGCGTTGACCGCGATGCTCGCCTTGGTGCCGATACTCGCAGCGCCGTATGAGCCGGGAAGGGAGCTTCTGTACCCGGTAGCTGTTGTTATCTTCGGCGGGCTCTGTACCGGCACGGTGCTTAATCTCCTCTTGACCCCCGTTATATTCGGCCGTAGCTCAGGGTGGGTGAAAACGGCCGCCTAAACGCCGGATATCCCTTTGAAAAAACCAATTAAATAAGGTAGATCTCCCCCGCAATCAAAGTTCCGCTCTCGGGGGATTATGACTCGATTTTCGCTCTTAACGGCCTTTCGCTTCATCATCGTTTTTGCGCTCGCCTTATGGACCTCACTCGCTCCAAAGGCAGCAGCGGCGGCCCCTGTACCGAACGTCTCGATGCAGGTCGAAGCGGCGACCCTTTTGAACGACTACACCGATCTCTTCGTCTCTTTTACCAACCCCGGGGATGCTATCGGGTACTACCCGATGATCGAGCTGAAGCTCCCCGCAGGGCTCGAGTGCGATGCAACGTGTCGGGGGAAGATTAAGATCACCGATCTTAACGGTGCTCCGGTTACCATAACCGCTTTTGGGCCCGCGGGTTCGAACACGACGTTCACCAATCCGGTGACGGGAAATCCGGTCGCGGTGACTACCGGTCAATCGGTTCTCTTTATCTCCCTCCCGGTGGGGAGTGTCGCACCCAATGAGCCGGCGATAACGTATTTTATCCCGGCGACGGTGAATTCGAACGCACCGCTGGGGGTACAGCTCCCCGTTACCGCGACCGGTGTCTTCGCTCTCGGTGCGGTGCCGAACGGGACACGGGGAACGTGTACCGCGAGTGTCGATACGATCTGTACCACCGCGACCCCGGTGAACGTGACCCCGGCGGCGCTGACCCTTGATAAATCGGTGGAGAATCTCTTTGATGGCTCAACCGCGACGGGGCCGAGCTATCCCCGCCGCTTCAAGGTCGAGGTCTTGGTTGCTGAGGGGGAGACCGCCACGAACGTAGCGGTTTCTGACACGATTCCCGATACCTTTGTGTTCACCGCACTCCCCGGAGCTGACTGTAAAGCTTCTCCAGGAAGCCTCACCTTTACCCCCGATCTCGACGCGGGGGACTCGTGCTCCTTTACCGGCGACTCCTCGGGTGGGGGAACGTTGACCGTCACCTTCATAAGCGTCACCGGGGGGCCTGCTATCGACCGCGAGATTTCGTACACCGGTTTTGTGCAGGAGCTTGCGGGTGGTAACGGCGCGGCGATAGTGCCCCCCTCAACCGGCTCGACCACGACCTCGACCAATTCCGCGTTGGCGAACTATCTCTTTGACCCCGGAACCGGCTCCGCTCCGTTTACGAGCCCCACCCAGTCGGCGACTCTGACCCAAAAATCGCTCTACACAACGAAGTCGATTACGAACGCGACCACCGGCGGCACCACAACGAAGCCGGGAGATACCCTGACCCATACCTTAATCTACGACATCTCCGATTACTTCTCGTTCGATGATCTGCAGATCTCCGACACGATAGGCGATGGACAAACGTACGTCGCAGATTCGCTCGAGGTGACCGTCTTTGAGGGGTCGACCACCGGTGTTTCGCGCACCGAGGCGCAGCTCCTTGCCGCGAGCGGTTCCCCCCTTCAGCCGATCACCCGAAATCCGACGACGGGCGAATGGTCGATCGTGCTCGATCTCTCCGCGGCGCTCGTCGCGCCTGCGCCGAACGGCTATGGGGCAGATGATACATTGATCGGGGCCGATGATCTCGGGTCGGGAACCCCGACCCGGGTGGTTATAACCTACAACACTACGGTTGATGAGGAGTTCACCGGTTCGGTCGTCGGCACCCCGGAGGTCGATGGTGGTGATATTCTCACCGACACGATGGAGGGGGATTTCAGGATCTCAGGCACGGCGAATAGGGTGCCGAGTCAGTCGACCGCGACGGTCACCGTGACTCCGATCCTGGCGCTTGAAAAGACCGTCGAGTTTGAAAACGGAAATCCCATAACAACCTTACCGATTACGGCAAGCCCCGGTGAAACGGTGACCTTTCGTCTCGCTTTTACGATCCCGACCGGCGACGTTGAAGGCCTTGTCCTGAAGGACTTCGTGCCTTCACCACTCTTCGATCCAACCGACCCAACGGCAAGCGGAACTCCCTCAAGTTTTATATTTGACGCTGCGCCGAGCGATGCAGCGCCGGCGGCGGGAAGGGTACATCTGACTACCGCGAGCTCTCCAGTCACACCGACCATCACGACGAACGGTGCGGAGGATTCGCTCACGTTTTCCTTCGACAACGAGAGTAATACGACGAGCGCTCCACTCTTTATCGAGCTTCTTTTTACGTTGACTGCAACAAATAATCCGCTCGCAAACGATCTCCTGCTCGTGAACGTGGCGTATCTCAGCCAAAACAGCAGTCAGAGCGGCACCCCCGTCAATCAACTTTCGGCGGTCGCCTCACTCCTTACCGATGAGCCAAAACTCGTTGTGAGGAAGTTTGCTCAACAAGTGGTGAGCGGTACGGGATCGATCTCAGGCAGCGGAGCGAACGCTAACTTCACGAACGTTGTGCCGGGTGCGCGGCTTCGCTTCACCGTTGAGATCGAAAACGTCGGCGATTACGACGCATTCGATGTAAATATGGTCGATGTGATACCCCCGGGATTTACCGCGGTGGCATCCAGCATGACGTTCTCGAACTGCGCAACCCTGGGCAGTCCGAGCGATACCTCAACCACCTCCCAGTTTAGCGCTGACTCGATGGATATCCCCGCGGCGCAGACGTGTACGATTCAATACGACCTCTCGATTGACGCCACCGCTCCGTTTGGGGGTGTTATCACGAATACCGCGACGGTGCGCTACGCCTCGTCGGTGGGAGGTCCGCTTTTCTCCCCTGAATCGGATACAGCTACGACAACCGCCATATCTCCCTCGCTGACCAAAGCTTTTGTAGCCGGGAGCAGCTCCGATTCCGCGACATCGGGAACTAACCTCCGACCAGGTGAGAGCGCCGAGTTCGACGTCACCGTCACCGTTCCGCCGGGAACAGCGGAGTCGTTTACGGTTCGGGAACGAGATGTGGCGAGCGGCGGCACGTCGAGTAACTTTTTTGAGAGCTTTACCACCGGCACGATCACGTTTCCGAGTA
>JBJOHD010000275.1:0-4375 GCA_046047875.1 Pseudomonadota bacterium | reverse complement strand
CCCGGCGAAAATTCGCCGACGGTGTTCCCGATGTCGGGGGATGTGGGCTCGCAGTTCACTCCATGCGCTGGGTGGGCGCAAGCGATCACCTACCACCGTGATGTGCTGAAAGATTCATCGTACGAGGGAGCAATCGCGTGTGTTTTAAGTGGTGACGCGGCGGTGGCGACGAACGGTTTTTGGTCGGCGCTCACGATGGCGACCACGTTGAAGCTCCCCCTCCTCTTTTACGTCGAGGATAACGGTTACGGCATATCGGTTCCCGGGGCGTTTCAGACCCCCGGCGCGAATATCGCGGAAAATTTAGCTTCGTTTAAGAACCTGTTTATTCGGAACGGTGACGGCACCGACCCAGAGGGTGCGGCGGCGCTGTTCTCGGAGACGGTGGCGCATGTGCGGAGCGGTGCTGGCCCAGCGCTTCTCCGACTTACTGTGCCGAGGCTCTCGGGGCACTCGGGGCAGGATACCCAGGCGTATAAATCGGCTGAGGTATTAAAATCTGAGGAGGCGCGTGATCCCCTCCCGAAACTTAAGTCATTCCTCGTTCCGAATATCCTCTCCGCCGATGAGTGGGAGACGGTGAACTCCGAGGTCGCACGCGATATCGAGGCGGCGCTCGCGGGAGCGATAGCACGTCCAGAACCGGATCCCGCTGAGATCGGCAGGTATGTTTTTTCTGAGCTCACCTCGACCGGTGAGATTGATCTCCAAAGGACCGGCGGGGTGCTCGCGCACGGTTTTAATTTCCCTCCGTCCTCTACGATCCCTAATCCGGAGCCGACCCGCATCAATATGATTACGGCGATTCGGCGGACCCTCGAGGTAGAGTTAAAAGCGAACCCCCGCGTGCTCGTTTTCGGTGAGGATGTGGGACCGAAAGGGGGGGTACACGCCGCCACCTTGGGGCTTCAAGAGATGTTCGGCGAGGCCCGCGTGTTTGACACGAGCCTCTCGGAAGAGGGAATTATCGGCCGCTCGGTTGGGATGGCGATCGCGGGATTACTCCCCGTGGCTGAGATCCAGTTTCGTAAATACGCCGATCCTGCGACCGAGCAACTCAATAACTGCGGTACTATCCGGTGGCGCACCGCGAACCGGTTCGCCGCCCCGATCGTCGTCCGAATTCCGGGGGGATTTTTTAAGTGCGGCGACCCGTGGCATTCGGTGAGCAGCGAAGTAGTATTCGCCCACGCGATCGGATGGCAGGTCGCGATGCCTTCAAATGCAGAGGACGCGGTGGGGCTTTTGCGAGCAGCGCTCCGCAGCAACAACCCCACGATCTTTTTTGAGCACCGCCATATGCTCGACACCCCGTGGGCGCGACGCCCGTATCCGGGTGACGAATTCGTCGTGCCGTTCGGGGAGGCAAAGCTGGTGCGCGCGGGAGAGCGGCTTACCGTCGTGACGTGGGGTGCGATGGTGGAGCGGGTGGAAGAGGCGGTGGACGCCGCCGGAGAGAGTATCGAAGTGATCGATCTCCGCACGATTATGCCGTGGGATAAATCCGCTGTGCTTGAATCGGTGAAGAGGACTCGGCGGTGCCTTGTCGTCCACGAGGACGGAATGACTGCGGGTTTCGGAGCGGAGATCGCGGCGGTGGTAGCGAAGGAGGCGTTCTTCTCCCTCGATGCGCCGATCGATCGCATTGCGGTACCTGATGTGCCGATCCCCCACAACGTAAATTTAATGGCGGCGGTGGTGCCCGATGTTGAGGAGATCGCCGCGCGGATGAAACAGTTAATGGAGATGTAGCGATGTCTGAGCTTATCGATATCGTATTGCCCCAAGCCCAGGAGGGCACCCAGTCGATCGTCGCCAAGTGGTTTAAGGCGGTAGGCGACGCAGTCAAAGAAAATGAGCCGCTTATCGAGATCAGCACCGATAAGGTGATGATGGAGATAGCAGCGCCTGCTGCCGGCGAACTTGTGGAGATCTCGGCGCTCGAAAACGCTGAGGTGAAGCCGGGGGAGCTTTTGGGACGGATAAAGCTCGGGGTAGGAAAGGGTAGTGGAGCGCCTGCGCCCGCTGCCGAGGCGCCGAAACGTGCGGCGGCTCCGGCACCCCGGGTGTGTTCGGAGGATCGGTCGCAGGCGCTTGAGATGAGCCCCGCGGTAAAGCGGCTCTTAAAGGAGCATAACATTAAGCCCGAGCAAGTCCTCGGTACCGGCAAAGGTGGTCGAATAACCCACGAGGATGTGCTTAAGTTCGTGGCGGGCGGTGGTGGAAGCGGTGCGTCCAGTGAGAGCGCTTCAAGTGTGGCGTGCGGCCCCTCACGGAGGGTAATCCACACCCCGATGCGGCGGATGATCGCCCACCATATGCAGGAGAGCGTGACGAAGGCGCCCCATGTGACGAGCGTCTTTGAGGCGGATCTTGAGGCGATGATCGCCCACCGCGAAAAGCATCTCGCAGACTTTGCAAAGCGCGGGGTCAAGCTCACGTTTACCGCATATTTCGTCCAGGCTGCGGCGAAGGCTCTTATGGCGGTGCCGGAGGTGAACAGCCGGTGGCACGACGACGCGCTCGAGATCTTCGAAGATGCGAACATCGGTATCGCTACCGCGCTCGGGAGCGGAGGTTTAATCGTCCCGGTGCTCAAGGGAGCCCAAAAGCTCGATCTCTTTGAGGCGGCGCGGGCGCTCGATGGGATGATCTCGCGCGCACGGGATGGGAAAACAGAGTCCCATGAGGTACAGGGGGGCACCTTTACGATCTCGAACCACGGGGTAAGTGGGAGTCTTGTGGCGACCCCGATAATCATCAATCAGCCCCAGTCGGCGATCCTCGGGATCGGCAAGCTTGAGCGGCGGGTCGTCTCGGTCGGTGAGCGGGCAAATGAAAAAGTGGAGGTTCGGTCAAGGTGCTACGTCACCCTGACCATCGACCACCGGGTGCTCGATGGCTTTTCGGCCAACAAGTTCCTCACCACCTTCGTTGAGGCGCTTCAGAGCCTAGAGTAAACCCTCAGCAGCCTAGTGGTTCGACTATTAAATTCTTTCACCTGCAAGGTAGTAGAATTTATGCTCACCACTAGTCCTGAGTTAGTTTTTCACTCCGCGGGAGTGAAAAAACTTATTTGTCGAAGGACTAGGGGGTAACGATGTTTAATCCACTCGCGAAGTAGGTTTGGACGTTTTTACCCCAGGTCCGCGGGTCGAGGCTTATCTCTTCGCTCGGGGTATGGAAATGGAACCTCACGACATAGTCGATGTACGCGTCGAGTGACACCGCTGGTTCGAGCGGTGCGCCAGCGGATAGTCTTATCCGAATGTCGTTGTCAGCGAGGAACGTGAGGAGCGTTCTCTCCGGATCGGCAAAGGTCACCGGCTCAACCCGGATACCACCCTCCGTACCGGGAGGCAGTTCGTTCTGACCGTTCCGGTTGATGAACTGGAGCCACTGCTGTTGATTGAGGCTCAAGTTAACGTAGTGAGCCATGCCCAGAGTTAAGTCGGCACCGCACGGAATAGCTACCCGATTCGGATTCCATGAACCGATAATCGGATACACGGCAGCTCCTGGGATGATAAAACCGGCACCGACGTTTGCGTACCAGTTTGTCTGAGTCATCCGCAGATTCGGAGTACGGGTGATCTCGGTGTAAAGACATGCGGGGTTTATACACGCCTGACATGTCGGTGATGACATATTGACAATCGTACTGCAGGTGAGTTGGTAGAATAGATCATCGCAGTAGGCCGGAATCTCCTCGTACACGTTTTCGATACGGGTGATAGTCCCGTGCTCCTCCGCCGCCCACAGTCTCCCCTCGAGGAGATTTGGATTCCACAGGACGTTGTTACGGAAGACCATTTCGTTGATACCCCGGTCGAGCTGCTTAACCTCGATCAGCTCTTGGCGGTTATCCGAATTGACGATGTAGTTGTTCTGTATCGAGATCGACTCCGGTCCCCGATTGAACGGCACCTGCCGCGGACCAAATGGGCCATCGACCCATAAGGAGTCGTACCATTCGAGCCGACCGTAAACGATCGCGCCCGGCATATTGCGGAATCTATTCTGGAATATCCTGTGGTAGGCGAAATCGGCGTGCCCCCAGATCTGAATACCCCGATCCGCACCGGCATGGTCGGTGAGGGAATTCATAAAGACGTTTCGGTACACATCGATAGCTGAGGCGTTTATAATGAGAAATCCTGCGACGAACCCGGCAAGCGGTCGGCGGATCGACCGCACGACCGCATTGTCGAAGAGGGTGACTGCGGGCGTATCGACTCGCACGCCGAAACTCATCTGGTAGAAGACGTTCGAGTAGATCTCAACGGTGCCGAGCTGCCCATCGAGCTGCCCGAAGCGGTCGAGAATATAGCCGTTGACCTTAATACCGGTGAATCCGTCGAGGAATTGGCTGTCG
>JBJOHD010000274.1:0-3794 GCA_046047875.1 Pseudomonadota bacterium | reverse complement strand
GGGCACTCCCGGTTAGGTGCCATCCCCTAAAACCGCTCAAAATATACCCTTAAAACGAAGAGACGACATGAGCGACGTCGGTTGGAAGCCCCAGAACCCGGACCGGACGGACGAGCCCGGGGGGCTCCCCTACAAGTTCCTGAGCAGCTAGAAGTTCGCGCACACCGCCTTGACGTAAAAGATCCCGGTAATATCCGTTAGGGTCGACTGGCTCCACGAGCATCGAACACTTTTGCCATCCTGGGCCTCAACCCGGTCGATCGTCAAACTGGTCGTGGTCGAGGATTCACACGAACTTGAGAAAACGGTGCCTGAGGGACAGTTCGCGGTGCGAAGGAGCGGTGCACCAGGTATATTTGTACCTCCAAAGCCCGGGGTACCCGCCTCGACGGTCGCTTGGACCTCGGATCCTTCACTCTCCACCCCCACGAAATCAGTGGTTTTAACGACAAAGAGCTTACGGGAGAGGGTTGAAAGGGACATCACGGTTTCGCCCCCGCGGCAGCGCTCACGGATGACGAAGTTCTTGGTTTTTGTTAGGCACAACTTCGCTGCGAGCGGCGCGGCTGCGGACTCGAGCGCAAACACATGGACGGCTAAACCGAGTATCAAAATCTTTAGGAACGATGGCATACGATTTATAAACCTCCGCAGCTCATTTCAAAGGCTGATAACGATTAGTAATACCGCCGAACCTCTTACAAGTCATCCTCTTTTAAACGACCGATCGACCGAGAAAAAGTTAAATAAGTCGGCAACACTGATTTCGTTTACCCGATAAGAGTGTGTCGCATTTTCAAGATTTACTTCAGGAAGCGTCTTCGATGATTTTAATCGACACTAAAAAGACCTCGAATGAAGATCCTCTCGATTTCGTCCGCGGCCGAATTCGGGAGGTACACGAGGCGTCCTCAACGAAGTCCGAGCTGCTGTTAGCACCGAAGCATGAGAGCTTTGGGGGAACCGAAAAAAACCGGAGAAGATCGCTCAAACAAAAAAAGAGGGCTCGTGGCCCCCTTTATCGCCGAGCCGAAAGCGGCATGGGAACTCGTCGGCTTTTTAATAGGTTTCTTCCCCAGCTAGAGTGACGGGCGCACCAGATTCTCAATCGCTTCCCCAAGGACATTCTGTCCTACCGAAAGCACGCTCCAGGCCCCGGAATGGCCACAACGGGCCCGTCCTAACGTGACCCGGCCTTGGTGACTCTCTTAAGAAGAGTGCAGAAAGTTTCTGAAATAATCACTAGGAGAGATAGTTCTCCAGCGGGTTAAGATCGACCCCCTGTACCATCTCCTCAAACTTCTTCGCATCGGTCATTCCGTTCGCCTCAAGCCGCACGGTCGAACCGTTTTTCAGCGAGATCATCATCTCGATCTGATCGCTTCCAGCCTCTTGCTTGATGGTAGTGGTACGCCCGTTCATGCGGGTCTTACGGGCTGAAGGATCCATGCCGGCTCCCATCATCGCGATCTGTCCGATCGCTGCGAATGGATTGCTTCCCCCTTTATCAGCGCTCGCCGCCGAGCCGAGCAGCGAAAGCTTGATAGTCATCTCCCCTGCGGAATACTCCCGCTCGGTTGCGCTCATACCCATGACGTCGTTGCTTTCGACCTCCCCCCCGACGAATTCACCGATCTGCTTTGGGAGCAGCTCCGCGATCTTTTTCTTGTTCGCCTCTTGAAGGGTGTTCTGCGCCCAGCTTAACTCCTCGAGCGCTTTTTTAATCTGCCCCTCACTCTCGAATTTTACGACCCGATCGAGGATCGTTTTTAACGAATCCTCCGCGAAAGCGGGCATTGAGACACACGAGAACGCGATAGCTAAAAGTATTAGGGAACGCATGAGCCGATCTCCTCGAAAGAAAAGGGTAACTGACGAACGAGATGGTACCCCACTACCTTGGGGAGGAAAAGCGCTAACTTCACCGGCTATTTTACCGCCGCGATATCGAGGCTGGTGATAAAATCGCTCGGCTTCGCTCCCTTCGGCAGAACCTCAAAGATGCGGCGGTAAAGAGGGTCCTCCCAATTCGTCATCGCCTCGACGTATCCGGACTTTGAGGTAAGCTTTATTTCGCGAAACCCCGCGGCCTTCATCTGCTCCCCGGTCTCTGAGATGAGGACAGCACCGGAGACGCAGCCGACAAGCGCTCCGATTACGACCAGCGCCTCCTCCGGCAGGGGCTTTATGAGCGCCAGATCCGAAACCGCCACCCGACCGCCGGGCCTCAGCACCCGGGCGATCTCGCGCCAGACCTGTGCTTTGTCAGGGGAAAGATTCAACACACAGTTAGAGATAACGACGTCTACCGTGCTGTCGCCGACCGGGAGGTGTTCGATCTCACCGAGGCGAAACTCCACATTTTTAAGCCCCGTGGTCTCCTCGTAGTGAGCGGTGTTACGGCGCGCTTTTCCGAGCATCTCGGGGGTCATATCGACCCCAATGACCCGCCCCGTTGCGCCCACCTTGGGCCCCGCGACGAAACAATCGAAGCCACCCCCACTTCCCAGATCGAGTACTACCTCGCCCCCGTTGAGCGCCGCTATCGCGGTTGGATTCCCACACGAGAGTCCCATATTAGAACCCTCCGGGAGAGCGCGGAGCTCCTCGATCGAGTACCCGAGCTGCCGAGCGAGCTCCTCAGCGGTCAAGGTGCTGCCTCCACAGCAGCCACCCGCGGTATCGGCGCAGCACCCTCCCCGCTCCGGATCTTCGAGCCACACCCCTTTCTTGGCGATCTCCGCGTAGCCGGATCGCACGTTATCTCGCACCGTGTCGCTATCAAGGTGAGAGGGATTTTCATCGCAGCAACCGGGAACACATTGAAGAGTTGTCTTTTCCATAACTCCTACTCTACTTGAAGTGAACGAACAAAAACACCGATCTCATCCCGCACCCGGCGATAGTGCATGAGCGCCTCCTCTTCGTTCCTCGCACCGACAGCGAGTTTCGGCGGATCATCGAACCCCACGTGAACGGTCTTTTTTGCTCCCGGAAAAACGGGGCACGTCTCTTGAGCGTTTCCGCACACCGTAACGACGAGATCGAAAGGTATCTTTGGGAGTTCCGCGATGTTCTTCGAGGTATGCCCCGAGATATCGACACCGACCTCCGCCATGACTTTCACTGCGAGTGGGTTTAGCCCGTGGGCTTTCGTGCCTGCTGAGTACGCATCGAGCCGTTCACCGTGGAGACGACGCGCCCAGCCCTCAGCCATCTGGCTCCGACACGAGTTCCCGGTGCAAAGAAAGAGGACGGTGCGATTGGACATACCGCTATAGTAGCCGGAGGCTCCGAGGATTCAAGTATCGTGATTAGCCCACACGGAATAGGCGAACTCCGCGGCAAGCGGCTCCCCCCTTTGGGAGGGAAAGCATCCGAGCAAAGCTCGGTGCAGGGGGATACCTCCCCGTAATTCGAATGTCGGCTTCGCCGACTTCGAATAGGAATTAGCCTCCGCCCGTCATGACGATCTTTTCTTCGAAGAGTCGTCATAGGGTAATACTGCCTAGGGCGGGAATCGGCGCTCGCGCGCCGATAAATCGCAGCTCTCTTTTGGCCTCGCATCCGCGAGGCCCCCGTAAACTCGGCGATCTTTCCACGGGAAAGTCGCTGAGTGAAAGATAATGGTTCGATTCCCGCCCCCGAATCGTAACTTCAGTGACTCCTGCGGGTGCAGGGGGAACCCCTACCCGTCATGACGATCTTTTCTTCGAAACGTCGTCATAGGGTAATCCGTCATGACGATCTTTTCCCCCGAAAAGTCGTCATAGGTTAATACTGCCTAGGGCGGG
>JBJOHD010000273.1:0-5160 GCA_046047875.1 Pseudomonadota bacterium | reverse complement strand
TGAGTCCGCGACAAAGCTTGAATATGATCTGTTCTACATCCAGAACCTTTCTCCCCGACTCGATCTCATCGTTATTGCCAAGACGCTTCTCGTTGCTGTTCTTGGAGACGTCCGGGAGGTGGATAGTTCGCGTGAGGCGCAGGGTGGAGTACCGATTCAACCGGAGGTATCGTGAGTAGTAATACTGACACCGGTCGCCGCTCGCACTGGCCGATCTCGATCCTTTCAAGCTGTGCCGCGGTGGTAAATCTACTGCTGCCCCTCATATTAGTGCGGATCCTGAGTCCTCACGATGTGGGACTGTTTAAGGTTTTTTTTCTCTACGTCGTCATCGTGCCCGGCTTTGCGCTGACCGCAGGGCTCATGAGCGGGCTCGGTTACTGGGCGGGGCAGGGGGACGATGGGGCACGTGCTATCCAGATGTCGGCGTTGATAGTGCTGCTGGCGGCGAGTATGTTTGCAGTGCTCGGGCTCTCAGCGTTTCCGGTCTTTGAGTATCTCTTCGATTGGAACGAAGCTACCGCGCTCGCATTCGCCGCTGCGCTCTTCGGTTCGATCGCGGGGGGGTTCTTCGAGGAGGCGGCGATAGCCCGGGGACGCACGTGGACCGGCGCGATATTTTACTCCAGTTTCGAGCTTATCCGCACCGGTGCAATCATCCTTGCTGCGCTCCACTTTCGCTCGCTTGAGGCGGTCTTTGTTGCTCACGCGGGGATCGTCACGCTTAAAGCGGTGAGTGGATATCTTCTTGGATACCG
This sequence comes from Pseudomonadota bacterium, assembly GCA_046047875.1. GTDB lineage: Bacteria > Bdellovibrionota_C > UBA2361 > UBA2361 > UBA2361 > JBILDU01. Next base: position 4,402 of record JBJOHD010000273.1, on the reverse strand, counting down.
CCTTGGTATCGTCCGGCTTCGACCGGAGCCTCCGGTGATGCGCGCGGTCGTGCGTTACGCGTTTCCGGTGTCGATGGCGTGGGTCTTCGGAATCTTCGTTGGATATACCGATCAGTTAGTCCTTTCGACGTGGATAAGCCCAGCTGAGTTCGCCTTCTATTCGATCGGATGTTTGTCGGTCGCACCGCTTCTTATCATTGAGCAGTCGATCACCCGGGTGCTTATCCCCGAGCTCTCCCGCGCCTTCGCCGATCGGCGGAGCGATGACGCAGCGCGGCTCTTTCAAGACGGGGTGCGTCACCTCGGCTTTGTGATGATCCCGGCGACCGTAGGACTCTTTATATTTGCTGAGCCGATCATCCAACTCCTCTTTACACAGCAGTACGGCGGAGCCGCGCCGTATCTTCGGCTCTTTGCCTTTAGCTATCTCTGTTTCATCGTACCTCACGATGCGGTCGCTCGGGCGCGGGGACAGGCGGGATGGATCCTCAAAAACTTCGTGGCGTTCTCTGTTCCAACCGTTCTGTGCACGGTGCTGGGGCTTATGTGGGGTGGGGCGATGGGGGCGCTTGGCGGTATGCTTATCGCCCGCTTCATGCTCCGCGCCTACGCGGTGTACTACGTCGTGCAAAGCACCGGGTGGGCGCCCCACCGGTTTCTTCCGATCGGCGGGCTCGCTCGTATGGGGCTCTATGCGGGGTTTTTGGGGCTTATGATGTGGGGAATGCGGAGCCATTTCGAGACTCCGCTGAGCTGGTTCCTGGTGTGCGGCGCGCTATTCACGGTGCTGTATCTTCCCGGTGCCTTTCTTATTCAGGGGTGTGCCGCGATCCCCCGGAGCGGCGGGAGAGTGTTGGTGGTCACCCAGCGATTATCGATCGGTGGGCTTGAGCGGATGGTGCTTAATCTCTGCACCCATCTTAAAGCCGAGGGAGCGTGGGATGTGCGGGTTCTCGCCTACGATCACCCCGCTCAAGGAGATCGGGGATTCCTCGGAGAGTTCGAGGCCCTCGGTATTCCAGTGAAGCTTCACCGGAAAGGAAATGGGTTCTCCCCCCGTGTGGTGGTCACGATCGTGCGATCGATAGCCCGTGAGCGGATCGCAGTTGTTCATACCCATGATCTGGGAGGACTGATTTACGGGGCGCTGGCGAAGTGTATCGTTGGAGGGCGGGTTAAGCTTGTGCACACCCAACACAGCTTTGTGCACCTCGGTGACCGAAAGCGGTACGCGATGTACGAGCGGATCTTCGCCCGATTCGCCGATGAGCTGTCGGTGGTATCTGACGATACTCGGGAGCAGTATATTAAGTTTGGCCTTCCCGAAGAGCGTATCCATCTTATCGAAAACGGGGTCGAGTTCGTGGCTGAGCCGCGGGTGCTGAGGAGTGAGAAGATCGAGCTTCGACGCGAGCTGATGCCCCATGTCGACCAGAGGCTCTCTGATCTGACTTGGGTCGTGTACGTAGCGCGTCTCTTTCCGGGAAAGGGGCAGGATCGAGCGATCGAGCTGTGGAGCGCGCTTTCGCCGGGGACCCGCGCGAACCTTGCACTCATCTTGGTGGGGCCGGAGTCCGCTCCCGGAGAGTGGGCCCGGCTTCAACGGCTTATAAGCGAAGCCCCCGATGGGGCCCGGATAATCCTTGCGGGGGCGAGCTCAACTCCGGAGCGGTGGCTCCAAGCAGGCGATGTCTACCTCTCGTGCTCGGCTTTTGAGGGGATGCCTTTAGGGCCCCTCGAAGCGGTCGGCGCGGGGCTTCCCACCGTGCTGTCCTCGATCCCTGGGCATGAGTTTCTGAAGCCTCTCTCGGCGCAGTTTCCACTCGATGATATCGGCGCGGGGGTTCGCGCCCTAACTGCAGTGGTTCAGGAGGTGCAACGTCGGGGTGACCGGTATCACGCCGAACTATGGGTTAAAAACCGGTGGATCCGCGATCGGTTCTCTATAGCGGGGATGGGGGAGCGGTATGCTCGGTTGTATGGGAAGGGTGAATATGTGCCAGGGGGTGCGGTATGAGTGCGGTAAGCGGAGCGGTTCAACTCGCCGGCCCGGTAAGCGGTCGGCTCAGCCGGCTCGTCGCCCGCTGCTGGGCGCATCCGGGATATGCCGTTCGGGTTGCTCGGGGATACTGGTTATTCCTCGTCGCGGCGCTTTGCCGCCGGGCTTTTCCGATCCGACATCTCGAGCTTGGTGAAAACGTACGGATTCAGAGGAACGGTTCGATATTTATAGAGCCGCCCCACGCGACAGTAGCGATCGGAAGAGACTCGATCGTGTATGAGGATGTACGAGTTGAAGCCTACGGGGGGGCGAAGGTATCGATCGGCCCGGAGAGTATATTAGGTGGGGTGCGGATCGTAAGCCGCTACAGGGTGTCGATAGGCGCTCGATTTCTCGGAAGTTGGAACGTTTTCATTCAAGACTTCGATCCCCACCCCTTATCTCCAGAGGATCGGGCCGCCCAGGTGCGTTCGATGGTCGGGGGATTCCGTCCTCGGTTCCATCCGATTCCGCAGGGGGCTCGCCCAGAGGGGAGTCGGTGGCACTTCCCCGGGCAAGGGATCGAGATCGGAGATGATGTGTGGGTTGGGGCAAACGTGACGATTTTGAAAGGTGTCACGATCGGCTCAGGTTCGATCGTCGCAACCGGTGCGGTGGTAACGCGGGGGGAGTTTCCGCCCCGAAGCGTAATTGCGGGGAATCCGGCGCGGGTTGTAAAGATTTTAGCGCCCGACGAGTCGGGCGGTGATTCCCCGGCAAGTTCTCACGGTGACGTCCACGACGAGACTGACACGGGACTCCCGATCGAGCGCACCTCCGCCTAAAGCCCGATGGGGCGGGGGATACGGTAGATTATCGAATCGAGGGTTCCGCCGTTCGTCCGTGGGGCAACCTCCTCCGCAACGACGATCCCCCCGAGCGATTCCACAACCTTTCGACTCGCGGTGTTTGCACGATCAACGTCGTAGCGAAGCGCTGGGTAATCGAGGGTACGCCACGCCCAATCGCAGAGAGCGCTGACCGCCTCGCGCCCATACCCGTGACCGTGCGCGGATTTCTTTATCCAGATACCGAGGTGGGGCTCAACCGAACGAGCTTGCGAGTGGATTCCGCAGCATCCTAAAAATTCACCGGTTTCGCGAGGGAGAATAACCGCAGCGAAATCGGTTCTCTTCGCGCGCCCCGCCGCTGCCTTCTCGATAAAGGCGTACGTATCCTCGATTCGGCCGGAGGCTTCGGTCATAAGATACCGGGTTACCTCCGGTGTGTATTCGGCGAAGATCCTCTCCGCGTAGTCACGGCTCACCGGGCGGAGCGTGAGGCGATCTGAGGTGATAACGACCGTATCGAGATCGAGCGTATGCCCGGGGCGCAGCCGAAAAGATTCACCCGGGTTTTTAAGCTGCTCGACAGCTCTCTGCGGGCCGATCTGCGGCATAAGCTACGCGCCTGAGTTATGTAAAGTGTATCATGGGAATCGAGGGATTGAGCGATCTTCTGAAGCCATCGCGGAGTTGAGCAGGGGCAGGGCAAGGGACGCACCCGTACCCCCCAAAGAATTCAGTGAATTAGTTGCTAGCGGGGCATCCAAGGTGACTCTTGGGCATCGCGGTGCCATAACCCCTCCCAGGGGTCTTATGTCTCAAAGGACGGGACGCATCGAGGGGTGTACGCAGCCGCTGCCTCATGACGGCGGCGCTGCGATGCTGACGGACCCTCTTTCTCCCCCGGGCGCAGGATATTCAGGCATCGATGGAGAGCGTTGAAGCTGAAACTATCCCCCATGAATTCTCTTTTGCGTTTGGACGAATCGAGCGGGTCATCCTCAACGACACCGATCCTTTCGACGAAGGGGTCGCGGCGGTCTCGAACGCGATCCTCTCAGCAGCTCATGAGGTATGCGCTCAACTCGATATCATCGATCCTCAGAGCGAGGTAGGTCAGAAGTTCCTGGGTGTGCTCTCCAAGGCACAATCTCGGAATCCTCAGCTGAAGGTCTTTCTTGCCGTGAACACTATCTTGGGGCAAGCAGAAAAACTTGAGCGTGAAATCTCTCGCCTCTCCATAAAGGCGCACCTCAGTGTACACCCACCGTTACCAACCCGTGGCTCGCTGCACTCGAAAGCGGTAATTATCGATGGTCTGCGCGCTTTTATCGGTGGAGATAACATTGATAATCCAACGGAGTCGGATCTGACCGTGGTTGTGCGCGGATCGGTAGTCGATAGCATGCTGCTTGAATTCGATGATCTATTTCGACAAGGAGATATTCGTTCCATCGGCCAATCGTACTCACCGGTGGAGCTGCTCTTGTCGCACGCAAACAACTCCCCCAACGTTTATCCCGTTCAGTCCGAGTATATCATTCAGCTTCTCGGCAAAGGCGCCAATCGGAGTTTA
>JBJOHD010000272.1:0-4988 GCA_046047875.1 Pseudomonadota bacterium | reverse complement strand
AGGATCATCAAAGCGGCGAGCTTCGCCAAGTGCGAGGCGCGCTGCACGGTCTCCTCCCGCGAGAGGCGCATGACGAGAACGAGCTCGGTCAAGAGGAGCGGCACGGTGAGAAGCCAATCGACGTACCGATACGCATCGTTGAAACGGTGCGCGGTCGCCGTAACGGCGCCGTTCGCCACGTTGTAGGCCGCTTCCCACGAATCGAAGATCCGCCAGTAGTGGTAGAACGCGATAAGCGTAACGAGACCGCTGATCGTAACAGCTGTCTTGTAGTGGTGCGCCACCTGCGAACGACCGAAGAACAAGAACACCGTCGCCGCACCCATCACCGCAATGGCGAATGAGAACGAGTTATAGACGATGTCGTACTGCATCACTGTCATATCCATATCGAGAGCCTCTCCTTAAGTAACGTGCTCAGCTAATGATTTTGGACCGACGCTCAAACCCCGACGAATACAAGCTGTCCAGACCAGCCCGCCAGTCTCCTAACGCCGGTATATTTCCGAGACCCACTGAGAGGCAACCCGAATAATGTCAGCTGGCTCCTGACACCGCCCCCGAAAATGCTGATACCTGCAGCCCCAACCCGGTAGTTCGGCTGGAGTAGAACCATTAAAACCCAGTCCTTTCGGACTATTAACTTAATTCCGCCGTTAAAACTCAACGGAAGCCACAATAGTTTTGCATCGATTCAGCAAGTTGAAGATCGAGGACGCTCAAGCCAAAAAAACCAAGAACACCGTATCGCAGATACAAACGTAGGAGGTGCCCCACATCCACGAGCCCGCCAACGGTATCTTTTTGATAACACTACGGAGTCGGGTATAGTGCTCCGGCACGCTAAAATCCTCCGCGCTATGACGATATTGAGCCCAGCTCCGTTTCCGGCTGCCCCCGACTTCCGCTTCACCCCGACCATCGATGAGGTCGGGGTCGAAGAACGGGTCGAACGGTTAAGTCACCGAAGTATAAAAAAAGAGGCGAAGGTCAAAGCGCTGAAGCTCGCCCTTAGTATGATCGACCTCACCACCCTTGAGGGCAAGGATACCCCCGGGAAGGTCATGCAGATGTGCTGCAAGGCGCGCCACGTATGCGATGCGCTCCCTGATCTGCCCCCCGTAGCAGCCGTGTGCGTCTACCCAGACTTTGTCCGGGTGGCGAAGGATGCGCTCAAAGGCTCCGGGATTAAGGTCGCGTCGGTAGCGACCTTCTTTCCAAGCGGGCACGGCGCCATGGAGGCGAAGGTCGACGAGACAAAGCGTGCGGTCGGCGAAGGCGCCGACGAGATCGATATGGTAATCTCGCGGGGGCGATTTCTCGCGGGGGACTACAACTTCACCTTTGATGAGGTCGCGACCATAAAGGCAGCGTGCGGCGCGGCTCATCTCAAAGTGATCCTCGAAACGGGAGAGCTCGGTACACTCGACAACGTGCGGCGAGCGAGCGACATCGCGATGTACGCCGGGGGTGATTTTATAAAAACCTCGACCGGCAAAGTCACCCCAGCGGCCACGCTCCCCGTGACTCTGGTAATGCTTGAGGCGATCCGCGACTTCTATTACGCGACCGGGAAACAGATCGGCATGAAACCAGCGGGGGGAATCGCCACCGCGAAGCTCGCTCTGCAATACCTCGTTGTCGTACGGGAAACGCTCGGCGAGGCGTGGCTCAACCCCGATTGGTTTAGATTCGGTGCGAGCAAGCTCGCAAACGATATCGTCATGCAACTGATGAAGGAGCGCACCGGCGTCTACCAATCGCTTGATTATTTCTCAAAGGACTAACCGCGAAGAGGATTTACCGTGACCGATTTCACCGACTCAAAGCTCAACTTCTCAACCGATTGGCGGTATGCCCCCGCCCCAGAGAGCGCGGATCATGTGCAGCTCAAGAGCCGTTACGGACTCTTCATCGACGGGAACTGGGTGAACTCCTCGAAGGGCCGCTGCTTCGAAACCATAAACCCGGCGAACGAAAAAGTACTCGCCGAGGTGGCCGAGGCCTCGCCGGGCGATGTAGAAAAAGCGGTAAAAGCCGCCCGCAAAGCGTATACGACGGTGTGGTCGAAACTTCCTGGAAAGGAACGGGGAAAATACATCTACCGCATCGCGCGCCTCATCCAGGAGCGCGCCCGCGAACTTGCAGTCGTGGAGTCGATGGATGGGGGAAAACCGATTCGCGAGTCGCGCACAGTCGATATCCCGCTGGCCGCGGCGCACTTCTTTTATTACGCCGGGTGGGCTGACAAACTTGAATTCGCCTTTCCGGGGCGCAGAGCTCGTGCGCTGGGTGTTGCAGCGCAGATTATTCCGTGGAATTTCCCCCTGCTGATGGCCGCGTGGAAACTCGCTCCGGCCCTCGCGTGCGGTAATACCGTGGTGCTCAAGCCGGCTGAGACGACACCCCTCACCGCCCTGCTCCTCGCGGAGATCATCCAAGAAGCCGACCTTCCTCCGGGGGTAGTCAATCTCGTCACCGGCGCAGGGGAAACCGGTGCGGCGCTCGTCAAAAATCCTGACATCAACAAGATCGCTTTCACCGGTTCAACCGAGGTCGGAAAGATAATCCAAAAGGCGATCGCAGGCTCGGGAAAACGGTACACTCTTGAGCTCGGAGGAAAAGCTGCCAATATAATCTTCGAAGATGCGCCGATCGATCAGGCGGTTGAGGGGATAATTAACGGCATCTTCTTTAACCAGGGTCACGTCTGCTGCGCCGGCTCGCGGCTCTTTATTCAAGAGGGGGTAGCTCCGCTGGTGATTCGAAAGCTCAAAGATCGGATGGAAACCCTTATCGTGGGCGATCCGCTCGATAAGAACACCGACATCGGGGCGATCAACTCTAAGATGCAGCTTGAAAAGATAGAGGGGTTTCTGCGGGCGGGAGCAGAAGAGGGCGCGGAGATGTATCAGGCGCCCTGCGCTCTCCCAGTAAAAGGCTATTGGTGTCGGCCCACGCTTTTTTTGAACGTCGCCCAATCTCACCGGATCGTTCAAGAGGAGGTCTTCGGCCCCGTCCTCGCAATCCAGACGTTCCGGACCGTCGACGAGGTCGTGGAAAAGGCCAATAACACTCCGTACGGGCTCTCCGGCGGGGTCTGGACCGACAAGGGATCGAAGATCTTTAAGGTCTCCTCCCAACTTCGAGCGGGAGTCGTCTGGGCAAATACCTACAACAAGTTTGACCCGACCTCGCCGTTCGGAGGCTACAAGGAAAGCGGCATCGGTCGTGAAGGCGGACTTCACGGTCTCGAGGCGTACGTCGAGATCGAGTAACGAAGCGAAGGTTTGGTTATGCGCGCAGCAAAAAAAATCAAAGACAACCACTCAAAGCCCATCAAGCTCCAAAGCCTTACCGATGCACCCGAGCAGCGCCTTGAGGTGATGAAAACATACAAGTTATTCATCGGTGGAAAGTTTCCACGGACCGAATCAGGGCGGTACTACGAAGTGCGTTCCCCGAAAGGCTCACTCATGGCGAACGTTTGCCTCTCCTCGCGCAAGGACCTTAAAGCCGCGGTGACAGCTGCGCGAGATGCCTTCGAAAAATGGTCGAAGACAGGCGCATACAATCGAGGACAGATCCTCTACCGCATGGCCGAGATGCTTGAGGGACGGCGTGAGCAGTTCGTCGCCGAGATCGGCGCGCTCGGCGCTTCCCGCAAGAATGCGGTGAGGGAAGTCAACGCCTCGATCGATCGGCTCATCTATTACGCCGGCTGGTCCGACAAGTACACTCAGCTTTTTAGCAGCGTCAATCCGGTGAGCTCGCATCACTTCAACTTCTCTCTACCTGAGCCAACCGGCGTGGTAGGAATAATCGCGCCGGAGGAATCGGCTCTCCTGGGACTTATTTCGGTTGTCGCTCCGGTGATCGTTGGGGGAAATACGTGCATCGTTCTCGCGTCGAACGCGCAGCCGCTCCCCGCAGTCACGCTCACCGAGGTGCTCGGAACCTCCGATCTCCCCGGAGGCGTCGTGAACCTCCTCACCGGTACCCGGAAGGAGCTCCTCGGTCACTTCGCCTCTCATATGGACATAAACTCCGTCGTCTACTGCGGCGATGCTCCAAGCGAGGTCAAGGAGGTGCAGGTGAACGCGGCGCTCAACCTGAAACGGGTCGCTATCGACGATAGTTCTGACTGGTTCTCGAAAGATGCCGCGGGACCGTACACGATACTTCGCACTCAAGAGATTAAGACCACCTGGCACCCTATCGGCGTGTAACGCACCCCCCCCTAGGGTTGCGGCCAGCGCCGACTGATTCGTACGCCTGAGTCCTCCCCGCTGCGACCGGGAAATGAGCTGCGTGTCACCTCCGCGCCGAAAGCATCGACGTCATTCGAAGAATTCCCTCAATGATTTTTGAGGCAGCGGGGGCTTCTATGCACCTCCTCCTTTTCATACAATCGAGACTCACCCCGCGGGAGAGCAGTATACGCCGTGGCCACACACTCATCCGTCCATACCAAGAATGCCCCGACCGCCGCCCCGTCTCTCGACGACATCGCTCTGCGCTCCCCCTCTGGAACGGTGACCCTCATTCGCGATACGACGGTGCCCCTCGCCGAATTTGAGAGGCTCCGCGAGGACCCCGGTAAACGGGAGAATCTTCTCCGTGAGATCGCTCGCCATATCCTTGCGCCCGGATATCAACGCGGGATATCGAAATACAACTCCCGACGCGACTCAGCCCTTGTCTATAACGACTGCCTCGTTGCGATCGACCGTCTGATCTCGAGCTTTGATCCAAACCATGGCAAATCGCTCGAACGATATATTCGGAGCAACTTACTGCACCGGGTCATTGAGGTGTGGCGAAAGGAAACACCGCGCGGCCCGAGCGCGCAATCTTTGGAGAGTGCTGAGAGTTTAGCTCAGCCAGACCCGACCGACCATCACGCAGCGATCGAGCGACGGGACGACTCGAAGCAGCTTCTCCGGCGGCTGACCGCCTTTCAACGTCGCATCGTTCACTCGCGCCTC
>JBJOHD010000271.1:0-12995 GCA_046047875.1 Pseudomonadota bacterium | reverse complement strand
GCTTCGAATCTTTAGCGTAGACCACGACATGCAGCTGTTCACCGCTCTGCGCTGGAGCGCCCGAGAAGAATTCACCGAGGTCAACGAGCGGTAAGATCCCGGAGCGATATTGGATAACCTTCCGGCCACTCGCGAACTCGACCGCGTTCGGCTGAAACTCTTCAAGTCGGTGCACCAGTTCGAGCGGAAGCGCCGCGCGATAACCCTCCGCCACCTGTACGATGAGGAAGCTTGAGGGGGGGGCGCTCTCCACGACCTCGGATTGAAGGGTCTTCTTTGCCGCGGCCTCGCGGATGATCTCGGCCCGCTTCGCCAGCCCTAAGACATCGAGAATCAGGGCCACGCTGCCGTCCCCCATGACCGTAGCGCCAGCGAAAACCGAGAGCCCTTTGAGCTGCTTGCCGAGCGCTTTGACGACGATCTCCTCGGTATCGTGGACCTCATCGACGACAAGACCGAAGGTCTGCTCGTCCGCCCGCACAACGATGAAGGTGAACGGTTGACCGTCGCACGCCTCGGGAGAATCTTCGCGGGGGCGAAGCCCGAGTTCCGAGGAGAGCGAGACGAGGGGGAGAAGGTCTCCCCGAAGACGGTAAAACGCGTTCATGCCGATCCGTTCAACGAGCTTCAACTGCTCCCCCTCGGCGCGTACGAGCTCTACGAGCACTACCTGGGGGATGGCGTATCGCTGCTTACACGAGGAGACGGTCAACGCCGGGATGATCGCGAGGGTAAGCGGGATCTTAACCCGGAGTGTGGTCCCTGTTCCGAATTTACTCGAGATATCGACCTGGCCCCCGATCTTTTCGATGTTGGCGCGGACCACATCCATTCCGACCCCACGGCCGGATACGTTCGTGACGGATTGGGCGGTCGAGAAGCCGGCCATAAATATGATCCGGTTGATCTCATCGTCCGACATATGGCGGAGCTGATCACCGGAAAATATCCCCTTTTCTAGGGCTTTCTGCTTGATCCGTTCGGTGTTAAGCCCCGCGCCGTCGTCTTTGATCTCCATGATCACCTGCCCGCCCTCGTGAAAGGCTCGGAGGTGAATGAGTCCCTCAGCCGGCTTCCCGTTGGCGAGGCGGTCGGCGGGGCTCTCGATGCCGTGGTCGATCGAGTTACGGATAATATGTGTGAGGGGGTCTTTGATCGCCTCGATGATCGTTTTATCGAGCTCGGTCTCTTTCCCGTCCATCTCGAGGCGGACTTTTTTCCCGAGCTGATGCGAGAGATCGCGGACGACCCGGGGGAATTTGCCCCAGACGTTCGCGACCGGCTGCATCCGGGTCTTCATAACCCCCTCTTGAAGCTCAGAGGTAATAAGATTCAGCCGCTGACTCGCATTTTGAAACGAGGCATCCTGCTGCCCCCGAGAGAACTGGAGGATCTGGTTACGGGAGAGCACGAGCTCGCCGACGAGGTTCATCAACTGGTCAAGGAGGCCAACGTCGACCCGAAGCGAGGAATCCGCGACCGAGGATTTTTGACCATCCTCGCTCACCGAGGCTTGCGGCTCCGGCGATTTTACCGCAACCGGCCGAGGAGCCGTCGCTGGCTCAGCCGCCGTGGGGCTCTCCGGGGTCTTTGGAGGTGCCGCCACCGGGTCGGCGGGTGCTGCCGATTCCTCAGTATGCCACATCGCTGCGCGGTTCTGGGCGAGAAGCGCCTCGAGCTCATCGACCGGCTCCGCCGCCTTTTGGGGCTCTGCCGAGTCGACTGGGGTTTCATTAAGACGCTTAAGCTCGGCGACAAGAGGGGTAAAGTCGTGTTCCCCCTCGCTGCCGGAGCTGTCGAGGCTTCCCATAATCGTACGCATCGCATCGAGGAGCTTAAAGAGTGCGGTGGCGATCTCGGTCGTCATCGGTCGCTTACCGGCCCGAATACTGTCGAGCAGGGTCTCGCCGACGTGGGTAACCGACTCGAGCTTCGAGAACTCGAAGAAGCCGGAGGTGCCTTTAATGGTGTGTACCCCGCGAAAGATACTGTTTATCACCTCGAGGTCGTTCTTGTTCTTCTCAAGCAGTAAGAGCTCGCGATCGAGTCGATCGAGCATCTCGTATCCCTCAACGAGAAATTCATGAACGAGTTCTTTCGTTTCGTCTAAGGTCATCGTCTACTCCAAAAGAGAGTTAAGTTCGGTAAGAGTGGGGGTAACGTCGATCGCCGCATCGCTGCCAGTCGACTCGACCGTTTTGAGAAGAGTCCGGATACAGTCAACTCCGCCGAGCAGCCCGGTCGTCTGATCGCTGGTGAGTGGCGTCCCTTTTCGGGCGCGGTCGAGGATCGCCTCGGCGCGATGACAGATCGTCTCAAGACTTCCGAGCCCAAGAAAACCGGCGTTGCCTTTCATCGAATGGATCGCGCGAAAGATCGCATGTAAGACCTCGGTCTCACCGGGGGCCCGCTCGAGGTCGACGAGCGACTGCTCCACGGTGTCGATATTTTCATACGCTTCAACGAGAAAGACCTTTAGTTCGTCTGAAAGTTCCACGTGTTTGGCTCCGTCGGCTGAATCCCCGAGTCGATTCGATTCGATGCTTCCCAGGACCGAATCGATTGCGTGCGAGGCGAGAAGTTTTGCTGTCATTTGGTTTCGACCGTTTACCGACGAATCTGAAGGAGTAAGCGAGCTGCCCGGTGGATTTCCCGGGCCGCTGCTCACTAAAGATTGCTCGGAAGCACCTCAGAAAATCCGCATGATGAGGGTCATGCTTAAACGATTTTTTATCCGGCGAGGAAAATCGGTGGGTTACTCTCACGCGTACCTCGGTATGATCACGATCACACCCAAATAAGCGAAAAATTTAGCTTTAGCGCACCTTTCCGCGCGCCGAATCATCTGATGTTCACCGTATTAAACGGTCTCATTTCGGGAGCTATACATGAGCAAATTCAAGATCGAGCCGACCGGCGTCGAACGCCGCTTCGGCGAAGAAGAGATTATCGTCAGTAAGACCGATCTCAACGGAAAAATAACCTACGTCAACGACGTGTTTCTGAACGTCTCGGGATTCACTGAGGATGAAGTCATCGGCCAGCCCCATAGTATGATTCGGTACCCGGAGATGCCGCGCGCGGTCTTCAAGCTGCTATGGGAGACGATTCAATCGGGGAACGAGATCTTCGCGTACGTCTGCAATATGTGCAAAAACGGCGATCACTACTGGGTGCTCGCTCACGTGACGCCGACCAAAGGGCCACGGGGGGAGATCCTCGGCTTTCACTCAAATCGAAGGGTGCCTGAGCGGAGCGCGATCAGCGCGGTGCAGGATATCTATCGAGCACTCCTCGATGAGGAGCGGCGTCACAGCGACCCGCGGAAAGGACTTGAAGCGAGCTATCAACTCTTCACCTCCCTCCTCGAAAAAACAGGGAAGCACTACGAAGAGTACATCTGGTCGGTAGGTCAATAAGGGAGGATTTCAGTCATGGCGATGGAAACGATAAATGGAAACGGTACGATCGAACTCGATAGCGAAACGATGATCCATGAGGGAGAGCTCATGGGTAAGGTCGCGCAGCTCAGTCAGGAACTCGCGCTGTACAAAGAGTGGGTCGATAAGATGACCACGGTATGCGAGGCGGCGGGTCGGGGAGATATGGAGCCCCGTGTTATCGGTGTTGCCGATAACAACTCGCCGCTTGGGCGGCTGGGCCGGGGAATCAATCGGATGCTCGACGTCACCGACGCGTTCGTGCGTGAGTCGGGAGCGTCTCTCGAGTACGCTGCCCATAACAAGTTCTTCCGTCGATTGATCCTCCGCGGTATGCCGGGCTCGTTCCGAAACGCGGCGATGATTATCAACGGCGCAAACGAGATCATGGCGAAACGGGCCGGTGAGATCGTCGCGTCTGAACAGCGCCGCCTGAAGCTCGCCGACGATTTCGAGCAGACGGTGCAAGGCGTTATCTCCAGTGTCGCGACGTCGTCTTCGGAGATGCGCACGACCGCGGAGGGGCTCGCCCGCACCTCGGCGGAGTCGCTCGATCAGGTGAACGCGGTCGCCACTGCGTCGGAGGAGACCTCGGCAAACGTGCGGTCGGTGGCCGCGGCGTGTGAGGAGCTCACGAGTTCGGTCGGCGAGATCACCCGACAGGTGACCGACGCTGCGCAGGTTTCGGCCCAAGCGGTTAAAGAGGCGAAGCATACGAATGAGATCGTGGTCGATCTTTCGAACGCCTCAAGCCGGATCGGGCATGTGGCTGGGGTAATCTCAAAGATCGCGAGCACCACGAACCTTCTCGCTCTTAACGCTACTATCGAAGCGGCGCGTGCCGGCGAGGCCGGGAAAGGGTTTGCGGTGGTTGCGTCGGAGGTAAAGGAACTCGCCCGTCAGACGGCGAACGCCACCGACGAGATCAATCGGGAGATCGAGGCGATTCAGGCGAAGACCCAAGATGCGGTGCGGGCGATCGGAGTGATCGGCGACACGATTCAGAAGATCGATACCATCTCGAGTACCATATCCGCATCGGTCAGTGAGCAGAGATCGGCGACCAATGAGATTAGCTCGAACGTTCAGCAGGCTGCGGTGGCGACCCAAGATACCTCCCGGAACGTCTCCGGCGTGTCGGTCGCAGTACAGCAGACGAGCGGAGCGGCGGGGAACCTCCTCACCGCAGCTGATACTCTGACCGGGGAAGCTGCGCGGCTTCGGACGGTGGCTGACTGCTTCGTCCAAACGATTCGCAAAGGTTGATTAGAGATCCCGGTTTTACTCGGTTGTAGGGATGCCCGGGGTGATCAGCGATGATCATCCCGGGTGTTTCATTTTGGGGGAGCGGCTGTGAGGCAGGGGGTGCGCGTATATGGGTGGGCGCCTTCGTTCGCGTCGATTGTTATCGTGTCCCCATTATCGAACCCCCTTTTCTGAGGTGCTGACGATGCCCGTAATTGTTCAGACTACGATTCTATTAGTCTTGTCGAACGTCTTTATGACGTTTGCGTGGTATGCCCACCTAAAAATTCTGAGCGGGAAAGCGTGGTATATCGCTGCGCTCATGAGTTTGAGTATCGCCCTTTTTGAGTATCTTTTACAGGTTCCGGGGAACCGTATTGGTCATACAGCGTATTCGGTCTCACAGCTCAAGATCCTGCAAAAGGTCATAACTCTGGCGGTATTTGTCCCGTTTGCTGTGCTCTATCTTAATGAAAGTTTAAAGCTCGATTAACTTTATGCCGCGTTGTGCCTCGTTGGGGCGGTGTACTTCATCTCTCGGGGATGAGATGAAGTAGGGGTGCCCGAACCGAGAGGGGTTTAGTCGTTTGAGTGGAGGATCCGTCGGTCGATCTCCTTGCCCTCCGGCGTAATCGCGGAGACCCGCAGAGTGTGGGGGGTTATCGAAAGTTTAAGATAGTGGTGCTTCGCGGCAAAGACACGGCTCGCTGCATTCGAATTTTTGGCGTCATACAGCCCCGAGTTTCCGCCGCCGCCCGAGACGATGTGCACGATCCCTGAACCCCCGAACCTCGCTCCTGGCTCAGAGCGTTCGTAGTTATGATCGTGGCCTGCAAGAACGAGCCGAACGCCGCCCCGTTCGAGGAGCTCTTCAATCGCCTCCCGGATAACGAGGCTGCTCCCGTGTTCCCCCGATGAGTAAAGGGGGTGGTGAAGGTATACCACTATCCAGCGGTGCTTCGTTCGATCGATTCGCGCGAGGGTATCGGAAAGCCATTCGAATTGGGGAGCGTTCGGTTCGAGCGGGAGATTCGAATCGAGTGCGATCGCAGCGAGGGGTCCCAGAGAGAACGAGTAGTACCGCTCGGTGCCGCTTTTTGACCGACCCCCCGGAAGGTGAAAGTTCCGTACAAACGTCGCCGCGTTATCATCGTCGTGGTTTCCGAGTACCGGGTAGATGGCGGAGCGCTGGAGGAGCACCCGATAAGGGTCAAAGAACCGCTCGTCGTAATGCTCATCAGCTCCCCTTGGATAAACGAGGTCGCCCAGATGCAGTATGAGAGCGGCGCGCTCCCGTTCGAGCGCATGAGCCACTGTGTATTGGGCGGTACCGCCGTCCCCGGAGTCCCCAAACGCGAGAGCGGTGAAGGCGGAGTACCCGTTGGCGGAACGTCGAATTCGCCTGGGCAGGCTGAGTCGGCGACCGACTGCCCCCACCCGATACGCGCAACGGTCGGCGCATTTGTCGAACGGCAGACGAAGGTGATGAACGGTAGTCGGTATTTTTCCGAGGATCGACCGCCAACCGTCGGAGGTGCGGTAGCGCAGCTGAGAGAGCCCCGGCTCGTCGCTTTGCCAGGCGACCAGTACCCCGCTCGAGGTGAGGTCTTGGAGGTACGGCCCTCTCACTGGCTCCTCACCGTTCGCCGTTGAGGCGAGGAGTGCGGTCAAGAGGGCAGCACGGAAGAGAAATTTCACCTCTGTCTTGTCGTCTAATTCTCGAAAAGCCTTGATATTCGGGGTCTGCTTGATTACGGCGACTCTGCGCCGAGTGCGAGCACGAGGCCGACAAAACCCATGAGGATATTCGCCATCCACGCGGCCAAGAGGGGGGGCCAGATCTCCGCTCGCCCCATGGCGATACTAAACGAGTCGACCGCGTAATATGAAAATCCGATGACGAGTCCAGCAACAAAGCTTGCGGCGAGGCTCCCCGAGCGGGCGGGCTTCAGCGCGAACGGCAGGGCGATGAGGGTAATGATAAAACTAATGAACGGGAAGGCGATCTTTCCGTTGAGGTCGGCAAGGTAGCCCGTAATAGAGATCCCGTTTCGGGCCTGCTCTTTGATAAATCGCCGCAGCTGCCGGTAGCTCATCGTTTGGGGCTCGGTCTTCACGTCGTAGAACTCCTCCGGCCGATCTCGGATCGGCAGCGGCAGCACCGGATAGCGCGAGATGTTCGGCACATCGGAATCGGTGAAGCGATAGTCGGTTACTCCCCGCATGCTCCAGCCGAGCGTTGGATTAAGCCACGACGCTTTGTCAGCGTCGATCCGCCGTTCGATATTGAAATCATCGCCGAGCTTAAATTCACTAAAATCGAGCATCTGGTTCGTGCGGGAGTCGAACATGCCCACCGAATAGAAACTGTCTTTGGAGCGCCACCAGAGATCGCTCTGGCTGTAGCCCCCCCGCTTATCCTTCTGGCGGATATCGATGTTGTAGATCTCTTTGACCCGCCGGGTGGTATACGGTACCAAGGTTTCATTGAGGATAAGCGCGCCGATACTTACTAAAAATCCAACGAGGAGCACAGGGCGCGCGAGCCACATCACCGCCGCTCCCGAGGCACGCATCGCCGTGATCTCCGAATTTTTTGAAAGGAGGCCGATCGTCAACATCGTCGAGACGAGCATCGCAACGGGTAGCATCAAGATGACGGTCAGCGGCACCTTATGAATAAAATACTGCACCCCGGTCCAGAAAGAGGCGTTCTCCGCGACGATGTTGTCGATCCGATCAAAGAAATCAAAAATAAGGAATAAAAAAGTGAACCCGATAAGACTGAGCGCCAGGTTTCGCAGAAGATGCCCTAAGATGTAGCGGTGGAGGATCTTCACGCGAGAGCCCTCCGATCACGACGCTGCCGAAGTTTTCGCCCGAAGTTCAACAGCGGCTCAAACCCGTGCGCGATTGAGTGCCACCGCTCCCCCCCGATACGGTGAAGGGTGAAAAAAGCGAGGCCGAGAGCTGCGAGGTTCGGAATCCAGAGCGCTACGGCGGCAGGCAGCGCGCCGTTTTCAGCGAGGGTGATGCCGACCGAGAGGAACCCGTAGTACACCACGAAGACTAAGAGCCCTAGGATCGCTGATATCCCCGCACCCCACGTCTTTTGGGAGCGGGGGGGCTGAACGCCGAGCGGCATCCCGACAAGCGCCAGGATAAAAGCAGCGAACGGCATCGAGAACCGCCGGGTGACCTCGATGTCGAGTCGATTGATCTTTCGCTCAAGCTGCTTCGGCGTGAGCGTCGGCGGCGGGGGCGCACCCCCATTGTTTTGTACGATTTGCTCCGCGGCGGCTTCGACCGGATCGACCCGGGGAGCCTCGGCCTCTCCTTTCATAACTTGAAGTCGTCCCCGGAGCTCCCGGATCTCGGTGAGGGTCAACTCATTCGCTCGCTTGTCGGTATCTCCGTCTTTTCCCCCGAGCACCTGATTCGGGTCGATAACGAACCGATTGTTCACAAACCGGGTGAGCGAATAACGCTCCGGCGCTTGTTCGTGGATCGTTCCCCGGGCGAGATCGAGTACGATCAGTTGCGAAGTCTGGTCTGAGACGAGGACCCCCGAAGTCGCGGCGATCACCTTCCGCGCATTTTTATCCCGCCGGTCATCGATCAGAACATGGGTGAGGGCGCCGTTGGAGAAGTCGATCTTCTCGGCGTATAGCGTCAGATCTCCGAGCTTGTTAAACACCCCTTCGGTGAGTCCGGCGGTGCTGCGCGACCGGGCGATCTCAAAGAGACTCTGCGACAAAGTTTTGAAGCCCCACGGGCGGAGCTCCAAGGAGATGTAGAGACTCACCCCCCAGAAGATAAGACCGAAGACGATGACCGGCTTGATAAGCTGAGTTATCGAGATCCCGCTCGCCCGAATCACAACTATCTCGGAGTCTCCTGAGAAGCGGGCGAAAGCAAGCATGACACCGAGGAGTACCGCCAGCGGGAGGGCGATCTCGAGGAAGCTTGGGATGATCGAGACGAACACCAACGCGATTTGCTCCACCTCGACCCCTTTATTGATGATAAGAGAAGCGAAGCGAAGCATTCGGATGGTGAGCAGGATTCCGGTAAAGGCGAGGAGGATCACCCCGAAATAGGTGAGGCATTCGCGCAGGATATAACGGGTAAAGATCTTCACGCTGCTATTCGCCTGAGGGCAGTTGATCTTTAGACCGCCGCTGCTCTTTCGGGAGCGATCGACGTCGAGCTGATAGTTAAAACTGAGCCAATAAAAAAGGGCTGCTTGGCAGCCCTTTCGTCAGTTCCCTGGCTCCGCCCACATTCACACTTTCACACGTTGGAGAGCTGAACAAGGGAGGAGGGCCTCTCCCGTGGGCGAGGCTGAGGAGCACACCTTACGAGAACAACAACGTGTTCTTCTTTGCGCGCGCCTCTTCCTTACGGAGCTTCTTTAACGACTCCTTGTGCTTGCGCTTCCGCCGCTCCGAGGGCTTCTCATAGTAGCGCCGTGATTTGAGCTCCTTAAAGAGCCCTTCCTTAATGAGCTTCCGCTTCAAAATCTTCATCGCCTTTTCGATGTTGTGATCAACGATCACCTCCATCGCGCCGGCGCGCTGGCGCTCACCCCGGTCGCCGCGATCACCACCCCGCTCGCCTCGGTCGGAGTACTGCCGATCTCCTGAGCCCTCGCCCTCGCGGCGCTCAAACCGTCGCTCCATCGGCCGCTCAGCGGACCTCTCTGCGGTGTCTTTCTCGTTCGTGATCACAAAAATTTCCCTAGCCTTTAGTAACGCTAAACTTCACACGTTTTCGGGGATTAACCCGATCTCTTCCGGCGGTAAGTAGGCCCGAAAGAACGCTCCATTATCGTAATTTTCCTAAAAAAGTAAAGCCTTTGCGGTAATTTGCGACCGTACCGGCCACGGTGCATCAGGCTCCGTAACTAGCTAGAAAGACTGATTTTCAGCTATTCGAGCATGAGGCCAGCCGATCTGAGAGGAAGCGCGGTTCCCCGTTTATTTACCGAAGAGTACGTTCGTGCGGAATAGCCGCGTGCCTCGGGGGTTACGCGGCATCCGGCGGGGAGCCGTTCGCTCGAAGCGTCACAACAACCGCTTCGGGTGGGCAGTTAATCCGAACCGGGATCTCCACCACCCCGATTCCAGTTGAGGTAAAGACCTGCTGAAGACCCACCTGGACAAGTCCACTCACAAACCGTTTGTCGGCGACGTTGTCAAAAACGACACCTCCGAACGGGAGCCGCACCTGTCCACCGTGAGTATGACCGCACAACGCGAGTTCGAAGCGCCGGTCTTCCCGGCCGAGCGATTCAGCGACGTAGTCGGGGTTGTGGGCAAGGAGGATCGTGGTGATGCCTTGACCCCGTTCGGGGAGGGAGGCGAAGTGAGGAGAGCCGGTCCAGAGGTCGGCAACGCCGACGAAGTAAATCCGCGCGTCTCCCCGCACGATCTCGCGGACACCGTTATCGAGCACGGTGATCCCCCGAGCGGAGAATGCCTCGAGACAAAGTCGGGGGGCGATCCACATATCATGGTTCCCTCGAACTGCTATAACCCCGTCCCGGGGGTTAAGCGCCGCATAGATGTCTGCGATCCGAGCGAATACCTTTTTAGGCACCTCGGCATGAGAAACCCCCCGAAAGTCGGCGTTGCGCCGCTCCCAGATCTTGTCCTCGTCGGGATGCCAGATGTAATCCCCACCGAGCGCCACGAGGTCACAGCGGTGCGGGCGGAGGAGATCGGCTGAGGCGGCGATAATGTCGGTCGGCACGTAATAGCCGAGATGCATATCGGAGACGAATCCGATCGTATAGCCGTCGAACACCGTGGGGAGATTTGGGATCATTACGTCTACTCGCTGGAGTTTGAGCGCTGAAGTCGTGACGGTCCCAAGGGCGTAGCCGCCAGCCGCAAGCGCTCCCAGGCCGACACCCCCTGAAATCTTCAGGAAGCTTCGCCGCGAGATCATCGTGCCCCCGTTCTTTTCGCGGCAGCCCGTCTCGCCCGATCGCTTCGTACCGCCTTTGACCACCCCCCGCTTTTAATCCAGCGGTCGAGTTTCGCCGAGTCGGGGTGACGACGTTCGAGCGCCTTGAATTCACAGCCGTGCCACGACCGCCGCCCGTTCGCGTGAGCTACGACCCCCAGATACGCGTGACACATCTCGTGATACAGCAGGGGACGGAGCCATTCCGCATGCGCCGGATCTTGCAGCTCTCGGGCCACTTTCACCGTCTTCTTTGTTGGAAAACACGTCGCCAGCACCCGTTTTTGTGCCCGTGAGCTCCACACGATCCGATACGTGTCGATATCGGGACGATCAGGGAAGTACTCCCGCCTCAGTTCGAGCCACAACGGGGTGAGTTGAGGATCTCCCGCGATCTCACGACGGGCAGCAACGGGAGCACGGCTGACCCGAGGACCGGCTGCTCGTGTAAATCCTTTAAGGAGGAGTTGAAGGAAACCCATGAAATCTAGGGAGAAAACGCTTCCCTCGGAATATAACCCGTACCCCGGGCGAGGAGCCACTACGATATCGATTAGAATACCGGTTCGAAAGGGGAGGCGTCACCCCGATGGTGGGCATCGAGACGTATGGTGGCGAGCTTTTGGGACGGTCAGCTTCGCCCCTTTGTGCGAATTTTTGTGAGTTTTTATGGAAGAGACCCGTGCGTTGCTGAGGCTCCTTGAAGCCGCTGACCTTATCGGAATGGTTGAGGAGCTGAGCGCTCACCCCCGTGGAGAACTCAGTCCGATCGCCCGAGCGGGGCTAAGGGTCACCCTAAAGAACGTGCGGGAGAGTATCCTTGCGAGCCACGACTCGCTCGCTCAAGGGTTATGTCACAAGACTGCGGAGCCTCCCCGACCTACCCAAAGCACGGAAGCACCAAACACCCCGAGATTTGAGCGGAGAGATCTCCGTGCGACCATCGAAAAATTTATCGAACCGGACGAGTAGGGGGCCGCGGGCTATTTGCCCATCAACTTACCGAGGAACGACTCAGCCCAGCCCTTATCTTTCGCCTCAGTGGCGGCTTTAATGATGAGCTCGAGCTCCCCGGCATCGAGCCAGATCCCCCCGGTCTTGGGGCAGCGATCCACCGCGACACCCATAACGGTTACCGCCTCGAGGGGCTCCCCGGTAATAGGGCTTAGCCGCGTTTTCTCGTCTTTACGAGCTTTGAGACGCTCGAGCGCTTCCCGGTTCTGCCGATCAAAGAACTCCTCCTCCTTCGCTCGCCGCATATCGTTCCAGCTATCGGTCATAAAACGCTCCCTAAATGAAAGATGCTTGGTGGTTATACCGTTCGCGGCCCGGTTTTGAAAGTATCGGGAGCACCCCGAGCTGATTTGGGTGGGGGCCATCCCCTGATCTCCCACACGTTGACTTTCCTCGCGGCTTCCCCTAAAAAAAGAGGTCTGTTTTTCGGATGCGGGCTTAGCTCAGCTGGCTAGAGCGCTTCCTTGCCAAGGAAGAGGTCGAGAGTTCGAATCTCTTAGCCCGCTCCATATTTTTTCCTACTCGGGTCCGGCGGAGCTGGAACCCGAGTTACGGCCAGGGGCTCACCCCTGGACTGGGTTTTTCTGAGTCGGTTTTTTCCTACTCGAGTTCGGCGAAGCCGGAGTTCGAATGACCGGTTAGGGGACAACCCCCGACGACCCTTAGCGTTGCTCGTAGTTCGAGGAGCAGTAGGTTCGAGGAGCAGTAGGGTCGAGGAGCAGTAGGGGAGGGTAAGGTTTTAGAGAGTCGTCATCCCGTAGGCGGGCGTAGCTCAGTTGGTAGAGTACGAGCTTCCCAAGCTCGGTGTCGCGGGTTCGAACCCCGTCGCCCGCTCCATTATCTCCCTTGAAATTTCTTCGTATCAAATTTCTTTTTATCAAATCTCCTCTTAGCTCTAAGCTCTTCTTATTCTTGCTCGTCGAATCCGGCGGAGCCTGAGCTCGAACGACGGCTGATTTTCGATCCGAACTTGGCCGTGTTGTTCGTATCGGAGCTTTGCTTCGTAACGCACGGATGACCGATTGGGGGACGAGACTCGAATGCGGGGGCGAGCCTTCGCCCTCGCCCGGGCGAGGTGCGCGTGGTAGACGAACGACAGCCAGGCGTTGCTAAGGGGGCGATATCCGTCGTTTTAAGGCACCTTGGTCCCGCATCTTTGGCGACCGGTACCGAAACGCGCTATAAGTAACTTATGCGAACGATTCGTGTCGCGGCGGCCGCGCTTAACCAAACCCCGCTCGATTGGGAGGGAAATAAAGCTCGTATCCTTCGAGCGATCGACCGTGCGCGTGCCGAAAAGGTCAGCGTACTGGTGCTGCCTGAGCT
>JBJOHD010000270.1:0-6275 GCA_046047875.1 Pseudomonadota bacterium | reverse complement strand
TAAAGGAGCTTCAGGGTGAAAGCCGAACGAGAAATCGTTAAGGCGGAGCGCGCGGATCTCGCGCTGCAACTCTAACCCAACCGGGTCATCGAGGTTTATCACCGCGCCCCGCGTTTTCTTTGGAGAGTCGGCGACAAGGGTGAAAAGCCGCCGCTTCGCCGCGAAGTAAGCCTCCATCGTGCCGTGGTAATCGAGATGATCCCGGGTGAGGTTCGTGAACACCCCGACATCGAAACACACATCGTCCACCCGTCCCTGATCGAGCGCGTGAGAGGACACTTCAAAAACAGCGGTCGAGCACCTCGCCTGGAGCGCCCGCTTTAACGAACTATGCACGAGCTCCGGATCTGGCGTGGTAAGCCCCCCCGGAATATCGAGCACCCGCGCGGCGGCGATCCCGAGGGTGCCGACCCGGATACACGGGGTACCGAGGTAGTTTAACGCATTATAGAGGAGCCAATTCGTGGTGGTTTTCCCGTTTGTGCCGGTGATACCGATGACCCGCATCTGCTCGGAAGGGCATCCCGCGAGAAACGCCACCAGTTTCCCGTAAGCGGTGCGGGTGTCCTTAACCACGATGCCCGGCGCGTCGCCGAGCGTTGTGGAGTCCTCCACTACCGCACCCACACATCCGTTTGAAAGAGCCCGCGAGACGAAGGTATGTCCATCGGTCTTTGTGCCCTTAAGCGCAGCGAAAAGAGCTCGCGCCGGAGGGTTCTCACTCGAAGCGGTCACGACACTCACCTCAAGCCCACGGGCGGACGGGGGTACGACCTCACCCCCCACATGTTGGGCTAAGATCTCAAGAGAGTAAAACGGGTCAAAGCTCACGGGGAAACCGTAACGCGAGGGGCGGCGAGATGTAAAGGTGACCCGGCAAACGACGGTGACAATTCTAGTATAGCTCGATGAAATCGGGACCTTTGAAGGGTCGGACTCTGTCCGACCAGCGTGCACCACCGGTGTCGAGACGACGGCCCGATGGAATCAGGCCCTCCACAGATCTTCCTAGGTGATGCGATTGGGGTGGAGCACCTCCACGATGTTGGCGACTCCAACACGGCATTGGAGAGCCGGATTCTATCCGGGGGACGGTCTACCACTGCGGCTATTTCTGCAGCATAAAAGCGCGGCCGTTATCGATAACGATCTCCGCGCGCACCGAACCGTCGGGAGAGATCCACGCCCGCGGCTGGGCGCGCAGAAGATAATCCGCGGAGAGATGATTACGTTCCCCCCGGTGAAGATGAAGATAGGTCGGCAACGTCTCGTCAGAAGTGGAGATGAGAGCGATCTCGGCGAACGTTTCGAGCCGCCCATTCTCGAGGGTAAGGGTCACGATCCGCGGCTCTGCAATCCTTTGGCCGAGCACATGAATCCGCTTCCCTTCATACAGAGCGAAGTTCTTAGCGACATCGGTGGCCGCATGAAGCTCTTTACGCTCACACCCGGGCAGGGCGATCGCCGATAACGCTGCACTCATCACCGCGACGGCGCACCGATGCGATCCTTTATCGAACATAACTCCCCCCGAATTGATTATCAGCTCGCCCAGTTTAACCCACCGGTATTCTTAAGAAAGGGGCGCGCAGAAAAGTGGGACGCCGAGTTAACCCATCGAATCGGCCGCGAGAATGGTGCGCAGCTCGGCGAGCGGTATCTGGCCGGGGGCCGACGAAAGCTGCCCAGTTACCGGGACGAAATTCATGACGTTCCCCCCACGCGCCCCGGCGATGCGGGTCTCGCGACCGCACTCCCCCATCCCAAGGACGATATGGGGAATAGCTTCGTCGGTGAGCTCTCTCTCAAGCCGAATAATCGCCTCGGCGTCCGCACCTGAATTACAAAAGGTCGAAAGCTTCACGATCGCTTCGGGCCAATCGATATGAAGCTGGCGAGCGATGCGGCGAAGCTCTGGGAGCGGGGGGGTCGATGTGTAGTTATGAAAAGAAACGATTCCAGTTGCGTGGGGAGAAAGCCTTCGGATGAAATGAATCTCATCTCGTTGGGATGCGTGGTCGAGATCGATAAAAACATCGAGGGGGGCGAGCGCAGTAAGAAAACGGCACCGTTCAGCGAGCGGTGTTTCGATGGGGTCGAGATTGCGGCGTCTAAAATGAAAGACGAAGCGACCGGGATTCTCTCTGGAGCATGCGAGGATCCGCTCTCGTGATCGATCACGCAGGTAGTCAAGCCACACCTCGATATAGCGCGCATCTCCGCCGTGGTGAGCAAGCACCGAGTCAACCTCGTTCCACGACTCAGCGATTAACGGGATACAGAATGGATAGGTATCGACCCCGATCACGGCGCCCCCCGTACGACCACTTCAACCGGATCCCGCGGCGGGACCCGACCGGTATAGATCTCGAACTGAGCGATCCCCTGTTCGATAAAAACCTCCTCGCCGCATACGACCGCCGCACCAGCATTTTTTGCTAGACGGAGAAGCGCGGTCATCTTCGGACGATAGACGACATCGAGGACGAGCTGCTCCGGCCGAAACGGGGGAGCAGCGAGCGGGGCCGCATTCGCATCGTTGAGTCCCACCGCGGTCGTGTTCACGAGGATATCGGCGCTCTCGATCGGTTCATGCGCGGTAAGCTCGCCGAACGCGCAGCCGAATTCGAGTGCGAGCGCCGCGGCCCGCTCGAGGGAGCGATTAAGGATCGTCACCTCGGCCCCCGCGCTCTTCAGCCCATAGACCGCGGCACGGGCGGTCCCCCCCGCTCCGAGGACGGTAACTTTGGAGCCCCGGAGCGGGCGCTGCCGCTCAAGCGCCCGTACTATCCCCAACCAATCTGTATTATAACCGAAAAGACGCCCCTCGCGGTTTACAATCGAATTCACCGCGCCGATTTTCCCTGCGGCGTCGTCGATCCCATCGACGAGCCTCACGACCGCCTCCTTATGGGGCATCGTACAGGTGATCGCATGAAGATTCATCGCGCGAGCTCCCGAGATCGCTTTCGGAAGATCGAGAGCGCTTACCCGAGCTGCGAAGAAACTGTACTCATCTTCGATCCCGAGCGCTCGATATCCCGCGGTGTGAAAGGCCGGCGAGAGGGAATGCCCTACCGGATCGCCAAAAACAACGCATACTTTTCGATTGCCCACGTTCACTCCCCCACCCCTTCACTCCAAAGTTGATTCACCTTTCGGGCGACGTCGGCAGCGGTAAGCCGATCGGTGTCGATCACAAGATCGGCCCCGTCCACATACCGCGCGGTCCGCACATCGAAGAGGGAGCGTGCTCGCTCCCGATCGCGCCACAGGGGGCGGGAGAGATCCTCTCCGAGACGAGCCTCGATCGATGAGAAATCGGCTTTGAGATACACAACGGTCGTCTCGGATCTGAGTTGGGTCACGTTCGCCTGACGTTCGACTATCCCCCCACCGGTGGAGATGACCCCCCCGGCTGCGGAGAGAGACTCGATCGTCTCACGGAGAGCGCGTTCCTCGAGCTCCCGAAAGTGCTCCTCCCCATCGAGCTCAAAGATCGCAGCGATCGAGGGTCGCGCCGAAAGTTTCAAGATGACCTCGTCGAGCTCGATAACGGGGACGCCCCGCATCTCTCGAAGAAGCCCCGCGACCGTGGTCTTCCCCGCCCCCATAAAACCGATAAGCGCTACGAGAGGTTCTCTCACCCACCGTGTTTTAACCCCAACCGATCGGAGCAGCTGCCAGAACTCCGGGCACGACTTATTCACCACGTGCGGGGCCTCGATGACGACCCCCTCAACGGCAGAGCCTATCACCGCGCCTACCATCGCGAGACGGTGGTCGTTGTGAGTTTCGACAGATCCCCCGTGGGGCGCACCCCCCGCTACGACGAGGGCATCTCCCTCGACCTGGGTCGATATGCCTACCGCTCCCAGGAGATCCGCCGCCCCACGCAGCCGATCCGATTCCTTCATCCGGAGCGTTTGCAACCCCGAGATGACGCTCTCGCCTCTCGCAAATGCCGCGACCGCTGCTACCGTCAGCGCCCCATCGGGAAATCGGCTGCAGTCGATACGCACCGGGCGGAGCGCCCCCCGTCCACTCACCGAAAAACCCCGCCCCCACGAGAGGGCGCACCCCATCTGCGCGAGCGCAGTCGCAACCTGCATATCGGGTTCGGGAGAGCTCGCATCGATTCCTTCGATGGTGACCTCACCGTTCGTCACAGCACCAACACCCCAAAGGTACGCTGCGGTCGATGCATCGGGGAGCACAACGTACTCCCCCGCCCGATACGGAGCCCGGGGAACTGTATACACCGCGGTTCCATCGACAATTTCGCGGTTCACCTTTATTCCACACCGCGCCATCTGCTTGACCGTAAGTTCGATATAGCTCGGGGAGGCCGCCGCACCACGAACGCGGAGTGCGACTCCGTTTTTAAAAGCCGGGGCCGCAAGCAGGAGGCTTGAAATAAACTGACTGCTCATCGAACCCTCGATCTCGATCGCTCCCCCCTCCAGTCCTCCCCGGGGAGTTACCCTGACCGGGGCGCAGCCGCTCGCTCCGAGGTACTCACACGTCACCCCGAGCGCGCGAAGCGCCTCAACGAGGGGCCCGATTGGACGCTCTTGAAGACGGGGATCTCCGGTAATGACTGTGGGTGCACCTGTGGCGAGCGCGATAAGCGGGAGCAGAAACCTGAGCGCGGTGCCGGAGCGAAAGATATCGATCGCCCCTCCTCGAGCAGTCAGCGCGCCACCTGTGCCTCGCAGCTCAACGGCATCTCGCTCTCGACGCGCTGCGACCCCGAGCGCTCCCAGTCCGTTCAGCAGCGCCTCGATATCATCGTTGTAAGGAGCGCCGCGGACGATCGAGACACCATCGCTCAGCGCCGCAGCGATGAGACAGCGGGCCGCCGAGCTCTTCGAACCGGGGACCCGAACGGTGGCTTTAATCGGTTCTGTTACCGGGAGGACTCTAAGCGCCGGCCACATAGGCGACACCTTTACGCACGATGTCGAGCGGAACATCGACATCCAGCTTCGCCGAGCCGATGGCGTTCAGAAGCGGCCAGCGCACAACCCCGCCGTAGACCTTCTTGTCTTGGAGAATTCTATCGATGACCTTTTCCTCGGATACCGGCCATTCGAGCCGAACCGGAAGCTCAAAGCGGCCGATAAGGGTCTTCACCTGAGCGCGATCTTTTGCGGACAAAAGCCCCACGAGCTCGGCGATCCTCGCCTCAGCGACGAGTCCGATCGCTACCGCCTCACCGTGACGAAGCGGTTTCTCGGTCTCAAGGCTCAAAGCCTCAAGGGCGTGTCCCACCGTATGCCCGAGGTTTAAGAGCCGCCGTACGCCGGACTCGCGTTCATCGCGTTCGACGATCCCCGCTTTCAACTCAACCGACCGCGCCACGAGACGAGCAGTTTCAGCGGGGAGCGGCAGGCGGGGATCGAGATCGAGCAGCTCATCGGCGTAATCGCGATCGAAGGCGAGCGCGTGTTTTATCATCTCTGCAATTCCGCACCGCTTCTCGACTTCGGGAAGGGTCTCCAGGGTCGTCGTATCAGCCAACACCGCGTGCGGGGTCGCAAATGCCCCGATGAGGTTCTTTTGGCTATCGAAGTTGATGCCGACTTTACTTCCGACCGAGGCATCAACCTGCCCCAAGAGAGTGGTCGGCAGGTGCACACACGCCACACCCCGCATATAGGTCGCCGCCGCAAAACCACCGAGATCGGTTACAACCCCCCCACCGAGGCAGAGGATAATCGAGGCGCGATCAAGCTTCGCCGCGCTGAACTCCCGCCACAAAAGCTGGGTCATCTCGATCGATTTCTGCTCCTCACCTTGCGGAATCGCAAAGACCGTGACCGGGCGACACACCGAATCCACCACCGGCTCAAGCCATAACTCTTTCACCGTCTCGTCAACGATCAGCCCCACACTCGAGAACTTCTCGAACATGATGAGTTCGCTCAAGCGATCGAGGAGCCCAGGCCCCACGGTAACCGTATACGAGGAGCGGTGCCCATTGACCGAACTTATAACCGGGATTTTATAGATGCGGTCGCTCATCTACAGGAGCTCCCGCGCGAGCGCCTCAAACTGCGGGAAGCTCAGCGATTGCGGTCCGTCGCTCAGTGCGTTGTCCGGGTCGGGATGATACTCGACGATGATTCCGTGAGCACCAACCGCTTTGGCGGCGCGAGAGAGCGGAATTACCAGGGAGCGTATTCCCGCGGCATGCGAGGGATCGACGATAATCGGCAGATGGGTGCGCTCACGCAGCACCGGGACCGCGCTGATATCGAGGGTCGCCCGAG
>JBJOHD010000269.1:0-7402 GCA_046047875.1 Pseudomonadota bacterium | reverse complement strand
GAGAGAACTAGTACGCCCCAACTTTTCAACTTCACCGATAGCTCGCGAGTTACATCTCCTAAAGGCCTCAATCGACAGCGATATCTTCGAGCGCTTAATTTAAAAAGCTTAAACTCACGCCCCATCTTTATGAGCCAAACTGATCAACCGGCGGCCAGCCCACCTCTGGTGCACGGTAATGAGGCAATACGCTTAACCAACGAACCCCGTAGCGGAGTGCCGTATCTCACGTGCGGGTGGCATGAATTCAATCGGGTGAGCTGATACGGCTAGGGGAGTTCGAGTGGAGCGTCATCGGATGGGGCCCCTTGAACTCTTTTAAACGACATCCGCGACGACATCGTTATCGAATCAGTCCGGTAGGGCACGAGGTGTTTAAGGTATCGATCGATGTTTAAAGCTGGGATGCCCCCCCAGTTCTAGCGAGCCGTAAGAACACCCCTCCACGCACAAAGCCCCACGGTGATTTCACTTTTTCTAATCTACCGATAGTTCGAGAGTTATATCTCCCCACCACCCGATTCGGCATCGATAGCTTCGGGCGGGTCATTTAAAGAGCGTAACTTCACGCCCCATCTTTACCGGGATCGGTGCTGATACCTGAACTCATCCGACGGGGAGATAGAACCGAAGAGACGGAGCCGGTGTTCGTCGGTCTATCACCTCGGCGCTCCGCTCGCTAAGCCCCTTCGATCGGAGCTCTGTGTTACCGAATATTCGACAGCTGCCGCTCCCACCGCTCGATCCGGAGCGGGGGCGCCTTGCCGCAGTTCGTTCGACGGGCCACGACGTTTGAGAAGAAGCTTTTACCGTTACACGTAGTCTTTACGATCATGTGGTACGAGAACGGCTTTCCACCGAAATCGCATTGAGCCTTCCTAAGTCCCGAGGTTCTAAAGCGCACCGTCTTATTGGTGAACGGCTTGTCTTTCACATGCACGTTTATCGGCCCCGGATTCGTGCGGTTAGCGCGGGTGCGGCGCCCATACAGCGAGGCGGTGCAGCCCGAGGCTGCGGCCCGAAGCCGTGCCGTCGGGGGTGGAGGCGGGGCCGGTGTCGGCGGGGGAGCGACATCGTACGTGATCACCGCGTTCAGATTCCCTTCCGGGGTGAGTTTAAAGGTGAACGACGATTTCGAGGGGGTTTTACCGTTCACTCGGGGGGTAGGAGTCGCGGTCGGGGTCTGAGTAGGGGTCGGGGTCGGAGTAGGGGTTGGGGTCGGAGTAGGGGTTGGTGCGATCCCCGCAAAGAAAGTAACTCCGCCGTCTCCGGAGGCTTCACGCCCAACCCCGATATCGCTCGCGCCATCACCGTTTAGATCGCATCGGGTTGTGGGGCCGGGGCGGGTAGAGAGGCTGGTGCCGAATCGTGCGGAGGGGATGGTGCCGTCCATCCGGGCGATCTCCACGCAGATGGAGCCGTTATAGGTGTAGACCGAGGCGCGCCCTAAGCCGTTATTGACTCCGGGGTCGGTGACAACGAAGTCGGGGATACCGTCGCCATTTAGATCTCCGGGGCCAGCGACCGCGTACCCAAGTTCGTCGGAGTCCAACGGGGCGGAGACCTCGCAGAGCGCTGTAAGGGTGAGGCCCACGGTGCCCTCGCGGGTTGGGGAGAAAAGGATAAAGGAGCCCGGCACCTGGCTATCGGAGTTAGAAGCGGGTGCGCCTACGACGAACTCTGAAAGTCCGTCCCCGGTGTAATCCCCCACCTCAGCGACTGCGGAGCCAAGGCGCCCTTCAAGGTTATCGTCGATAAAGCTCCCCAGTAATCCCCCGGTGCCCTCGAGGATACCGCTAAAAAGAAGCACCCGTCCCCCCGCCCCTTCGAATAGGGAGGCGGGAGCGCCGATGATGATATCCCGTTTGCCGTCGTTGTTAAGATCTCCGATCGAGTCGATCGCTTCGCCGAACCGGGAGCCGGGGTCATCGAATAACTGAAAGATCGGGGCTCCGGTCGATTGGCGGTCGGCTATCGCGACTAATCCCGCGGAGGGAGCGGAGAGAAGGAAGTCGTTAAAGCCGTTGTCGTTGGAGTCGCTAAAAAGTCCCGCGACCCGGTAGCCGATATTCTCCGCCTGGCCGATAGTAAAGGAGAAATTGGTGGTGTTCCCGCCGAGCGGTGCGGCGTAGACGCTCGCGGTGCTGGGGCTTGAAGCGGAGGGAAACACCGCGTCGAGGGAAACGAGAAGCCCGGAGAGTCCGCTTGTATTAAATCCCGCATCGCCGATCGAGGCGATCGATCCTCCCATTCTGATCGAGTCATCGTTACTTACCCTGGAGTCGGAGAAGATCGTAACGCCGGAGGCGTCCACGACTTGAAAGAACGAGCTCGTACCTAGAGATACGTTCGGAGCGCCGATCACTACCGACTGGATACCTGAGCCGACGAAGTTGTTTATACACGCAAGCCCCGCTCCGAAGCGGTCACCACCTTGAAAGACACCGGGGAGATCAAAGATCTGCGGGAGAGCCGGGGGGGGCGATTGCGCATCAGCTACAAGGGGTCCAAGGAGCGGCGAGAGGATGAGCGACCCGACGAGGAACGCCCGAGCGGAGAGTTTGGTCTTCATGGCCCCGGATTATCGTGCTGGGTTCTTAGAACGTCAAGGATAATAAGGGGTTGAATTAAGGGGGCCAGGGGCGAGAGGGGGATAAAAAAGGGGACAAAAAAAGGCTGTGGGGGTGCCACAGCCTTTATCTCTTAACCGTGGGGCGGTAGAGCGGTTTACGCCGCGAGATCCTTCGCCACCGCTAACGCCTTATCGTAGTCCGGCTCGTGGGTTAACTCGCTCACATACTCAACGTGCTGGATAATCCCTTTCTTATCGGCGACAAATATCGCCCGGGCGAGGAGCGCCGACTCCACAACCTCAGCACCGAACGCGGGGCCAAACGAGCGGTACTTATAATCGCTCGCCGTTTGCACTTTGGTCGCGTTCTCCGCGCCACACCACCGCTTTTGGGCGAAGGGGAGATCGCGGCTTACCGTAAGCACTACGACCCCCGCCGGGAGCTTCTCAAGCTCGGCGTTAAACTTCTTCGTCTGATTCGAGCACACCGGAGTGTCGAGGCTCGGTACGACCGAGAGGATGACGACCGTGTTTTTGAAGGTATCGCTTCCGAGATCGGAGAGGTCGTTCGCGGTAAGCTTAAATGCGGGAAGCTGCTGCCCAACCTTTAACGGGGCACCGTTCACGGTAAGTTTGTTGCCGAAGAGGGTGATGTTGTCGTTGGTAAGTGCCATAAAAGCCCTTCATAAAAATGGGGATCTGAAGTACCGGGAATCTACACGAGGGGTAGGGAAGGGGCAAGGCGGGGGGACGGATGTGGGGTTATCGCCACACGGTGGGGCCTCACCGCTTGGTTAGCCGGGAGTTAAAAAAATCCTCCGGTATCGGGCCCACAAGCTGCTCCACCGAATCGCGCCGGATCCGCCAATCGGAGCCGACTTTAAAGCCTTCGATCGTTCCGTCTCTTAAAAGGTCGTACACCTTCGGTCGGTGGATCCGTAGGAGCTCGGAGGTCTCCATCACGGTGAGCACCATCGGTCGTCGCGCGTTCGCCATCGAGCCTCCCCGGTGTGCGGCTCCGCGGGTGTTGCGGGCGCTAAGCTAAGGAGGACCCATCCCCAAAGATGCGTGGGGCACGAAGGCGGTGGTTTCGTCCTGAAACGGGCCGCAAACGCGCTGCATCTATGGGTCAATCGGCCTCCCGTCACAGGGGATGAATAGGCGACTTTCCTATTTTTTTAGCCCCTCCGAAGCGATTTTCTAGCTCGGTTCTAGCGGGGTAAGGGACGGCCCGGGGCGTTTGAGCTTACCTCCTCGTCTCTGAGACTCGGCGCCGAGTCTCAGAGACGAGGAGGTAGGGGCAGGTTGGTATCTATTTGATCTAGCGGGTAGATTTGCCTAATCTCGGGGTGGGCGCCACGGACACTGTTCGCACGGGTCCAGCGCTCAGGTTCGATAAAGTGAAACGGCATGAACGTGCGACCGATACATACCCGGAGGCGGTACGCCTTTATCGTCCCCCGCTTCGGCGAGGGGATCGCAGGGGGGGCTGAAACCCTCGTGGGGGCGCTCGCCCGGCGCCTAGCAGAGCGGGGAGATACGGTTGAGGTTTTCACCACCTGTG
The DNA here is from genome assembly GCA_046047875.1 of Pseudomonadota bacterium. Classification (GTDB taxonomy): domain Bacteria; phylum Bdellovibrionota_C; class UBA2361; order UBA2361; family UBA2361; genus JBILDU01. The sequence continues at coordinate 3,266 of JBJOHD010000269.1, read as the reverse complement.
CCCGGGATAACCGCACGTGGGAGAACGAGTTCCCCCCCGGCGATGCGGTCGAGTTCGGCATCCCGGTCAGACGGTTCCCGGTCGATCCGCGCGATCTCAACGAATGGGTGCCCCGGCAGATAAAGATAAGTGAAGGTATGGTGCTCCCGCTTCAAGAGCAGCTCATGTGGCTCCAGCACGGGGTGAATTCGACCGGGCTCTATGAACATATCGCCAAAACCGGGGTGCAATTCGACGCGCTCTTTTTTGCGCCGTATCTCTTCGCCACAACTTTTTGGGGGTCCCTTATCCACCCCGAGCGCTCGTTTTTGATCCCGTGTCTTCACGATGAGGCGTACGCGTACGTCGATGCGATTCAAAGTATGTTCCGTCAGGTGCGGGGGGCTGTCTTCAACGCGGAACCGGAAGGTGAGCTCGCCCGGAGCCTTTACGGCGATATCGAAGGGGGTGCGGTGGGCATGGGCTTCGAGCCGTTCGATGCCGACTACATCGCAGGTCTCACCCCGTATTTTAACGATGCCGCTCCGTACATCGTCTACGTCGGACGGAAAGAGACCGGGAAGAACGTACCTCAGCTCATCGACTTCTTCGTTGCGGGGAAAGATCGGGGTCACATCGATCCCGCAGTGAAGCTCGTCATCGTCGGTGCCGGATCGTTTAGCGACCTCCACCGCCCCGAGGCGTTAAAGCGCGCCGACATCATCGACCTCGTTCATGTGAGCGAAGAGGATAAACACCGCATCATCCGCCACTCGGCGGCGCTGTGTCAGCCGTCGTGCAACGAATCGTTCTCGATCGTTATCATGGAGGGGTGGCTCCTCGGTGTTCCGGTCATCGTACACGCGAAGTGCGCGGTCACGAAACATCACGCGATCGAATCAGGCGGGGGACTTTATTTTGCGACCGCGGATGATTTTAGCGGCGTGGTGAGTGAGCTGTTGACGAGCGAAGACACCCGCCGGGCGCTTGCCGCCGCGGGGGAGCGGTACGTGCGCTCCGTGTACGGGTGGGATGGTGTGCTCGCCCGCTTTGACACGGTGATAAACCGCTTCCTCTCCTTCGCGCCGCACGCCCCCATGAGTGAGGTGGTGTGTGAGTAGGGCTGGCGATCTAAAGCGGATGGGGGAGCTTGTGGCGGATCTGAGCGACCACGCTTACCGCTACTACGTGCTCTCTCAGCCCACGATCAGCGACGCCGAGTACGACCGCCGCTTTCGGGAGCTCGAAGCGCTCGAAGCGCGCTATCCCGCCGAACGCCGCCCCGATTCACCGACCCACCGGGTGGGGGGTGCGGCCCTGCCCGGATTTCGCACCGTGAAGCACCGCATCCCGATGTTGTCGCTCAACAACGCGATGGACGAGGGGGAGATAACGGAGTTTAACGACCAGGTGGAGCGGTTTCTAGAGAAAGAGGGGGTGGCCCCCCATCCGATAGACTACACCGTCGAGCTAAAGTTCGATGGCGTTGCAACGAGTCTCACCTACAAAGAGGGGCTCTTCACCGAGGCGCTCACCCGCGGCGATGGATACGAGGGGGAGGATATCACCGCCAACGTGCGGACGATAAAATCGGTGCCGTTAAAACTCCGTGGCGAGAACCTGCCGACGCTCGTGGAGGTGCGGGGCGAGGTACTTTTTTTCAAAGACGATTTCGAGCGGTTTAACGACTCGCGGGTCAAGTCGGGGGAGGAGCCGTTCGCGAACCCCCGAAACGCCGCCGCCGGGAGCCTCCGTCAGCTCGACTCGACCGTTACCGCTAAGCGACCCCTCGCGTTTTTCGCCTACGGGTTCGGCGCGGTAGAGGGGGGTGCTCTCCCTCCCGCGCATTCCCAATTTATCGCCTACGCCGCCGAACTTGGATTTCGGACCTCGCCGTTTTTTAAGCGGTGCCGGGGGGTGGGGGAGCTTATCGCCGCCTACCGCGACGCGGGAGCCGCGCGCGCCACACTTCCGTTCGAGGTCGACGGCATCGTGATGAAAGTCGACGCCATCGCCCTTCAGGAGCGGCTCGGATTTCGGCAGCGCTCCCCCCGGTGGGCGATCGCGGCGAAGTTCCCCCCGGTTGAGGAAAACACCAAACTCCTCGACATCATCGTGCAGGTGGGCCGCACCGGAGCGCTTACTCCGGTAGCGGTGTTAAAGCCGGTGACGGTGAGTGGGGTCGTTGTGTCCCGCGCCACCCTGCATAACGAGGATGAGATTCGCCGAAAAGGACTGATGATCGGGGACACCGTCGTGGTGCGCCGCCAAGGCGATGTGATCCCCGCGGTCGTCGCCAACGTCCCCGCCGCTCGCACCGGGGATGAGCGGGAGTTCACCTTTCCGAACGAATGCCCCGAGTGCGGCACCCCGGTCGAGCGCCCCGTGGGCGAAGCGGTCACGCGGTGCCCCAATCCCCGCTGCCCCGCCCAGATCGGGCAGCGCATCCTCCACTACGCGTCGCGTAACGGCGCTGACATCCGCGGACTCGGCGACAAGATGGTCGAGCTTCTTTTAGAGCATAGCCTCATCAATTCGGTCGCCGACATCTACACCCTCACCACAGAGCGGCTCGAGGCGTTGCCGCGGATGGGTGAGCTCTCAAGTCAGAACCTCATCGAGGCGATCGAGAAAAGTAAAAAACTGCCCCTCAATAAATTAATCTTCGCCCTCGGCATACGCCATGTGGGGGAGCGCACCGCGCTGGCTCTCGCGCGCCACACCCGTTCGATCGAACGGTTTCTGACCCTCACCGAGGAGGAGCTTCTTGGAGTGGAGGAGATCGGCCCTGAGACCGCACGCTCCGTAGCGGAGTTTTTAAAGCGCGACGACGAGGCGGCGATGGTGCGCCGACTCCTCTCGTACGGGTTCACCCTGAGCGCCCCAGAGGAGGCGGTGAGTGAGGACCTCGCGGGGAAAACGTTCGTCGTGACCGGCACCCTCGAGGGGATGTCGCGGAAGGAGGCGGAGGCGGCGATCATGGCGCGCGCCGGAAAGGTCTCCGGCTCGGTGAGCAAAAATACCGCGTTTGTGGTGGCGGGGAGCGAGCCCGGATCGAAGCTTGAAAAAGCGCAGGAGCTCGGCGTTCCGGTTTTAGGTGAGGCGGAATTTCGGGCGCTGCTAAAGTTGTAAGTGTCTAGATTCGCTTAGCTTGTTTTCCCTCCCGGGGAGTTAACTCTTCGGCCCCACTACTTTACTTTTCATCCCCCCGTTGCTACAGTAGCGCGCGTTATACTCAATAAAATAAAGAGTTTGGAAATTAGAGGAGACTGTGATGTCTGAGTCGA
>JBJOHD010000268.1:0-13825 GCA_046047875.1 Pseudomonadota bacterium | reverse complement strand
TCTGGCGTTGGAGCGAGGCGATATGACGTAAGGTACTGCCCGCATCGAACACCTCATCTACCATCCATTGCGACAACGCAACGAAGGTGAGGGGCTGGATGGCTCGCCACCACTCGGTTGGGGGAAGCTCAGCCATGCACACGGTCGCATGTTGGCGGGCAACCCCTTTGAGGTTCGGGAAATCCCCCTTCTTAAGGAGAAGGAGAGCCAGATCATCGCACGCTCGCATGAAAAGCCGTGGATAATCCTCACGCCACGATCGTAGATTGAGAAAAGCGGCTTCGAGATAGCTTTCAGCCTCAGTAAACTCCCCGCACTGCTCGCGATTTTTGGCGAGGTTCTCCGATATATTTAGTCCGACAACCGGATCATCGCGGATGATGAGAAGCGCCCGGCGATACGCGGCCGCCGCGCCATCGAAATCACCGAGGGCATCTCGCACGATTCCCAGATTGCGATTGTATATCGCGAGCCGTGACGCATGCTCGTCCCCTGCAGACTCGAGAGTGGCTATCGCTTGATAAATCCGCTCCTCGGCTGCCACCGGCTTGTTGTAATAACGATGTGCAATCACTCCGAGGTTGTTCAGCAGACTCGCGAGGAGGTTCGGAGCGGGAGCACCGCTCCGCGAGGAGATAGCGAGGGTGTCGAGGATGAGTCGCTCGCTCTCGATGTGGTCTCCGCGTGAGAGGTGAAGCCCCGCCCGTACGCCAGCGATCGGGATCGCAAGTTCACCGAGCTTGCCGGCGAGCCGTTCCTCAATAAGTTGGAGTTCGTGGTCAGCTGCTCTTACCTTTCCTGAGTCGACTAAGCTGGCAGCCCGGGCGAGGGAGGCCTCGATCTCGCGCGGCAAGGGGATGGGTGCCTGTATCTGAGCGAAAGATTCGATCGAGAGATCGACCTGGAGTTCCCGATGCGGAATGGGAAAGTCAGGAATTTGAGCCATACTTGCTCGAGGCTAGCAGACTTGGCTGCGATTTTCACCCCCTGAACCGGATTTTTTACTGAGTGCCCGACTTGTCGTTCCCCACTGAGACGACTCCGTTCTCGTGGTTCGATATCTCGAATCGACGGGGATCTATCGTGCTCAATTGCTGACCCCGAAACGGCCATGTCTTTACGACGCTATCCGGTACGGCGTTTAAAAACACCATCACCTGAGCAGGCCCTCCTTGAGGAGACTTGATTCGTGGGAGCAGTCGTTTCGTTTCGGGAGTTATTCGCACATAGATGAACCCGGACTGTGGAGCGCTGTTGCTCGGTGTGGAACTCTTGATCCAGCGCAGGACCTTGAAGAGAACTAGATGGTATTCGTTCCCCACCTTCTCCGAAGATCGCTCTGCGAGCACCACGTCGCTTGCGGCGATGGTCATCGAGGTAATATCCGCCTGCTCCTCGCGGCTCTTATCGGCCTCCCGCGCCTTTTCCCCGAGCTGCTGAACCCATTCCTCCCAGCTCGGATCGGTGTGTTGGGCGGCCTCGCCGGCGAACTCCCGAGCGTCGGCGAGGACGGTCTCTCGATCGACACCGGTCGCTGCGTCCCGAGCTGGATGCATGACAAGTTCAAGCATGACCGGGAGGGACGCACTCAGCGTTTTACGCCGTCTTTCCTTTGCCTCGTCACTGCTCGGAATATCAAGTGCTGTGTTGAGACGGAGAAGGGCGCCGACGACCTCCCGGCGTGCCTCATCGGTGAGGAGTGGAGCCAGGGCGATGACGATCGGCAGCGGTGCACCCTCGCCAGCATAGCGAGCCGTTGTCACCATATCGGGCACCACCAGAGTTACGAGTTTGGCGAGTCCGGAGTCCGGGGCAAGGGAGCGGCGATAACGCTGCCAATCGTCAAGAATCACCGCGCGAACTCCGTATGGATCGCCTCGTGCCGGGTCGCTAAGAAGTATTCGAACAAGAAGTTTTACCAGGGCGGCTGCGGTGTCACCGGGGGAGCTCCACGAAAGCTCAGCGTAACGGCGGAAAAGGGAATCAGAGTCGATTACCCAATCAAAAAAAACTCGAGTTGAGTTGAAAACTTCGAATCGATTGTCCGATACCTTCAGAAAAAAAATCCGATCGTTGCCCTCGTCGGGTATCGAACCATCAAAGAATAGTCTTCCCGATTTCAAGAGCGAGTCGCGATAGTACTCGACAAACTGTTGGAGCGGAACTGAGAGCTTGACCTCCTCTCCCGACCGAAGGGCGCTCCCTTTATACACCGTCCGCACGACCCCAACACATTCGGCCGCGATCTCCGGAGTGATCGGGTCGGTCCTCTTCCAATCGGCTGGCGCCCGTTTAAACCGAACCGACTGCACGGCGAAGCGCACGATCGCGTCAGCTCTTCGCACCTCTTCGCGAAGGCCGCTAAACGAGATCGGTGGGGGGCTCGCACCTGTACCGAGAGACTCAGTTTGAGCCGCGGTCCCACTGCAGATCGAAAGGGTCAGAAATATGGTTAGCGCTAGAAGTCGAGGAAACATGCCTTGAGTTTATATACGAACCGATTTTGAGCCGCCATTTGAACCACTCGTTGACCCCTTAAATACGGGGCGCCCGCCATAAGATAACGAAAAGACAGAAGTTTTGGGCGCGGTGGTCTACGAAAAAATCTGACCTCGTTAGGTCACTTCCTTCGGGCCCCCCTGCATAACCCTTCATACGACCGTCCTTGCGCGGTGTCACGCCCCTTATTTTGGGAGCGGAGGTTTTAGGTCACAGCTATGAAAAGTATGTTTGCATTCATTCGCTCCCTCGTCCTCGCGGTTTGCATCCTCATATCGGCGCCAGCGAAGTCGGAGGCGCAGTCGTACGGAACGGTCGCGGAGTACTGGACCTTTGCCTGCACGAGTGGACTGAACACAAATATCTTTGATGTCCTTAACGATATCTTTGTCGAGCTTGGAAGCATTCAGGGATTTGTCATCGACCTCGATTCGATATTGAATTTTGAGTTCAATCCGTTCGAGATGCAGGGATGTAATTTGCCGAATATCAACTTCGGCGGAATCGAGCTTCCTGCGGTGAATGGACTTTTTAGCTGCTTCACCGCCTTGCCGAACTTGAGCGGCATGTTCTCGAACATGGCAGGATGCGTGAGCGGTATCCTCGGCCAGTTCCCGAGTCTGTCGAACCTTCTTGCCGGCGTTGATTTTAGCAGCGTCTTTAGCTGTATGATCAACGTCCAAACCCCGCAGCTGCCGACGTTATCGGTGCCTGACATCATCGGGGGACTTTTAGGAAAAATCGACACGATCATGGGCCTGCTTGGCCAGATCGAATTCCAGCTCCCGAATCTCCGTAAGCTCGTGGACTGGAGTCTGCAGATCTGTGAGACGTTCCAGGCGGGGGGCGGCGTGGGGGCCGCGATGGCGGGGGCCTCGGTGGCCTCAAGCTCCTCGATGAACTCGAACGGGGTAGCGAACGTCGGCGTAACGATTAATCCGAACGCACTGGGCAGCACAGGTCAAACCGGAGGAACGAGCGGGGCGGGTCTCGCGGCTGCCTCAACGGCTAAGAAAACCGTTGCCGCACTCATAGTCTCCTCCAAAAAGAAGCTGCGATATCGGGACCTCCGCACCGGACGGAGAATTAAAGGTTTCTATATGGAGATGTTTCCGTTGAAGAGAGCCGGGGTAAATCGATACTCGGCTAAGGTCGACACCAGCAAGCTTCCGCGCGGCGGAACGTACTACTCGACGATCTACGTCCAGGGAGTAAACAAAGTTCTCATGGTGCCCGGACCGATTCAGGGTCTCAAGAGGCGGTAGCTTCAGGGGCGAGTATCGTCACGCAAGGAGCCCCTCGAGGGCTCTTTTGCATCTCTGGGGGCGGGATAGACTTCCCCCGTTCGCCGCGGACGGTAACGCCGTTAAAAACTATCTTTCTTGCTTCCCTTACCGGTCGACCCCCCGGCCTCGGAGTGCTATGCTCCAAGGCGCTTACACTGTGACGGTTGCCCAAAGGACCACACCGATGAATCTATACGAGGTGAACTTCGACTCGCTTATTGAGGAGCTCAAAGGAGCGTTCTCCCGGGTCGCCGCTCCCGCCGATCTCGAGCCTCTAAAGCGAGATTGGCTGGGTAAAGAGGGCACCATTAAGGCTCTCTACAAGGGTCTTAAAGATGTTGCGCCCGATGATAAGCCCCGGATAGCTGGGAAACTTAACGAGCTGCGTGATGCGGCAGAGCGCTTTATCTCCGAGCGGGAGGAGTCCTTCGCTGGTGAGGCTTTAGCCCGGGAGCTTGGCAGCCAATACTTCGACCTCTCGCTTCCAGGGATAACGACCGGTGTCGGTCGAGTGCATGCTATTACCGCGGTGGAACGGCGGATCGCCGCTGTCCTCAAGCCGTTCGGCTTCGCTTCGGTGCAAGGTCCGGAGATCGAGACCGAGTACTATTGCTTCGACGCGCTCAATACTCCGAAGCACCATCCCGCCCGGGACATGCAGGACACCTTCTACACCGAACACGCCCATATGCTTCGGACCCATACGACCTCGGTGCAAGCTCGTGAGCTTCAGAAAGGAGAGCTGCCGGTAAAGGTAGCGTCGTTCGGTCGGGTGTACCGCAACGAGACCGAAGACGCTTCGCACCAGGCGATGTTTCACCAGTTTGAGCTGGTATGGCTTGAAGAGGGCCTCACGGTTGCAAATCTGATGGGGCTTATCAATCATATTCTTAAGGCGATTTACGGGAAACGCACCAAGGTAAGGTTCGTGCCGAAATTCTATCCCTACACCGAGCCAAGTCTTGGGGTGCAGATCGAGTGCGCTGCCTGTAAGGGAGAGGGGTGTTCTTTGTGCGGTCGCTCCGGATGGCTCACCATCGCCGGTTCGGGGATGATCCATCGGAACGTTTTGCTTGAATTTAAGTACGATCCTGACAAGGTTTCAGGTTTCGCCTTTGGGCTCGGTACGTCGCGCCTCGCTGCGCAACTTCTCGGTGTGCCGACCCTCAAGATGGTGTACGAGAACGACCTGCGGATTCTTCGGGGGGAGGTATGAAGTTACACCGCGCGCTGCTTGAGAGGGTGATTGATCTGCCGTCGACCGATCTCAAGGAGATCCGGCACCTGCTCGACGATCTCGGTCTTGAGGTGAAAAATATCGAGGGTGAGGGTACGAGCGCCGTGTTTACGATCGAGACCCTCGCAAACAGAGGGGATCACCTCTCTGCCCTGGGGATCGCCCGGGAGATATCCGCGCGGCGCCTGATTTCCATCAAAGTTCCAGCGATGGCAAGTGAGCTCAGCTCGCGAAAGACCTCGCTGCCCGTTCGGGTGGCGACGGAGAAGTGTCTCCGCTATGCCCTCCTGGAGATGAATCTGCCCCGGAATATGGGGCTTCGAAAAGATGCAGCGCAGGTCTTAAGCGAGCCTTCCGCTGATCGTCACGCAATTGTGCATCTTCTGAACTACATCCAGCAGGAGCTCGGTCAGCCGATGCATGCATTCGACCGAGATAAGGTCGAGGGAGAGATCGTGGTTGATCTCACCACAGCGCCGGAGCAGATCGAAGCGCTTGACGGGAAATCTTATACCGTTCCGAGCGGCTCGATCGTTATAAAAGACAAGCGAAAGATAATCGCTGTGGCGGGAGTCATCGGGTGCGCTAACTCGATGGTGACTCCGGAGACAACGAAGGTGCTGATCGAATCAGCGACCTTTGATCCGGTGGCGGTGCGTCTGACCGCCCGGGCGATGGGACTTTCAACCGATGCCTCCCACGCTTTCGAGCGCGGAGTCGATCGGGAGCTGGTAATGACCGCGCTCAAACGTCTCGCCTTTCTCGCCGAGGGAACCGGCGGGGTAACTCAAGATGCGACGAGTGGGCATACCGTGGGGCTTACCTATCTCGAGGGTGCGCCGGTCGAGCGACGTCGGGTGCTCCTCCGCACAGCTGAAATCCGGCGCCAGCTAAACTCCCCTCGTCTCAACGAGGTTGAAGTCACCACCCGCTTAAAGCATCTCGGTTTCTCGTTAGAGGGGGTAGCCGGAGAGAGGGGAGCAGACAAGGAATTCATGGTGACGGTGCCGTCGTGGCGGCTGTGGGATATTCGGAACGCCGAAGACCTGGTTGAGGAGTTCGCCCGAGTCCACGGTCTGAACAAGATCAAGCTCGATCTACCCCCTCTCGACTACGAACAGCCGGAGCTCAACGACGGTGAACGCCTCCTCTCAACGGTTGAGCCCCTCCTCATCGGTAACGGATTCTTCGAGGTTATCACCAAGGGAATGTATCCCCGCGAAATCGCGGAGATGCTCGGCAAGCTCGACCCCGGTGTCATGAGCCGTCACATCACGCTCAAGAACTCGGTGGACTCAGCCTACTCTCACATGAAGGTGACTAACCTTGTGGCGCTGTGTCAGATGGCGGAGACGAATTTGCGCCGGGGTGTTCCAGCGGTGAAAGCGTATGAGTTCGGCCGTATCTTCGGGCTGCCCGCCCTGAAAGGGGAGGCGTACGAATATGAGCGTGATGTGCTCTCACTTATCGTTGCCGGTCGGTGGAACGATCACGAATGGCGGAGGCCCGAATCCCTGGAGTCGGTCGCCTACCTTTTCCGGGGGGTTTTGGAATCGCTCGTAAAGGGCCTGGGAGGTGTGCTTACCGTTGTCGAGTCGAAGCATCCCTTTTTTCATCCGGGGTATCAGGGTGCGCTCCGTTGGGGACGTATCGAGCTCGGCGTTTTCGGCGTGGTCCACCCTGTACTCCGCGATAAACTCGATCTAAGCGGCGATATGTTTTATGCCGAGCTTGAGGCAGCAAAGCTCCTCAAGATCGCGCCGCCGAGTGAGTTGACCCTTCCCGGGGACTTTCCTGCGGTGCGGCGTGACCTTACCCTGAAGGTTGCTCTCCGTGATTTGGCGGGGAATGTCCTTCGAATCGTTGGTGGAGTAAAAGCTGAGAACCTCTCCGATATTCAAATCGTCGATAATTTCCATAAACCGGAGGAGAGTTTCCGCCGGGTGACCTATCGCTTGACCTTTAAGAGTCGTGAACGAACCCTGGCTCACACTGAGGTGGATGCGGCGATGAACGCTGTTATGGTGGAGCTTGCCCGTCATCAGATCGAGTTGTGTCCGTGACGAGGTGCCGTCAGAGGATCCTCGTATCGGGCCTCGTGCAGGGAGTCGGTTTCCGGGCGTGGACCGCCCGCACTGCGGCTGATTTAGGGGTGTTGGGCACGGTCAGGAATCTCCCCGCGGGCCAGGTAGAGATTTACTGCGAGGGCGAAATGGAGACTCTCCAACAGTTCGCTGCACTCGTGAATCGTGGCCCATCTCGGGCGCGAGTGACCGAGGTGCAGTGCTTCGATGAGCCGCTCGCGGGTGATTTTTCTAACTTTTCGGTCGAGCAGTAGGCTCCGCGTCCTCCACCCGAGGCCGGGGCGTCCCTCCGCAGCGGGGATGATCGCTCCTGTTACCGCGCTGCCCCATCAAAAAATCCACGAATTTCGATGGTGGGGCTGAGCTTATCGAGAGGGGATCTCTCGGCGCTCTGCGCGATATCAACAGCGGCTTTTTGTGCGTCATTTACGCTTCGCCAAACGATAAGGTCAGCGCGCGAGGCGTTGTCCCCATGGCCTGAAAGGGGGAGCGCGCAGCGGAATCCCGGATACCGACCGAGCCTCGTTCGCAGATCGTGCTGCACCGCAGCTATCGCCGCCGGCTCTGCTGAAGCGACCCGGTATACTGCTAATTCGTAGACCTCGCCCTCTCCCGCGGCGCAGAACGGTGTGCCGACGCTCCTGTTGGTTGGGTAGAAAGAGCACCCCGCGAGAATAAGTGAGGCGAGAGGGAAGAGGTATTGAGGTTTCATAGCGCGATGGCCAACGGGTTAATCACCTCTAAGGTATATCGAGATTCTGCGGACCTTCAAGGGTGAGATGCGGGCCCTCGTAAACCTGTCACGAGGGATGTGCGGATTGACTCCCGTCATAGACGGAGATGCTGCCCTCGACGATCCTCCCCCCGTGGAGTTCGTTGAATTGAAAGATCCCCGCTCAATGGAGCTGCTCATTGAGCCGTGGCAGGCGCTTGCCGCTGAGGCTGCCGAGCCAAATCCATTTTACGAGCCGTGGGCGATTTTGCCGGCGCTGAACTATCTCGGAGGTGGGGGGTCTCCCTCGGTTCTGTTTGTGTGGCGAGATGCGAAAAAGACCGAGCTCGTGGGGGTATTCCCCCTTGAACGTGGGATGGGGTACCACCATCTACCGATCCCTTTCCGAGGGTTGTGGCGCCATATGCATTGTTTTCTCTCCACACCCCTCCTCCGTCGGGGTGCTGAGGAGGCGGGATGGGATGGATTCCTCAGTTGGGCCGGTCGAAATTCTCCGTTGCTCCAGCTTCGGGGCATGAGCGGAGACGGATCGGTGTATCGCGGCCTCGCATCGGCGATTCGTCAGCGCCGCCGCCGATGCGAAGTTGAATCGTACCTGAGTCGGCCGCTGCTCGCGCCTGTCGTATCAGCCGAGAAGTATCTCGACATTGCACTTCGCAAAAAACGTCAGCGCCAATTCAACCGGAAGCGGGAGCTGCTCGCCGAGGTTGGCCCGATTTCCTTCCAGGTTACCGATGATGAGGCGCTCCTCGCCGCTTGGGCGGACGATTTTATCGATCTTGAGGCGCGGGGATGGAAGGGCAGAGAGGGCTCGGCGATGAAGCTTCGCATGAATGAGGGGATATTCTTTCGTACCCTTGTGAGGCGGGGGGCGGGGCGAAAAAAAGTTCGGGCTTATCGATTAAGCGCCGGGCAGACTCCGGTCGCGATGCGGTTCGACCTAATCACCGGTGGAGCTGGATTCGCATTTAAGATTGCATACGATGAGCGGTACGCCAAACTCTCGCCGGGGGGACTTCTCGAGATAGAGATTTTACGCGATTTCTTCGAGCGCGGGGACCTTCGTTTCATCGACTCCTGCACGATCCCCTCACCGGACTCGATTCACGGGTATTTTTGGGCGGAGTCCCGCTCGGTCAGCTCGCTTGTTGTTGGCGCACCCACTCTCGCCGGAGAGACGCTCGTTGGGTTCGGTCAACTGATTCGGCGCTGGCGGGGCGGCCGGGGCGTCGCTGGTACCCCCTCACGAGATGGTCAGATCGAGCTTTCGTCTGAGTCCGCGTCTTCCGGATTATAGGAGTAAATATGGAGTATGCAAATCACCGGCCGTATCTCTCGGCGCTCTTGAGTCTGCCGCCGCGGAGGGTGCTCGGGGGGAGTGACGGACGATGGCGTGAAACCTTCCCCTTCTCGGCACCAGCCGGGGGCTGGGCCTTTAGTGGGCGGGTGGCGCTCGCCGAGGGGCTACGGCATCTAGCTCTAAAGCCGGGAGCGACTATCCTTGTCCCCGCATATTTTCAGGGAACCGAAATCGATACCCTGCTTCGCGTGGGGTTTAAGTTAAAGTTTTATCGTCTTCGTGAGACGTTTGAGATCGATTTCGACGATATCGAGAGAAAGATTACTCCTCAGACAGCTGCCCTCTATGTGATCCATTATTTTGGACTTCCGCAGCCCATCGAGAGAATTCGGAAGTTTTGCGACGAAAAAAATCTCAAGCTGATTGAGGATTGCGCCCTTGCCCTCTTTAGCTCCTCGGGAGATATCCCGCTCGGACAGCTGGGGGATCTCTCTTTTTTCTCGGTCTACAAAACGGTGCCACTTCCTCACGGAGGGTACGTGGTTCTGCGCGAGCGAGCGAATCTACGACGATTACCCCCGCCCCCGGCGGCTGCGACCTTTAACCAAACCCTGGATCTGGTCTTTGAACACCTGAAGTCGGTGGGAAATGGGAGTCCGCTTCGGCGAACCCGGCAGCTTCTCCGCAGGCTGCGCCGCCCACTCGGGTGGGAGCGCGGAACGACGATCGAATCTGGGGGGGTGGTATGGGATAAGCGGATGATGGAATATGGCATTTCGCGGATAGTTGAGCCTTTGATGGGACTTGAAAGTCCCGCGACGATCGTCGCGCGGCGTCGAGCAAATTTCGAGATCCTTCACCGCGAGCTTCGGCGGTACTCGCCCCTGAGGTTCGATAATGTTCCCGTCGGAGCCAGTCCGCTGTTTTATCCGATCGTAGTGTCGAATAAAGAGGCGGCTCAGCGTGAGCTTGCCGCGCGGGGGATCGGAAGCATTAATCTTTGGAGTCAACCTCACTCAGCCTGCCCCAAGGAGCTCGCTGTCGAAGTGGCGCCATGGCGTGACCACATCTTGGAGCTTCCGGTACACCACCTGCACGATGGTGCAGCTACTGAGCGGGTTGCGAAGATCTCCCGCCATTACCTGGATAATCGCTCCGTTCACGGCGCTGCAGCGCTTGAAGGTATCCGAGCGCCCCGACTCGCGTAGACTCGAAAGCCCCTACCGGCTTTACACCCGAGCTCTCGGGGGCGTATCATCGATCCATGAGAGGGCCGTTCTATTTCTGTGGAGTGGGGGGTGCCGGGATGAGTCCCCTGGCTCGTCTGCTTGCGGCGCGGGGCGCTGTAGTGCTCGGCTCCGATCGCTCGTGCGATGCGGGGCGAAATACCCCTTTTTTTTCCCAGCTGCAGCGTGAAGGGATTCGACTCCTTCCTCAAGATGGTTCGGGGGTAACCGCCGAGATCGCCACGTTTGTCGTTACGCGAGCTGTCGAGGACTCGATACCTGACATTCGCCGCGCTCAAGAGCTCGGATTAAGTGTCGTGAGAAGGCCCGAGCTTATGGCGAACGTTTTCTCCGCTACCCGGAACGTGGCGGTCGCGGGCACCAGTGGAAAATCAACGACGACCGGAATGCTTGGCTTCGTGCTCGACCGGCTCGGTGTAAATCCGACCATCCTTAACGGCGCTGAGATGATCGATTTTGATTCAAGTTTTCGGGCCGGAGGCGAGCGCGCAGTTTTCGAGGCCGATGAGAGCGATGGGCTGAACGATGTGGTAGGGCTGTGCTCGACTGAGGTCGCGGTTCTTACCAACATATCTCTCGATCATTTCGAACTCCCCGAGCTCGAGCGGATTTTCGGAGCGTTCATCTCGCGGGCAACCGGCGGTGTGGTTCTGAATGCCGACTGCCCGGTATCGATGAAACTTCGGGGTCTTGCCCGGCAGCACATTACCTTTGCCGCGAGTGGAGGGGCTGCTGATATTACTCCGCGTGAACTCGGTGGCCCCCTCGCGATTCGAGGGGAGCATAATGTTGCGAACGCTCTGGCGACGTTAGGAGCGGTGAAGCTTCTGGGACTCGACCGTGCTCAGGCGGCGGAGGCGCTGCGCTCTTTTCGGGGGATGCGGCGACGACTCGAGCTTATCGGAGAGGCGAGCGGTATCAAGGTTTTTGATGATTTTGCGTCGAATCCCGGCAAGATCCGCGCAACTCTTGAGACCCTTCGCGGTGAGGGGACGCGGCTCATAGTGATATTCCAGCCTCACGGATTTCAACCGACCAAGATGATGCTGAATGGGTATATCGATACCTTTGCTGAGTGTCTCCGGAAAGATGACCGCTTGTTTGTCCCCGCGATTTATTATGCGGGAGGCTCAGCCAACCTTGTTGAGGGGAAAGTTGTTGAGCTTCCCTCTGATATATCGGGGAGAGATATCGTGACCGGAGTCACAGCACGGGGGATTAATGCACGCTACGTGGAAAACCGGGTCGATGTCGTGAGGAGTGTTGCTGAGACCGTTCATGCGGGAGATGTGGTGGTGAGTATGGGGTCTCGGGACGAAACCCTGCCGGAGTTTGCTCGCAGCCTCTATGATGGGCTCACCGATATCTAGCGGGGGCGAAGAAGGTCATCGACACCCACTGCGGGCTGCGCAGCCTCGGTAATGTAGCCCATTTTTTTGAACCAGTTGATGATGCGCTCCTGACCGTGTTTAAGCTCGGTCGGATCTCCCCGGTTACAGCAGATACGTATCTCACGATAGCCGTACTCGCTGTTCAGGGACGTCTGCGTCGAGGGATTTATCTCAATAACCCGTGTTGAGAGGTCGGTATCCCGAACGGTGAAGCTCATCGAGGGGGGTATTCGGGGGACCCGAACGACGAGCGGATCGAAGTCTCGATAGAACCGACCGCCGCAGATGAACGGCAGGGTCTCGTGCATATGCTTCACGCGAAGCTCGGCCATACCCTTCGGCGTCATATCATCAGCGCGAATAACGACGAGCGAGGCGATATTTCGCTCAAAGCCGCCCCGGCGCAGCATCTCCTGTTCTCTATCGGAGAAATAACTTAAGAGCTCATCGTCGAGCATGTAGGTTGATGTTTCGAGGAACACTTGGGCGACCTGCTCCGAGGGGAAGTTTCGCTTTACCCGATCGAGCCCCCGCCGGAGGTAGGCGTTGCATGCTTGCGTGGCGGGATCGAAGGCGGTACGCCGAAATGTCTCGGAACGACAGGTAACAAATTCCTCAAGCACCTCCACCGAGTCGGCAGCGAACACGATCCGATTGCGGGTGCGATCAAAGATCACGTTTTCGAGAAGTGAATTCGCGGCCTTTTTTATGATCGTAGTTTCGTGCTCGTCGAATAGCCCTGAGTATATCGCATCGCGTTGAACGTAATCCACTCGATCGAGCAGGACCTTTGCAAGATAGCCATACGGGGTGGCGTTTGGATCTTTCAGGATCGAGGCGATTTCATCCGACGCGAGACCCACATGAGAAAATGCGCTTGCAACATCGGGGGCCCGCAAAAAGTCGATGGCTCGTTCGTCGTGGTCGAATACCTTTCCGAAAATAATTTCGTGGTCGAAGATGTGGGAGAAGGGCGCATGTCGAGCATCGTGGTAAAGAGCGAGAGCCGTTACCAACCGTTTCTCGCCCTCATCAAAGCCGAGTCTCTCCGCTGCATCCATAGCAAGGATCGCCGCGCCTATCGAGTGCGTGCAACGGCTGTAGGAGATGCCCTGCCCCCGCTCGGTCATCGCCGCGGTTTGCTGGCCGACTCCTGCGAGCCGAATGAAGGGGGCGGTGTCGATCATGTGCAGCAGCCACGGCGGAAGCGTCCGCATCCCATGAACCGGGTCGGTGTAGCGATAGCTGCCGTCAGGTTCGAGCGCTGAAGTGAGAAACGTACCATCTCCCTCGCGGAGACTGCGAAGCACCGTAAACAGGTCAACGATATTCTTCTCCCACGGAACAACCCGATTGCGAATCGTATGACCAAGATGTTTTAGAAGCTCTTGCGTCGAGGCGACTCCGGTGCTCGCGGGATCCACCGGGGGCAGCTGAGCGCTATCCATTTGGGCGGCAGCGAAGGACGCTTCACTATCGAGCGCTCCGAGGGGACGGCACCCGACCCCCGCAAAGGGATCGCTCGCCTCGGCTGGTTTGTCGAGTTGGTGCTTGAGGGTCTGACGAAGCATCAAGCCCTCCTCGGTCGAACGATAGCCGCACGGGACGGGGGCGAGAGAAACGCCGCTCGAAAAAGAAACATTTTATCGTCGTCGATTTCAAAACCGACGGGTACAACGATAAACATCCGCTCTCCGTGTGAGGAGGCCGAGATAGTACGCTAAAACCGGACGCTACTAAAGGTGTTTTAAAATCAAATTGCACCCTGGGCCTAGCTGTAAAAAACCTATAGTATCCAATAACCTATATAGTTTTTAATCGAGGAAAAAAGCGAGCCAACCCACTCTAGTTACAGGAGCCCGCGAGCATGGCTGAAATCGGGTGTTTTTGAAGAAGTTTTTCTGACCTTGCCCGTTCCGCGAGGCTCCTCAGTAAACCGAGGATTCCCCGAAAGGGTGGTGCGCTATCTTGCTCCTAAATCAACCCCTCTCCGTAACGTGCTCTGGGTTCCCGCGGGATCTCGAAAATCGTGGTACGGATCGATGAAA